>NZ_JBSGWV010000030.1:72469-76286 GCF_053609105.1 Streptomyces sp. NPDC054975
CCAACCTCTAACACCCCCCCAACAATCTTTTTTTGTGGTGCTTTTTCTTTTTGGGCTTCACCACCACTATGTGGGGGGGGGGGGGCCGGCGGGCCCCCCCCCACCAGTCTACGTGCCCTTTCCGGCCGGTTCCTTCGGGCGCTTCTCGACCGGACCGCGGCGCACCGATCCCGGCGCGTTCCAGTCCTGCCGCTTCCTGGCCCGCTTCCTCGCGGCCTCGGACGACTGGAGCTGGTACGGGACCGAGGTGACCATCACACCCGGGGTGAAGAGCAGGCGGCCCTTGAGCCTCAGGGCGCTCTGGTTGTGCAGCAGGTGCTCGTACCAGTGGCCGACGACGTACTCGGGGATGTAGACCGAGACGGCGTCCCGCGGGCTCTCGCGGCGGATGTTCTTCACGTACTCGATGACGGGCCGGGTGATCTCGCGGTACGGCGAGTCGAGGATCTTGAGCGGTACGTTGATCCCGCGCCGGTCCCACTCCTCGCGCAGCGCCTTGGTCTCGGCCGGGTCGACGTTGACGCTCAGCGCCTCCAGCTCGTGGGCGTGCAGCAGCTTCGCGTACGCGAGGGCGCGCAGCGTCGGCTTGTGCAGCTTGGAGACGAGGACGACGGAGCGGACGCGGGAGGGGCGGACGTACTCGTCGGGGCGCTCCTCGGCCGCCGCGATCTCCTCCGCCACCGAGTCGTAGTGCCGCCGGATCGCCGACATCGTCCCGTAGAAGATGACCATGCCGAGCAGCGCCACCCAGGCGCCGTGCGTGAACTTGGTCGCGAGGACGACGACGAGGACCAGGCCGGTGAAGAAGGCGCCGAAGGTGTTGATCGCGCGGGAGCGGATCATGTGGCGGCGCTTGGCCGGGTCCTTCTCGGTCTTCAGGTGCCGGTTCCAGTGCCGGACCATGCCGGTCTGGCTGAGGGTGAAGGAGACGAAGACGCCGACGATGTACAGCTGGATCAGCTTCGTCGAGTCGGCCCCGTAGACCCACACCAGCAGCATGGCGGCTCCGGCGAGGAGCACGATGCCGTTGGAGAAGGTGAGCCGGTCGCCGCGGGTGTGCAGCTGGCGCGGCAGGTACCGGTCCTGGGCGAGGATCGAGCCGAGGAGCGGGAAGCCGTTGTACGCCGTGTTGGCGGCCAGGAAGAGGACGAGCGCCGTGGCCGCGGCGAGGAGGACGAAGAAGAACGTCCCGTCGCCGAAGACGGCGGCGGCGACCTGGGAGATGACCGGGTCCTGGACGTAGCTCTCGCCGACCGGCTGCCCGTTGAGGAGCAGGTCGTGGGCCGGGTTCTCGGCCATCCGTACATCGGTGGCCATCGCCAGGAAGATGATGCCGCAGAACATGGTGACGGCCAGGCCGCCCATGAGCAGCAGCGTGGTCGCCGCGTTCTTCGACTTCGGCTTGCGGAAGGCGGGGACGCCGTTGGAGATCGCCTCGACGCCGGTGAGCGCGGCACAGCCGGAGGAGAAGGCGCGCAGCAGCAGGAAGACCAGCGCGAAGCCGGCCAGGCCCTGGTGCTCGGGCTTGATCTCGAAGTCGGCGGTGGGCGCCTTCATGGTGTCGTCGAGGACGATGCCCTTGTACGCGCCCCAGGCGATCATGATGAAGACCCCGGCGACGAAGACGTACGTCGGGATGGCGAAGAGGCTGCCCGACTCCTTCACCCCGCGCAGGTTCATCAGCGTCAGCAGCAGGATGACGCCGACCGCGCAGAGGACCTTGTGCTCGACGACGAACGGGATGGCGGAGCCGAGGTTCTCGATTCCGGAGGAGATCGAAACGGCGACCGTCAGGACGTAGTCGACGAGCAGGGCGCTGGCGACGGTCAGGCCGGCCTTCGGGCCGAGGTTGGTGTTGGCGACCTCGTAGTCGCCGCCGCCGCTCGGATAGGCGTGCACGTTCTGCCGGTAGGAGGCGACGACCGTGAACATCAGCACGACGACGGCCAGCGCGATCCACGGACTGAAGTGGTAGGCCGACAGACCCGCGATCGAGAGGACGAGCAGCACCTCACCGGGTGCGTACGCCACCGAGGACAGCGGGTCGGAGGCGAAGACGGGGAGGGCGATGCGCTTGGGGAGCAGAGTCTCTCCGAGCTTGTCGCTCCGCAGAGCCCGTCCGATCAAGATCCGTTTGGGCAGGTCGGTCAGTTTGGACACGGAGAGGATCGTAAGCGTTCGAAAACGGCCATGCTCACCGCGACCCCCAATCCGCACGGAATCTCCCTGCCCGGTACCTCGGATGCGGTCCCGTTCGGCGTTGCCGCATAAGCTCGGATCGGGCAGCACGGCAGGGCGCTGTCCGCCACGGCCCGGGCCAGTCGGGTGAGGAAAGTTGTGAGCAGGGTGTTTTCGCAGGTCAGCAAGGCGATCAGGAGTGCGGGGTAAGGGGACGTGCACATCGTCATCATGGGCTGCGGGCGAGTGGGAGCCGCTCTCGCGCAGACCCTGGAGCAGCAGGGGCACACCGTCGCGGTCGTGGACCAGGACCCGACGGCTTTCCGCCGCCTCGGCTCCGGTTTCGGCGGGCGCCGTGTCACGGGCGTCGGCTTCGACCAGGACACGCTGCGTGAGGCGGGGATCGAGGAGGCCGGTGCCTTCGCCGCCGTGAGCAGCGGAGACAACTCGAACATCATCGCGGCGCGGGTCGCGCGCGAGATGTTCGGCATCGAGAACGTGGCGGCCCGCATCTACGACCCCCGGCGCGCCGAGGTCTACCAGCGGCTCGGCATCCCGACGGTCGCGACGGTCCGCTGGACCGCCGACCAGATGCTGCGGCGGCTGCTGCCGTCCGGCGCCGAGCCGCTGTGGAGCGACCCGAGCGGTGGCGTGCAGCTGGCGGAGGTGCACACCTCCGCGGCGTGGATCGGCCACAAGATCAGCAAGCTGCAGGACGAGACCGGTGTGCGCGTGGCGTTCCTCACCCGACTGGGCGAGGCTGTCATCCCGTCCTCGCAGACGGTGTTGCAGGAGGGCGACCTCGTGCACGTGATGATGCGCACGGACGAGATCGCGAAGGTCGAGGCGGCCTTCGCCGAGGGTCCTGAGGAGGGCGGTCACTGATGCGTGTCGCAATCGCGGGCGCGGGTGCGGTGGGCCGTTCCATCGCGGGCGAGCTCCTGGAGAACGGCCACGAGATCCTGCTGATCGACAAGGCGCCCACCGCCATCTCGGTGGAGCGGGTGCCTCAGGCGGAGTGGCTGCTGGCCGACGCCTGCGAGATCACCTCGCTGGACGAGGCGGCGCTGCAGCGCTGCAACGTGGTCATCGCGGCCACCGGCGACGACAAGGTGAACCTGGTCGTCTCGCTGCTCGCGAAGACCGAGTACGGCGTGCCGCGTGTGGTCGCCCGGGTGAACAACCCGAAGAACGAGTGGCTCTTCAACGAGTCGTGGGGCGTGGACGTCGCCGTCTCGACGCCGCGTCTGATGTCGGCCCTGGTGGAGGAGGCGGTGAGCGTCGGCGACCTGGTCCGGCTGCTCCGCTTCAGCCACGGCGACGCGAACCTGGTGGAGCTGACGCTCCCGCCGGAGTCTGCGGTCGCGGGCACGGCGGTGGGCGACGTGGCCTGGCCTCAGGACACCTCCCTGGTGACGATCATCCGCGGTTCGCGGGTCCTGACGCCGAGCCCGGAGGAGACGCTGGAGGCCGGCGACGAGCTTCTCTTCGTGGCCGCCCAGGCCCGCGAGGAGCAGCTGGAGGACCTCCTCTCGGTCCGCCGCGACGAGGGCGCGCCGAAGAGCTGAGGGCGACCGCGCGTACGGGGAAGGGCCCGGGACCTGACAACGGTCCCGGGCCCCAGTCTCTTTTAAACAAA
>NZ_JBSGWV010000031.1:0-74040 GCF_053609105.1 Streptomyces sp. NPDC054975
GCCGCCGGCAGCGACGCCGAACGCGCGGAGATCTCGGACGCCTTCGCGTCCGGGCTCCAGACCAGCCAGCTGGTCGGCGCCATCGCCGTCTTCGTCGGTGGTGTGGTGGCGGCGGCACTGCTCAAGCGGGCGGAGCGGTCGGAGAAGCGCGCTGCGGGGTCCGGGGAGAAGGCGGCGGCTGAATAGCATGGTGGCGGACCGCTGAACGTGAACACACGGAGGAACGCGATGGTCAAGGCCGCCGACCGGGCCAAGAACCCGGCGCGTTCCAGTGTGTGGCTGGAGCAGCGCACCCCGCGCAAGAACGGAGGCGGCCCGGCCGGCCTCGACCGCGAACGGATCGTGACGTCCTCGATCCGGATGCTGGACGAGGACGGCCTGGCAGGCCTCTCCATGCGCAAGCTGGCGGCCGAACTGGGCGTCACGGCGATGTCCCTGTACTGGTACGTGGACACCAAGGACGACATCCTCGAGTTCGCCATCGACACCGTCTACGGCGAGATCGACCTCGACGCGGTCGACGCGGCCGGGGCCTGGCAGAACAGGGTCCGCGTCCTCGCCCTGGACTACCGGCGCATGCTGGTGCGCCACCCGTGGATGTCACCGTGCGCGGGCCAGTACCTGAACATCGGCCCGCACGCGATCGCCGTCGGCTCCAAGATCCAGGAGGCCGTCCGGGACACGGGCCTGTCGCTGAACCGGCAGCCGAGCGCGATGTCGGCGATCTTCCAGTTCGTGTACGGGTACGGGACGATCGAGGCCCAGTTCGAGCGCCGGGCGGCCGAGGCCGGCATGTCGCAGGACGACTTCTACGGAGAGTCGATCAAGGCCTTCCGCGACGACCCGCAGTTCGTCGAGGCGCTCGAACCGATTGCGGAGATCCTCGACGAACGGGCCTCGCACGGCAGCGTCAGCGAGATCTGGGATCGCGACTTCGACTACGCCCTGGATGTGCTCGTCGCGGGCATCGAGGCGATGGTGGCGCGGGAGACGTAGCAATGACGGAGCGGCGGGCCGTCCCCTGCCCGCCGCTCCGTACCCACCCCGGCCGCGCCTCCGCTCGAAGCGCGGCCGGGAGTCTTTTCAGCTCTCCTTGGTGGTGCTGGTGCTGGTGCTGTTGCTGTTGCTGCCGGTGCTGTTGCTCTTCAGGGCGACCTCCTTGATGAAGAGCGTCACCACGAAGGCGAGCAGCGCGAACGGCGCCGAGTAGAGGAAGACGTCCGCGACACCGTGTCCGTACGCGCCCTCCATGACCGTACGGATCGGGGCCGGCAGCTTGTCCATGTCCGGGATCGAGCCGGAGCCCGCCCCGCCGCCCTGGCCCATCGCCGCAGCGGCCTTCCGACCGAGCGCGGCCATGCCGTCCTGGACGTAGTGCGTGACCCGGTTGCCGAGCACCGCGCCGAGCGCCGAGACACCGATCGCACCGCCGAGGGAGCGGAAGAAGGTGACGACGGAGGAGGCGACACCGAGGTCGGCGGGGGCCACCTGGTTCTGCGTGCAGAGCACCAGGTTCTGCATCATCATCCCGAGGCCGAGACCCATGACGGCCATGAAGAGCGCGATGTGCCAGTAGGCCGTGTCGTAGCGGATCGTGCCGAGGAGGCCGAGGCCACCGGTGGTCAGGGCACCGCCGCTGACCAGCCAGGCCTTCCACCGGCCGGTCTTGGTGATGATCATGCCGGAGACGGTCGAGGAGACGAACAGACCGGCGATCATCGGGATGGTGAGGACGCCGGACATCGTCGGCGACTCGTTCCGGGCCAGCTGGAAGAACTGGCTGAAGAAGACCGTCCCGGCGAACATCGCGACACCCACGAAGAGCGAGGCGAGCGAGGCGAGGGTGATGGTGCGGTTGCGGAAGAGACGGAGCGGGATGATCGGCTCGCTCGCCTTGCTCTCGATGAGGAGGAAGAGCGCGCCGAGGATGACGGAACCGCCGACCATGACGGCCGTCTGCCAGGACATCCAGTCGTACTTGTCACCCGCGAAGGTCACCCAGATGAGGAGGAGCGACACGGCAGCGCTGATCATGAACGCGCCCGCCCAGTCGACCTTGACCTTGCGCTTCACGACCGGGAGCTTCAGGGTCCGCTGGAGGACGATGAGCGCGAGCAGCGCGAACGGCACGCCGACGTAGAAGCACCAGCGCCAGCCGAGCCAGTCGGTGTCGGTGATGACGCCGCCGATCAGCGGGCCGCCCACGGTGGCGACGGCGAAGGTCGCGCCGAGGTAGCCGCTGTACCGGCCGCGCTCACGCGGGGCGATCATCGCGGCCAGGATGATCTGGGAGAGGGCGGTCAGACCGCCCACGCCGATGCCCTGGACGACACGGCAGGCGATGAGCATGCCGGTGTTCTGGGAGAGACCGGCGACGACCGAGCCTGCGACGTAGATGATCAGGGCTATCTGGACCAGCAGCTTCTTGGAGAAGAGGTCCGCGAGCTTGCCCCAGAGGGGGGTGGTCGCGGTCATCGAGAGAAGCGCGGCGGTGACGACCCAGGTGTACGCGGACTGGCCGCCGCCGAGGTCCTTGATGATCTCCGGCAGGGCGTTGGAGACGATCGTCGAGGACAGGATGGCGACGAACATGCCGAGCAGCAGTCCGGAGAGCGCCTCCATGATCTGACGGTGCGACATGGGCGCACCGTCGGTGGGGTGGCCGCCCGCCTGTTTCGACGGGGCGGGGGTGGTCGTGGCCATGAACGTCCTTTGCTTTACGCGGGGGTGCTTGGCGGGCGGTTCGTTTCGCGGGCGGTCTTTTACGCGGAGGTTGCGAGGCGGGTTGCGAGGCGGGGCCTGCGTGCGTCGCTACGCGTGGTGGGCCCGGCAGTCGCCGAAGGAGTCGCGGAGACGGGCCAGGAGGTTGGTGAGGAGTTCGACGTCGTCGTCGGACCAGTCCGCGAGGTTGCGGGTGAGCATCACCGTCAGCCTGCGGTCGAGTTCGTCCAGCTTCGCCCTGCCCTCGGCGGTGAGGTGCAGGATGCGGGAGCGCTTGTCGGCGGGGTCGGGAAGCCGTTCGACCCAGCCGCGCTCGACGGTGTGGGAGACGTGGCGGCTGCTGACGGACATGTCGACGGCCATGAGCTCGGACATCCGGCTCATCCGCATGTCCCCGTTCCGCTTGAGCAGGGCGAGGACGATGGCTGACCCGCTCGGGCAGTCGGCCGGGAGTGACCGGGCCATGCCGCGTTTGACCGCGCCGATGGCGCTGACCTGACGGGCGAGGTTCTCGTACCGGTTCGGCTTGTCCACCACACGACCTCATCGACGTCACACATCTTGTTGCTTAGGGCAACCATAGAGATGGATGGTTGCTCCAGGCAAACTAAATCGGTCAAACCGCGCTAAAGAATCGGCAAAGGTGAAGGTTGAGGGCTGGGGGCTGGGGGCTGGGGCTGGGGTGCGGAGACCGGCGGGGGGATCGGTGGCCGATCCGTGCTGGATCGGTGCCGGAAGCGGTCGCGGTGCGGCCGGGGCTTGGGCGGTTCACCCGGGGTTCGCTAGGGTCCAGGCTCATGGCACACAACCCCCAAGCACCGTACGGCCAGGGCTCCGGCCCCGAGGGCAACTACGACCCCGCCGGCAGCACCCAGATGTTCCGCGCCTTCGTCGACGAGGGCGCCCCGCAGGGCGGCGGCCGTCAGGCGCAGGCTCCCCAGTCCTCCGGGCCCCGCGTGGGCCTCATCGTCGGCGTGATCGCCGCGATCGCCGTCCTGGGGGCCGTGGCCTGGCTGGCCCTGGGCTGACGGGCTTCGCGGGACGGGGCCCTCGTGGGCTTCTGGTTTCCAGGGCGGTCGCGGCACAGGGCCTCGTGGGCTTCTGGCTCGACCGCCCTCGTTCCGAGTGTGGCGACCGGAGGGCGGCCGGGGCCGATGCCAACCGGCGCCCGCCTGCGCCCCGCGCCCGCGCCTGCGCCCCGCGCCCCGCGCCCGCGAACGCAACTGCCCGAAGTCGCGCCCACGCGCGGGTAAGTCCGAAATGTCAGCCGGTCATGCGGAGTTACCCCTGGTTCGGGGCAGTTGCGTTCACTCGCAGGAGAGTTGAGGCGCCCCCGGACCCCCCAGGGCGCTGGGCGAGGAACGTGGCGAAGGTCCTGGTGGCGCCTTCGGCGGGGGCCTCTGTCAGCCGTGCGGTCACCAGCAGCCGGGCAGCGTCGAGGACTTCGGCGAGTTGGTCGGGCGGTAGAAGGTACGACGTGTACGACACCGGAAGGCCGCCGTAGGCCTCTGTCGGCCGGAAGTGCTCCCCCGCCCCCACATGGCCGGCGAGCATCAGATGGCCTCCGGGCGCGAGCGCGCGGCGGAACTCACCGAACACGACCGGCAGCGCCGCCGGGTGCGTGTGGTGGGTGGAGTAGTAGGCCAGAATGCCGCCGAGCGATCCGTCCCGGACCGGCAGAGCGGTCATCGAGCCGACGGTGAAGCGCAGGTACGGATACGCCTGACGGGCCTGCCCGACCATCGCCGACGACAGATCGAGCCCGAACACGTCCGTCACTCCCCGCTCGGCCAGGTAGGCCGTCACCTTTCCGGGCCCGCACCCCACGTCCGCGACGGGTCCGAGCCCAGCCGTCCCCACGACCTCGGCGAAGGCGTCCAACATCCCGCGCGACAGCGCATCCAGCTGAGCCGGGGAGGGGACGAGGTCGACATAGGCGGCGGCCACGGTGTCGTACGACTCCCGGACGGCGGCGAGGTGGGAGAGATCGGGCACGCCGAGGACTCTAGACCGGTGGCAGGGCGGTGGGGCGTGCGACGACGGAGCGCCCACGAGGCGTCGGCGTCGGACCGAGGGTCATTCGTTCCACGTCGCCGTGACCTTCTGCGTGTCGACGCGCATGCCGAGCGGCACCCGCCAGGAGTCCACGCAGACGGTGTACGTGTGCGTCCGCGCCGTCCCCGGGGCGATGGGCGTCGGCAGCGGTTGGGCCGATTCGATCGTCGCCCAGTCGACCCCCAGCGCGCCGATGATGTGCGTCGCGAAGGTGACCGTGCCCGACGTGGCCGCCGTGCCGCCCGTGTTGCGGAAGGTGACCGTGACGCGCTCGCACCAGCGCTTGTCCGCGTCCGTGAGCACCGGGGCCGAGAGCGTCAGCGTCGCGGGGGTTGCCGGAGGGGCAGGGGTCGTGGGTGGGGGTGGTGTGGTCGTGCCCGGGGGTGGAGCGGTTGCCGTGCGGGGCGGGGTCGTGGCTGGGGGCGGGTCTGGTGGCGTGCGGCCGGGTGCACTCGTACCCGTACCGCCGTCGGTACCGCTACCCGTACCGCTGCCCGAGTCGCTCCCCGTACCGGCGCCGCCCGGCGGTGCCGGTGTCGTGCCGGGTGGTCGTGGTGACGGCGACGACGTGCTCGACGTCGTGCCGCTCGCGGACGGGGACGGGCCCGTGCCGTCCAGCGGGACCAGCGTGACCGATCCCGACGGCGCGACCGCGTCCTTGGGGGGCGCGCCCGCGCCGACCGCCGCGTAGCCCTCGTCGTCGCCGGTGCCGCACGCGGTCAGCGCTCCGCCGAGGCAGAGCGCGACCACTGTCAGAAGGGGGCCCTGTCGTCGCCGCATGGAGACCAGTGTTGCTGACGTAGCGTCAGTTGGGAACGGGAGTTGTGGATTTCAGTCCGCGATCAGGCCCTGTCGCAGCTGCGCCAGCGTCCGCGTCAGGAGGCGCGAGACGTGCATCTGGGAGATGCCGACCTCTTCGCCGATCTGCGACTGGGTCATGTTGGCGAAGAAGCGGAGCATGATGATCTGCCGCTCGCGGGGCGGGAGTTTGGCGAGAAGGGGCTTGAGGGACTCGCGGTATTCGACGCCCTCCAGAGCCGTGTCCTCGTAGCCGAGCCGGTCGGCGAGGGAGCCTTCGCCGCCGTCGTCCTCAGGGGAGGGGGAGTCGAGCGAGGAGGCGGTGTACGCGTTGCCGACGGCGAGGCCGTCGACGACGTCCTCCTCCGACACCCCGAGCACGGCGGCGAGTTCGGGGACGGTCGGGGAGCGGTCGAGCTTCTGGGCCAGTTCGTCGCTGGCCTTCGTGAGGGCGAGGCGGAGCTCCTGGAGGCGGCGCGGGACGCGCACCGACCACGAGGTGTCACGGAAGAAGCGCTTGATCTCGCCGACGACGGTCGGCATCGCGAACGTCGGGAATTCCACGCCCCGTTCGCAGTCGAAGCGGTCGATCGCCTTGATCAGGCCGATGGTGCCGACCTGGACGATGTCCTCCATCGGCTCGTTTCGGGAGCGGAAGCGGGCCGCCGCGTACCGCACGAGCGGCAGGTTCAGCTCGATGAGGGTGTCGCGGACGTACGTCCGCTCGGGGCTGTCCGCGGCGGCGCCTTCGTCGTCCAGGGCGCGCAGCCGCAGGAAGAGGGAGCGGGAGAGCGTGCGGGTGTCGATGGCTTCCGGCGTGACGACGATCGGCGCGGGGGCCTCGACGGTCTCGGCCGACGGCTGGACGGGCATCGACACGGGCATCGATACCGGCGTCGCCGCGGGCGTGAGCGTGAGCACCTTCGAGCTGCCCTGTTCTGCGGACATGCCACCCCCTTGAGGTCGCGGACGGTCGCGGCGGCCACGACCATCGGAGGAACGCAGCCTCCACCTGAATACCGGAGGCGGGGCTGCGGCAAACGCGGTTCCAGCAGAATGTCACATGTCGGCAACACGCTGTAGTGACTTGTCGACATGGCGTGGGTGAATATCCGCAGGAAACAAGGGGTGTACGGCATTTGGGGCGGCGGAAATCCCGTCAGGACTGCTCCGAACCGGTCTACCCGTTTCAGCTACGCCTCGATCCTGTTTGCGGATCTCAATCGGGCGAAGCTGCGGGCGAGGAGCCTTGACACATGCATCTGGGAGACGCCGAGTTCCTGGCTGATCTGGGACTGCGTCAGGTTGCTGTAGTAGCGGAGCATCAGGATCCGCTGCTCGCGCTCGGGCAGCTGTACGAGCAGGTGCCGTACGAGATCGCGGTGTTCGACCCCGGCGAGCGCCGGGTCCTCGTAGCCGAGCCGGTCGAGGAGTCCGGGCAGTCCGTCGCCTTCCTGGGCCGCCTCCAGGGAGGTGGCGTGGTACGAGCGTCCGGCCTCGATGCAGGCCAGTACCTCGTCCTCGCCGATCTTCAGGCGTTCGGCGATCTCGGCGGTGGTGGGGGAGCGGCCGTGGGCCGTGGTGAGGTCCTCGGTGGCGCCGTTGACCTGGACCCAGAGCTCGTGGAGCCGGCGGGGCACGTGCACGGTGCGAACGTTGTCGCGGAAGTACCGCTTGATCTCGCCGACGACGGTGGGCATCGCGAAGGTCGGGAACTGCACGCCCCGGTCGGGGTCGAAGCGGTCGATGGCGTTGATGAGGCCGATGGTGCCGACCTGGACGACGTCCTCCATCGGCTCGTTGCGGGAGCGGAAGCGGGCCGCCGCGTACCGCACGAGGGGGAGGTTGGCCTCGATCAGCGCCCCGCGTACGCGGTCGTGTTCGGGGGTGCCCGGCTCAAGCTCCTTGAGCTGTCCGAAGAGCACTTGCGTCAACGCGCGGGTGTCGGCGCCCCGGGTGCTCTGGGGTCGGGTGCTCTGGGGCCGGTGGGGCTGGGGCTGGTGGGGCTGGGGCTGGTGGGACTGAGGCCTGTGGTTCTCCGGCCGAGGGCGCGCGGCGTCCGGACCGCCGGCCTCGTTCTGGGGCGGGACTTGAGGCGCTGTACTGGCCGGCACGTTCACGCCACCCCTTTTGCTGGTCAACTACGGTCAACTCATCCGTCAAAAGCGGTCATAGCATCACAAGACATGTCCACTGTGTGCAAGCACCGCATAGCAACGTGTTGACGGCGTCGCGACGGACGCGGACACCAGGAAGGCCCCCCGCCATGACGGCGGGGGGCCTTCCGGAAAGTGAACGGGCGCGCTCTAGAACGCGTAGTCCGCGATCACCCACGTGGCGATCTCACGCCACAGGGCGACGCCCGCCTGGTGGGCGGGGTGCTCCAGATAGCGCTGGAGCGCATCGGCGTCCTCGACGGCCGAGTTGATGGCGAAGTCGTACGCGATCGGGCGCGCACTGACGTTCCAGCCGCACTCCCAGAACGCCAGCTCCGGGATCTCCTTCTCCAGCCCGTCGAACGCCGCGGCGGCGGCCAGGGCACGAGGGTCGTCCTTCGCGACGCCCTCGTTGAGCTTGAACAGGACCAGATGGCGGATCACAGCAGGACTCCTCGTCGGTGGTTCTAGTTGACGAGTTCGGTCATGAACTCGCCGACGCCCTGTGCGGCGGACGATATGCCCTCGAACCCTACCTGGACGAGATCGGCGGCCCTGTCGGGGGAATTGATGATCGTGTACAGCACGAAGACCACCACCGCGTACAGCGCGACCTTCTTCGCTTGCGCCATCTGCCGCGCCCTCCCCTGTCTGTGCCCCTGCGTGGACGCGTGAGTCTAACCGAGCCACTTCAGCCACTTCACCGGGTCTTTATGGACCAAGGGCCCGGAGATCGGGGCCTTTTGCCGCCCCCCGGAAGGGTGACGGCAGAGCAGTATGGATGTCGAGCCCGGCGGATCTGGCAGGAATCCGACGGGCCGAGGAGCCGGCCCTCACTGCGGGGTCCGCGCCGCGAGCTTCCCCCTGACTGCGGCGCTGGACTTGCAGGACCGGTTCTCATCGGGGGGAGCGGCTTGTCCCCCCGATGCCGCTCCCCCCGTCCAGCGAAGAAGGCCCCGGCCGCCCGCACACGCGTGACCGGGGCCTTCCGCCGTCCGTGCGCGCCCGGCGTACGGACGGAGTACGGATACGCCGAAGGGCCCGGTGCGATGCACCGGGCCCTTCGATCGAAGCGGTAGCGGAGGGATTTGAACCCTCGGTGACTTGCGCCACACTCGCTTTCGAGGCGAGCTCCTTCGGCCGCTCGGACACGCTACCGAGAGAGAGCTTAGCCCAAACATGCCGCTGCGATGAAATCCGTATCGATCCCCAGGTCGACGGGGCGGTCAGCGGGTCCGGAAGAACGCCGTGAGCTGCGCCGAGCACTCCTCACCGAGGACGCCCTGGACCACCTCGGGACGGTGGTTGAGCCGCCGGTCCCGTACGAGGTCCCAGAGCGAACCGGCCGCGCCCGCCTTCTCGTCGAGCGCGCCGAACACCAACCGCTCGACCCTGGACTGCACGAGCGCGCCGGCGCACATCACGCAGGGCTCCAGGGTCACGACGAGCGTGCAGCCGGTCAGCCGCCACTCCCCGGTCGCCGCCGCGGCCCGGCGCAGGGCCAGGACCTCGGCGTGGGCGGTCGGGTCGCCGGTCGCCTCGCGCTCGTTGTGCCCGACGGCCAGGACCGCGCCGTCCGCGGACAGCACGACCGCGCCGACCGGTACGTCACCGGCCAGCGCGGCCAGGTCGGCCTCGGCGAGCGCGCGCCGCATGGGCACCCGCCAGGGATCCCGTACGGGATCGGCGGCGGGTGCGGGGTCGGGCACGGATGCGGGATCGGGTACGGGCACGGGTTCGGAGTCGGTCACCAGGTCGGTCACGGAGTCGGGGACGGGGTCGGTCATGAGGTCGGGACCGCAGTCGTCACGAGGTCGGGCCCGCAGTCCGGCACGGAGTCGGGGACGAGGTCGGGTACTGCTTCGGTCACTAGCGGACGGTCTCCAGAACCTCCGCGGCGCCCAGGGTGTCCGCGATCTCCGCCAGCGCGTCGCTCGCGAGCTCCTGCAGCTGGCTCTCGGACATGCCGAGGTCCGCGAGGATCAGCCGGTCGCCGACGGGCGCGGCGGGGACGGTGTCGGCGGACGCGACCGCCTCGTCCTCCTCGTCGTCCCGGTCGAGCGGCTCGCCGTCCTCGGTGCCGTCGAGGTTCAGGTCTTCCAGGGTGTCGGCGTCGTCCAGGTCGTCCCCGAGGATCTCCTTGGTGAGGATCTCCCCGTACGAGGAGCGGGCGGCGGCCGCCCCGTCCGACACGTAGATGCGAGGGTCGTCCTCGCCCTCGATCCGGAGGACGCCGAACCAGGCGTCCTCCTGTTCGATGAAGAGGATCACCACGTCGTCGTCGACCGAGGCCTCGCGGGCCAGGTCGATGAGATCCGACAGGGTCTCCACGTCGTCGAGCTCTGTGTCGCTCGCTTCCCACCCGTCTTCGGTGCGCGCGAGCAGTGCGGCGAAGTACACCGTGACTCTCCCACTGATCAGAGGTGTGACGATCCGGCGGCGCGCTCCTGATGCCCCGCCCAATCGGCATCGTGGCAGAAACAGCGGCTTCAGGAGAGGTCTTCGGCTCTTGCGTCGTGCATCAGTCTGATCGACACGCCGACGGGCGGCGTACGAACCCGGCGCACGGCCCCGGCGCACAGGCGGCGCACACGGGGTGCCGGGCGCCGCCGCCGTCACCAGCGGAAGGTCCGCATCCGCATGGCCTGGCGCATCCGGGCCGCCCGCGCGCGCCGGGGCTGTACGCGGTCGCGCAGCGCCTTCGCCTCGTGCAGCTCGCGCAGGAACTGGGCGCGGCGCCTGCGGCGCTCCGCGTCCGTCTCGGGCGGCGTGTCACCGCCTCCTATGTTCGCCGGGTCTTCCGGGTCGGGCATGGGCCACCACCCCACGACTGGGTCCTTGCCCCCACCTTCCCTCCAGGGCGTGGGTTGATGCCAGTGCGGGCTACTGTTGGGGTCATGCGTCTCCACGTCGTCGATCACCCGCTGGTCGCCCACAAGCTCACCACTCTGCGCGACAAGCGCACGGACTCCCCGACCTTCCGCCGGCTCGCCGACGAGCTGGTCACCCTGCTCGCCTACGAGGCCACCAGGGACGTGCGCACCGAGCAGGTCGACATCGAGACCCCCGTCACGCCGACGACCGGCGTGAAGCTGTCGTACCCGCGGCCGCTGGTGGTCCCGATCCTCCGCGCCGGTCTCGGCATGCTCGACGGCATGGTGCGGCTGCTCCCGACCGCCGAGGTCGGTTTCCTCGGCATGATCCGCAACGAGGAGACGCTGGAGGCGTCGACCTACGCGACGCGGATGCCGGAGGACCTCTCGGGCCGCCAGGTGTACGTCCTGGACCCGATGCTGGCGACCGGCGGCACGCTCGTCGCGGCGATCCGGGAGCTGATCAAGCGCGGTGCGGACGACGTCACCGCCGTCGTGCTGCTCGCCGCCCCGGAGGGCGTCGAGATCATGGAGCGCGAGCTGGCGGGCACGCCGGTGACCGTCGTGACGGCCTCGGTCGACGAGCGCCTCAACGAGCACGGCTACATCGTGCCGGGGCTCGGTGACGCGGGCGACCGCATGTACGGCACGGCCGACTAGTCGCTGGTCAGCACTTCGCGGCGGGCGTGGGCCTGGGCTTGTTCAGAGCGACCAGGGCCGCGTCCGCCGTCGCTTTGGGGTCCAGGTTCTTGAACGCCGTACCGATGATCAGGTCCAGGTCCGCCGTCGCGCGGCCGTCGGTCTTCGTCGCGGCGCCCTTGAGCTGCGTCCCGAGGACGGAGAACGCGCCCTTGGTGGCCCCGGGGGCGCCGAGCAGGATCGCCGCGCCGGGGACCTTCTTGTCGTACGCGGCGGGGGCGTTGCCGACCTTGCCGATGACGAAGCCGCGCTTCTTGAGCTCGTCGGCGGTGGACTTGGCCAGGCCGCTGCGCGGGGTCGCGTTGTAGACGTTCACGGTGATCTGCGCGGGTTTGGGCAGCGCGGCGACGGGCGCGGCCGTCGGCTTGGGGGCCGGTTTGCAGTCGCCGCCCCGGCCGGCGGTGGTCTTCGTGTCGCCGCTGCCGCCGGAGAACACGTCGACGAGCTGGAACGTGCCCCACCCGGCGGCGCCGAGTACGACCACGGCGGCTCCGGCCGCCATGACGATCCTGCGGCGGCGGGGGCGGCGCATGCGCGGGTAGGTGTCCCCCGTGATGCGGTACTTTCCGCCCATTCCGGGGGGTGTGAGCATGCTCATGGACGCAGCGTAATGCCGCTGCCCAAGGATGCCTACTGGATGATCATGTGATCGCGTCCGGATGGGCGGGAAGTCCCCCGAAAGGGTCAGTGGACGGCCGTCCGGGGGGTCAGTCCATCTCCAGGACGCGGGCGTGCAGCACCTGTCGCTGCTGGAGCGCCGCGCGCACGGCGCGGTGCAGCCCGTCCTCGAGGTAGAGGTCGCCCCGCCACTTCACGACGTGCGCGAAGAGGTCGCCGTAGAAGGTGGAGTCCTCGGCGAGCAGCGTCTCCAGATCCAGCTGGCCCTTGGTGGTGACCAGCTGGTCGAGGCGGACCGGGCGCGGGGCGACGTCCGCCCACTGCCGGGTGCTTTCCCGGCCGTGGTCGGGATATGGCCGGCCTTGTCCGATGCGCTTGAAGATCACACGGAAAGCCTACCGGGCAAGCGGTCCCCGGCGCAGCCACGCGGAGCCGGTGGGATGCTGGGGCAAAACGGGATGATTCGGGAACCAGGGGTCCTGTCATGAGCGTGAGCGAGCAGTCTCCGACCGGCGAGATCGCGGCGGGGTACGCCTTCTCCGGGCCCGCGCTGGAACTGGGCGCCCTGCTGTGGGACGGGGAATGTCACCCGGACGCGCGCATCCGTATCCCCCTTCCGATGCTCAACCGGCACGGTCTCGTGGCGGGCGCGACCGGCACCGGCAAGACGAAGACGCTCCAGCTGATCGCCGAGCAGCTCTCCGCGAACGGCGTGCCGGTCTTCCTCGCCGACATCAAGGGGGACGTCTCGGGGATCTCGGCGCCGGGCGCGGACGGCGAGAAGGTGAGGGAGCGGGCGGGGCAGGTGGGGCAGGAGTGGGCGGCGACCGGCTTCCCGTGCGAGTTCTACGGGCTCGGGGGCGTGGGTCCGGGCATTCCCGTACGGGCCACGGTGACGAGCTTCGGGCCGGTGCTGCTGTCGAAGGTGCTCCAGCTCAACCAGACGCAGGAGCAGTCGCTCGGGCTGATCTTCCACTACGCGGACCAGAAGGGTCTGGAGCTGGTGGACCTGAAGGATCTGCGGGCGGTGGTGGCCTTTCTCGTGTCGGACGTGGGGAAGCCGGAGCTGAAGGGGATCGGCGGGCTCTCGACGGTGACGGCCGGGGTGATTCTGCGGTCGATCACGGCGTTCGAACAGGCGGGCGCGGGCGGCTTCTTCGGGGAGCCGGAGTTCGACACGGCCGAGTTCCTGCGGACGGCGGCGGACGGGCGGGGGATGGTCTCCGTGCTGGAGCTGGCGGCGGTGCAGGACAAGCCGCAGCTCTTCTCGACCTTCCTGATGTGGATGCTGGCGGATCTGTACGGGGACCTGCCGGAGGTCGGGG
This sequence comes from Streptomyces sp. NPDC054975, assembly GCF_053609105.1. Classification (NCBI taxonomy): domain Bacteria; kingdom Bacillati; phylum Actinomycetota; class Actinomycetes; order Kitasatosporales; family Streptomycetaceae; genus Streptomyces; species Streptomyces sp. NPDC054975. The sequence continues at coordinate 13,246 of NZ_JBSGWV010000031.1, forward strand.
ACCTGGAGAAACCGAAGCTGGTGTTCTTCTTCGACGAGGCGCATCTGCTGTTCAACGGGGCGTCGAAGGCGTTCCTGGAGTCGATCACGCAGACGGTGAGGCTGATCCGCTCGAAGGGGGTCGGCGTCTTCTTCGTGACGCAGACCCCGAAGGACGTGCCGGGGGACGTGCTCGCGCAGCTGGGCAACCGGGTGCAGCACGCGCTGCGGGCGTTCACCCCGGACGACGCGAAGGCGCTGAAGGCGACGGTACGGACGTTCCCGAACTCCTCCTACGACCTGGAGGAGGTCCTGACCGGCCTCGGTACGGGCGAGGCGGTGATCACCGTTCTGAGCGAGACGGGTGCGCCGACGCCGGTGGCGGCGACGCGGCTGCGGGCGCCGGAGTCGCTGATGGGGCCGGTCGACGCGGGCGCGCTGGAGGCGGCGGTGAAGGGGTCGCCGCTCTGGGGGCGGTACGCGGAGGCGGTGGACCGGGAGTCGGCGTACGAGAAGCTGACGGCGGAGCAGCGGGCGGCGGAGGCGGCGGCGCTGCGGGCGGCGGAGGAGGCGGAGGCGGAGAAGGCGACGCGTGCCGCCGCGGACAAGGCGCCGCGTGCCGCCAAGAAGGAGGACCGGTCGCTCGCGGAGCAGGTGGTGGGGAGCGGGATGTTCAAGTCGCTGGCGCGGTCGATCGGGACGCAGGTGGGGCGGGAGATCTCGCGGTCGCTCTTCGGCACGGCGCGGCGCAGGCGGTAGAGCGGAGTAAACGGTAGGAGCGGCGCAGGCGGCAGGCGCGGCGCAAGAGGGGGACGGCACGGACACGCGAAGGCCCGCCCCCTGGTGAGGAGCGGGCCTTCTACCTGTGCGCCTTCGGAGGAGTTGTTACTCCGTGACCTCGTGGTCGTGACCGTCGTGCAGGCCGCCGCCGCTACCGGCGTCGCCCTCCGTGGGGACGGTGGTGACCGGTCGCTTGAGGGAGCTGATGTCGTGGGCGTAGGTGCCCAGGGCGTTGGCGATGACGTCGATGTTGGCGTCGAAGGCCGTCATGTTGATGTTCGACAGGTCGTCGCCGGCCTCGTGGTAGTTCACGTCGTACGCGACCCCGGCCTCGCCGCCGAACTTCGCCGCCTGCGCGGCCGTCTTGATGCCCTCGGCGCCCGTGAACGTGCCGCCGGAGGGGATGCCGATCTCGATGAACGGGCCGTAGTCCGAGCGACCCGTGAAGTCGGTGCCCTCGTGCGGGAGGCCGCGCTTGTCCATGAAGTCGGTGATGTCCCGCTCCAGTTGTGCCGAGCCCGCCGGGCCGGCGCCCGCGCCGACGTTGTCGGAGTTGTCGCCGTCGTAGACGAACAGGCCGTAGTTGGGCGAGGCGATCATGTCGAAGTTGAGGTAGAGCTTGACTTCCTTCTTGTCCAGCTCGCTCATGTTCGCCACGTAGTGCTCGGAGCCGAGCAGCCCGTTCTCCTCCGCCGACCACCAGGCGAAGCGGACCTTGTTGCGGACCTTGGCCTTCGACTCGGCGAGCTCCAGGGCGGCCTGGAGCAGGCCCGCGGAGCCGGAGCCGTTGTCGTTGATGCCGGGTCCGGCGGTCACCGAGTCGAGGTGCGCGCCGAGCATCACGGTGTTGGCGGCGTTGCCGCCCTTCGTCTCCGCGATGACGTTGTTGGTGGAACGGTTCTCCTGGAGCTGGCGGATCTCGAAGGAGAGGTTCACCGGGCCCTTGGCCAGGTCGGCGGCGAGCTTCTCGCCCTCGGCCTGCGTGATGCCGCCGGTCGGGATCTTGGCGGAGGCCATGTCGCCGAGGGTGCCGGAGAGGACGCCCGCGGTGTTGTTGTAGATGATCGCGCCCGCGGCGCCGGCCGCCGCCGCGTTCTGCTGCTTGACGGCGAAGGAGCAGGCGCCGCGCTTGATCAGCGCGACCTTGCCGGTGAAGGCGCCCGCGGCGAAGTCGCCCGGCTCACAGCCGTGCGTGCCGTCCGCGTCGAGGGGAGCGGCCACGAGGTCGGCCTTGATGCCGCCGACCGGGGTCGACTTCGTGTACGTCATGGCCGAGATGTCGAGGTCGCGCGGTGCCGGGGAGAGTACGGACACCTTCTCGGCCAGCGTCTGGGTGTAGATGAAGCTGAACTTCTGGTACGAGACGTTGTAGCCGGCCTTCTTCAGCTGCTGGTACACGTACGCCGCCGAGGCGTCGTGGCCGAGCGTGCCGGCCGCGCGGTTGCCGCCGGCCGAGTCGGCTATGGCCTGGAACTTCTCCAGGTGCCGGTAGGCGCCCTGCGCGGAGGTCTCGCGGACCAGCTTCTTCGCCAGCTGCGCGGCGTCACGCGCGGGCTTGGCCGCGGGGTCGGCCGTGGCGGTGGCGGGAGAGGCGGAGGCCAGCAGGAGCGGGGTGGCGAGTGCGGCGGCGGCCAGGGTGGCCGCGGCTCTGCGAGAGGATGCGTTCACAGAGGTCCTTCCCGGTGCGAACGAGGTTGAAGGGGAAGTTAGCGATCTCCGGTGCGTCCTGTGAACAGCTTCAGCACAATTCATGTCGGATTTAGCAGGATTGACATCCGGAACGATCAATTCCCGGAAGATTTATGGTCCTTCGTCGCTTTGGCGGCCTTCGCCGCGCGCTTGGTCTCCTGCTTGAAGGCCCGCACCTTCGCCAGCGACTCCGGCCCCGTGATGTCGGCGGCCGAACGGTACGAACCCTCGTCGCCGTACGCGCCCGCCGCCTCCCGCCAGCCCTCGGGCCGTACGCCGTACTGCTTGCCGAGCAGCGCCAGGAAGATCTGCGCCTTCTGCGCCCCGAACCCGGGCAGCGCCTTCAGCCGGGACAGCAGCTCCTTGCCGGTCGCCGCGTCCGCCCAGACGGCCTCGGCGTCACCGCCGTACTCGTCGACGAGGAACTGGCACAGCTGCTGGATCCGCTTGGCCATCGACCCCGGGTAGCGGTGCACGGCCGGCTTCGCGGAGAGCAGCTCGCCGAACGCCTCGGGGTCGTACGCGGCGATCTGCCCCGCGTCGAGATCGTCCGTGCCGAGGCGCTGCGCGATCGTGTACGGCCCGGAGAACGCCCACTCCATGGGCACCTGCTGGTCGAGCAGCATCCCGACGAGCGCGGCGAGCGGGGAACGGCCGAGGAGTTCGTCGGCTTCGGCCAGCTGGGCGAGGTGGATCTCGGTGGTCATGCTCCGATGATCTCCCCCGGCCCGGTGCGCCGCACGGCCGGTCACCCGTTACGGTCACGGATTGCGGTCGGCTGCGCGGGAGAGCGTCCAGACGTAGTACCAGGCGTTCTCGCGGAGGGTACGCGGGCTGTTGTCGGCACCCGCCTGGAACGCGCCCCACAGGCCGCCGGCCGCCCCGCCGACGACGGCGGTGAGCGCCGACTGAAGGGCCGGGCCGTAGACGGCGACGAGGCTCGCGGTGACCGTGCCGACGACCGCACCGGTCACGGCGACGGCACGCTTGCGGCGGACCTGGTTCATCTGGGACTGCATGCCCCGGACCCCGTCCTGGATACGGAGGCCGATCTTCATCAGCTCCAGCTGGCGCTCGTCGGCGTCGAGCGCGCTGTCGATACCGGCCGTCTCCATGCGCAGCAGGTCCCGAAAGGCACGATAGGAGTCGAACTCCCCGACGGTGATCTCGCTGAAGGTGTCCAGGGAGACGCCTTCGAGGAAGGGCAGTTCCAGTTCCTCGACGACCGGGACGACGAGCCGGCTGACCGAGGCGGGGGTGTGGCTCTGCGCGACGACCCTGCGCCCTCTGGCCGCGAAGTTGAGGAGGCTCGGCACGTGGGAGTGGGTGACGGGGTCGGAGTGCCCCTCGTAGACGGGGTCGATCGGGTCACCCACGTATCCGTAGCGGGTGGTGTGGCCGGACACCGAGTACGTGGGCAGGTACCAGGCGCAGCCCGTGCGCAGCAGCGGTTCGGTCTGGAGCAGCCAGCGGCCCAGCTGGTCCGGGTCCGGGCAGTGCATCCAGAGGTCTTCCGTCGTGTCCGACCCGGTGGGCAGGACGAGGGAGCGCTCCTCCTCCTCGGTCTGGGGAATGTACGAGGACCTCTGGGAGAGCTGCCTGACGTGGTGGCGGTCGCCCGCGCCGTTGTGGGACAGCAGGAGGGTGTCCGAGACGAGGACGGCCCGCTTGGTCAGGTCGGAGAAGTCGTCGGCCCCGACGCCGATGCCGACGTGGAAACGGGAGGCGGCGAACCGCTTCTCGTCGACGAGCCTGCGCCGGCGCCGGTGGAAGAGGTGCTTCCCGTACGCCGCGGCGACCAGTCGGGGATCCTTGCGGGTCTCGGCGGACAGGCCTCGGAAGAAGCTCCGCATCTGCCCGGCGACGACGGCGTTCTCGACCGCCGCCGCCCTGCTCAGCCACCTCATGGCCCGTCAGCCTAGGCAGCCGCGGGGGAGGACGCGGTGCTTCCGTGATCCGTTCCCCCGGCCGGGTGACGCACGTTCCGGCCGGCCCTACGGGGGTGCCAGGCGCGTCGCCGGGTTCTCGCACCATGCGAGGACGGACGGCCACTCCCCGTACCCCGCGTCCGGGGTGAAGTGCGCTCCGCCCGGGACGACGTCCATGTCGAGGCCGAGCGGGATCCCGTAGGGGACGTCGGCACCCTCGGGGCAGTACGGGTCCCCGGTGGCGTACACGAGCCGGGTGGGCGCCTTGAGTCGTACGGAGCCGGGGTCCAGTCCCTCCGTGAACGCGGCGATCTCCGGGATCGACGCCGTCACGTGGGGCGACGGCGGGGCGACGAGCAGGACGCGGTCGGCCGGCAGATCGTCCGGGGTGCGGGCCGCCGCGTGCAGCCAGAGGACCACGGACAGGCTGTGGGCGACGACGACGAACTCGCCGCCGTCGGCGGGGCGGTGCAGGTTCTCCCGTAGGGCATCCAGCCAGTCGTCCAGTACGGGCGCGTCCGTCTCGGGGAGCTGGGGGTAGCGGACCTCGTGCCCGCGTTCACCGAGCTGCCCGGCCAGCCAGTGGTGCCAGTGGCCGGGCGGCCGGTGGTTCTGGAAGCCGTGGAGGAGGAGAAAGGTCGCCATGGGGGTGATGGTGCGGGGTGGGGGAGGGGCGGGTCCAGGGCGTTTCGCAGGACGGACGGCCGCCGCCGTTCGCGATACGGACGGCCTGCGGCCCCTCGCCTTGGCCCGCGCGCCGGCCCTCGCCCCCGGCCCGCGGCCTGGCCCTCGCCCCCGGCCCCGCGCCCTCGGAAGAAGCCCGGCCCTCGCCCCCGGCCCCCCCCGGCTCACGCCCCCACGTACTCCCGCAGGTGCCGTGCCGTCAGCGTGTCGCCCTTCTCCACCAGTTCGGACGGGGTGCCCTCGAAGACGATCCGGCCGCCGTCGTGGCCCGCGCCCGGGCCGAGGTCGATGAGCCAGTCGGCGTGCGCCATGACCGCCTGGTGGTGCTCGATGACGACGACCGTGTTGCCGGCCTCGACCAGGCGGTCCAGGAGGGCGAGGAGCTGGTCGACGTCGGCCAGGTGGAGGCCCGTCGTCGGCTCGTCCAGGACGTAGACCGCGCCCTTCTCGGCCATGTGGATCGCCAGCTTCAGGCGCTGGCGCTCGCCGCCCGAGAGGGTGTTGAGGGGCTGGCCGAGCCGGAGGTAGCCGAGGCCGACGTCCTTCAGGCGGCCGAGGATCGTGCGTGCCTGGCCCTTGGCCGTGAAGAAGTCGTACGCCTCCTCGATCGACATCGACAGGACCTCGTGGATGTTCTTGCCGTCGAGCGTGTAGGAGAGGACTTCCGCGGTGAACCGCTTCCCCTCGCACTCCTCGCAGACCGAGGCGACGCCCGCCATCATCGCCAGGTCGGTGTAGACGAGCCCGAGGCCGTTGCACTTCGGGCAGGCGCCTTCCGAGTTGGCGCTGAAGAGTGCCGCCTTGACGCCGTTGGCCTTGGCGAAGGCGGTACGGATCGGGTTCAGCACACCCGTGTACGTCGCCGGGTTGGAGCGGCGCGAGCCGCGGATCGGGGACTGGTCGGCGACGACGACCCCCTCGCGGCCCGGCAGGTTGCCGTGGATCAGGGACGACTTGCCCGAGCCGGCGACGCCCGTGACGACGGTCAGTACGCCGGTCGGGATCTCCACGCTCACGTTCTGGAGGTTGTGCTGCGTGGCGTCCGTGATGGAGAGCGCGCCGGTCCGGGGCCGTACCTCCGAGCGGAGCTTCGCCCGGTGGGAGAGGTGCTCGCCGGTCAGGGTCCCGGAGGTACGCAGGCCGGGCACGTCGCCGGAGTAGCAGATCTCGCCGCCGTTCGTACCGGCGCGCGGGCCGAGGTCGACGACGTGGTCGGCGATCTCGATGACCTCCGGCTTGTGCTCGACGACGAGGACGGTGTTGCCCTTGTCGCGCAGCCGCAGCAGCAGGTCGTTCATGCGGCGGATGTCGTGCGGGTGCAGTCCGATGGTCGGCTCGTCGAAGACGTACGTGACGTCGGTGAGCGAGGAGCCGAGGTGGCGGACCATCTTCACGCGCTGTGCCTCGCCGCCGGAGAGCGTGCCGGAGGACCGGTCCAGGCTCAGGTAGCCGAGTCCGATCTCGACGAGGGAGTCGAGGAGTTCGCGCAGGCCGGCCAGGAGCGGAGCGACGGACGGGTCCTCGATCCGCCGTACGAAGCCGGCGAGGTCGCTGATCTGCATGGCCGAGCACTCGGCGATGTTGACCCCGTCGATACGGGAGGTCAGCGCGGCCTGCGTGAGGCGGGTGCCCGCGCACTCGGGGCAGGTGCGGAAGACGACGGCGCGGTCCACGAAGGCACGGATGTGGGGCTGCATGGCGTCGCGGTCCTTCACGAGGACGGTCCGCTGGAGCTTCGCCACGAGGCCCTCGTAGGTGAAGTTGGTGTTGCCGATCCTCACCTTGCAGGACGGCTTGTGGAGGAGGTCCTCCCACTCCTGCTCGGTGAAGTCGGCCAGCTTCTTGTCGGGGTCGTAGAACCCGGAGTCGGCCAGGATCTGCCACGTCCAGGAGCCGACGGGGTAGCCCGGCGCGGTGATGGCGCCCTCGTTGAGGGACTTCGTGCGGTCGACGAGTTCGTCGACGTCGACGTCGGAGACCTCGCCGGCGCCCTCGCAGCGCGGGCACATGCCCTCGGGCAGGTTGAAGCTGAACGCGCTGGAGCTGCCGACGTGCGGGGTGCCGAGGCGGCTGAAGACGATGCGGAGCATCGTGTACGCGTCGGTCGCCGTGCCCACCGTGGAGCGGGAGTTGGCGCCCATCCGCTCCTGGTCGACGACGATCGCGGCGCTGAGGTTGTGCAGGCCGTCGACGTCCGGACGGGCCTGGACCGGCATGAAGGACTGGAGGAAGGCGCTGTAGGTCTCGTTGATCAGGCGCTGCGACTCGGCGGCGATGGTGCCGAAGACGAGCGAGGACTTTCCGGAGCCGGAGACGCCGGTGAAGACGGTGAGGCGGCGCTTGGGGAGGTCGACGTCGACGTTCCGCAGATTGTTCTCGCGGGCTCCGCGGACCTGGATGACGTGGTGGCTGTCCGCTGCGGCGGGGGTGGTCATGGGGTTACGCCCTCCGATGGTGTTGCCCGTCGTCCGTATACCCCGACCACGTTACTCTATACAGCGTACAAAGTAATGGGGATCGGGTCTGACCTGCGAGAATGGGTGCCATGGCGGCGAAGGAGCGGAGTAGCGGGGCGGGTGATCCGGCGCGGACGCTGGAGCTGTTGTGGCGGGACACCGGCAGTGCCGTGGGTCAGGGCGCGCCGCGTGGCCCTCGGCGCGGTCCTCGCCAGGGGCTGACCGTCGACGCCGTCGTGGAGGCGGCCGTCGCCCTCGCCGACGAGGGCGGGCTCGACGCGCTGACCATGCGCGCGGTGGCGCAGTGCCTCGGGGTCACCCCGATGACGCTCTACACCTACGTCCCCGCCAAGGCGGAGCTGCTCGACCTGATGCTGGATCTCGTCTTCCTGCGGATGGAGCGGGTCCCGTTCGCGCCCGACGCGCCGTGGCGGGAACGGGTGACGGCGGTCGCCGACGCGAACCGCGCGCTCTACCTCGGTCACCCCTGGCTGATGGAGCTGCGGGTCCACCGGCCGCCGCTGGGGCCGGGCGTGATGGCGAAGTACGAGCACGAGCTGGGCGCCTTCGAGGGCTTGGGCCTCGACGACGTGGCGATGGACTCGGCGCTGACGCACCTCCTGGGCTTCGTCCAGTCCGCCGCCCGTACGGAGCTGGACGCGCGGGCGGTGGACCGCGAGAGCGCGATGTCCGACCACGAGTGGTGGGACGCCCACGCGCCCCTGCTCGAGCGGATGCTCGACGCGGAGCGGTACCCGCTGGCGTCGCGCGTGGGGGAGGCGGCGGCGGTGGCGTACCAGGGCATGTACAACCCCGAGTACGCCTACGGGTTCGGCCTGGGGCGCGTACTGGACGGCTTGGCGGCGCTCATCGCGGGGGGAGCTACGGGTGGCCGGGGCATCCAGGGGTCGTACGGGCCCTGATGGTCGTACGGGGCCTGGTGGTCGTACGGGGCCATGATGCCCGTACGGGGCCTGGTGGTCGTACGGGGCCTGGTGGTCGTACGGGCCCTGCGGGCCCTACGGGTTCTCGGGGTTCCCCAGGTTGAGGAGGGTGTCGATCCCGGCCTTGAGTTCGTCGGCGGTGAGTCCCCGCTCGGCGGTCAGGTGGTTCATCAGGGTCGGGGTGAACGGCGCGAGCAGCATGTGGGCGAGGAGCGCGCTGTCGGCGCCTGGCTTGAGCCGGCCGAGCAGCAGGGTCACGTGGGTGTGCATGGCGAGGTACGCGCCGCTGGAGTAGGCCGCGCTGGGGGCGGCGGCCTGGGCGGCGAGCAGGAGCTCGCGCTGTTCGATGACCCGGTCGACGAGCGCGTCGAGGAAGGCGTGCAGCCGCTCGTCCGCGGGCGCGCCGGGGCCGAGGGGCGGAGGGCCGCCCATGTACGCCTCCTGGAACTGCACCTCCCGGTCGTCGAGGAGCGCCCACAGGAGCTGGGAGACGTCGCCGAAGCGGCGGTAGACGGTGCCGACACCGATGCCGCTGGCGTGGGCGACCTGGTTCATGGTGACGCCCGCGGGGCCTGCCTCGGCGACGATCCGGGCGGCGGCGTCGAGGATCTTCCGCCGGTTCCGTGCGGCGTCGGCGCGCTCGGCGCGCTCGGGCGCGGCTTGTCCGGCGGTGGGCAGCAATGTGACGTCGGCCGCCCCGGAGTCCTTCGCGCTGATCATGTCCTGCCTGCCCTTCGTTCCCATCCCCCTCGGTCCGTCCCTGCTCACGAGCATAACGGAGCACTATCCGGTTACCGGATCGGTGCACGGCGTCACGTGATCTGGCTCACGTATGTCACAACCGTCGGTCGTCCGGTGTCTGGAGGGCGAACGAGGCTTTCGAGGCTCACCGCGCGCGACGAGGGAGACATCATGACGGAGAACACGACGGTGATGGTGATCGGTGGCGGGTACGCCGGAGTCATGGCGGCCAACCGGCTGTCGGGGCGCGAGGGCGTGACCGTGACGCTGATCAACCCGAGGTCGTCGTTCGTGGACCGGATCCGGCTGCACCAGTACGTGGGCGGATCGCACGACGGAGTCGTGGAGTACGGCAAGGTGCTGGCGGCCGGTGTCCGGCTGGTGGTGGACACCGTGGCGCAGATCGACGTGGCCGGGCGGAGCCTGGCGCTGGCGTCCGGGGACACCGTCGCCTACGACTACCTGGTGTACGCGGTGGGCAGCGGAAGCGCCGAGGCGCGGGTGCCGGGGGCGGCGGAGTTCACCTACCCGCTCGGCGGGTGGGAGGAGGCGGAGCGCCTGCGGGACGCCCTCGCGGCCGCTCCCGCGTCGGCCCCGCTCACCGTGGTGGGCGGCGGGGCGACCGGGATCGAGACGGCCGCCGAACTGGCGGAGGTGGGCCGGAAGGTGACCCTCGTCTGCGGCGACGTCCTCGGCCCTTCCCTGCACCCGCGTGGGCGGCGCGCGGTCGCCAAGCGGCTGACCCGGCTCGGGGTGACGGTCGTCGAAGGCCCCGGCGCGAAGGTGGCGGAGGTGACCGGTGACGCGGTGCGGCTGGCGGACGGGCGCGAGGTGGCGAGCGCGGTGACCGTCTGGACCGCCGGGTTCACCGTGCCGGACCTGGCCGCGCGCAGCGGCCTCAGCACCGACTCCCTGGGGCGGCTGCTCACGGACGAGACGCTCACCAGCGTGGACGACGAGCGCGTGGTGGCGGCGGGGGACGCGGCGGCGCCGTCGGGCCTGCCGTACCGGATGAGCTGCCAGGCCGCGGTCCAGCTCGGCCCGCAGGCCGCCGGGACGGTCCTGAGCCGGATCGCGGGCGAGCGGCCGGCGGAGGCGGAGGTGGGGTTCGTCGCCCAGTGCGTCAGCCTCGGCCGCCGCGCGGGCGTCTTCCAGCTCACCGACCGGGACGACACGGCCAAGAAGCACTACGTCGGCGGCCGCGCGGGCGCGCTGATCAAGGAGCTCATCTGCAAGGGCATCCCCTGGCAGCTGGGCCAGGAGGCCCGTAAGCCGGGCGCGCGCCAGTGGTGGAGCAAGGACGCCAAGCGCGGGCAGCTGGTGGCGACCGAGAGCGCCAGGCGCGGTGAAGTGCCCGCGATGGCGGACCAGGCCGCCTAACTTGGGCCACGGGCACGAATGTTGATCATCGGCCGTTGGCCGGCAAGAAGGAACCGAGCCGTCGACGCACGTGTGAACGCCCCCGGCCGACGGGGCCGGGGGCGCGGACGAGGAGCGGGCATGAGCGAGCACAACGACCGGGCGACGACCCGGCCGACCGACCAGGATCCTGGCGGCGCGGGGGACGTGACGCCGGACGGGGCGCGGACGCCTGCGGCCGACCGGGATCCGGACCTGACGCGGGACCAGGTGCTGGACCAGGCACCGGACCTGGCGGCGGACCCGGCGAGGGGCCACGCGACGGACTCGGCGCCGGCGCAGCCCTCCGCGCCGGACCTGGCGAGGGACCTGGCGGGCGAGACGCAGCCCTCCGCGCCGGACCTCGCGAGGGACCTGGCGGGCGAGACGCAGCCCTCCGCGCCGGACCTGGCGAGGGACCTGGCGGGCGAGACGCAGCCCTCCGCGCCGGACCTGGCGAGGGCCACGGCGCCGGCGCAGCCCCCCGCGACCGACGACTCGTCGTCCGACCTGGCGCCGGACGCGGCGACGGAGAGTTTCGTCGCCCATCGCAACCTGCTCTTCACCGTCGCGTACGAGATGCTCGGCTCGGCCGCCGACGCCGAGGACGTTCTCCAGGAGACCTGGATGCGGTGGGTCGAGGTCGACCTGGCGGAGGTGCGGGACCAGCGCGCGTACCTCGTCAGGATCACCACACGCCAGGCGCTCAACCGCCTGCGCACGATGTCGCGCCGGAAGGAGTCGTACGTCGGCCCCTGGCTGCCCGAGCCGCTGCTCACCGCGCCCGACGTGGCGCAGGACGCCGAGCTCGCCGAGAGCGTGTCGATGGCGCTGATGCTCGTCCTGGAGACGCTGTCGCCGACGGAACGCGCCGTCTTCGTGCTGCGTGAGGTCTTCGACGTCGGCTACGACGAGATCGCGGCCGCCGTCGACAAGACCCCGGCGGCCGTACGCCAGATCGCGCACCGCGCGCGCCGGCACGTCGACGCGCGGCGGCCCCGCGCGGTGGTGTCGGCGAGTGAGACCCGGGCGGCCCTGGAGTCGTTCCAGCGCGCGCTCGCCACCGGGGACCTGCAGAGCCTGCTGGACGTCCTCGCGCCCGAGGTGGTTCTGCTGAGCGACGGCGGCGGCATCAAGCAGGCGGCGCGGCGCCCGGTCGTCGGCGCCGACAAGGTGGCCCGCTTCATCATCAGCGGCACGGTGAGGCACGCGAGCGCGTTGGCCGTCGGCCTCACGGTGGTCAACGGCAGCCCGGGACTCGTCATCACCCTGGGCGGCGAGATCGACGGGGTCATGGGGGTGCGCCTCGACGGCGACCGGATCACGGGCCTGTACTACGTCCGTAACCCGGAGAAGCTGACCCACGTCGAGTCGGAGACGACACTCACCCTGCGATGACTTCGGGCGGGCCCCCCTTGCAAGTGGATGACTATCCGTTTAACCTCGACCTGGTTGAACCGGAATTGAATCCGCTTAAGGGGAGCTCGTCATGTCCGTGAACGTCGCTGTCATCTACTACTCCTCCACCGGAACCGTGCACCAGCTCGCCCAGGCCGTGGCCGAAGGTGCCGAGAAGGCCGGTGCCGAGGTACGCCTGCGGCGCGTGACCGAGCTCGCCCCGGAGGCCGCCATCGACGGCAACCCCGCCTGGCGCGCCCACGTGGACGCCACCGGGGACGTCGAGATCGCCACGCTGGACGACCTGGAGTGGGCCGACGCCTACGCGCTCGGTTCGCCGACCCGGTACGGCAACGTGGCCGCCCAGCTGAAGCAGTTCATCGACACGACGGGCGGCCTGTGGCAGCGCGGCGTCTTCTGGGACAAGCCCGCCACCGCCTTCACCAGCGCCCACAACGTGCACGGCGGCAACGAGTCGACCCTGCTCGCCCTCTACAACACCTTCCACCACTGGGGCTCGGTCATCGTCTCCCCCGGCTTCACCGACGGCGCGGTCTACGCGGCGGGCGGCAACCCCTACGGCACCTCGCACGCCGCCGGCAACGGCGCCCCGGAGGAGAACGTCCTCCAGGCCGCCCGCTACCAGGGCGAACGCCTCACCAAGATCGCCAAGCGCCTGAAGGGCCTCGCGACGGCCTGACCGTCGCCGACCCAGGCCTCGCGAATGACCATCCCCGACCCAGGCCTGGCTACGGCCAGATGGTCACCGACCCAGGCCTCCCGCCTCGGGTCACGGGGCCAGGCGGGCGGCCTTTATGCGGAGGTAGTGGCGTTCCGGGAGGCTGAGGGTGAGGCGGGCCGCCTCGTAGTAGGCCTCGCGGGCCGCCGCCCGGTCGCCGGTGCGTTCCAGGAGGTGGGCGCGGACCGCGGCGAGGCGATGGTGGTCCTTCAGTCGGGGTTCCACGGCGGCGAGTTCGGTGAGGCCCGCCGCCGGGCCGTGGACCATCGCGACGGCGACCACGCGGCCCAGTTCGGCCATCGGGTGGGGCCAGTCGGCGACCAGGACGTCGTACAGGGCGAGGATCTGCGGCCAGTCCGTGTCCTCGACCCGGTGGGCCTCGTCGTGCAGCGCCGCGATCGCCGCCTGGAGCTGGTACGGACCCGGCGGGCCCTCCGTCAGGGCCTCCTCCACCAGCGCCGTGCCCTCCTCGATCGCGGCCCGGTCCCAGAGCGTCCGGTCCTGTTCGTCGAGCGGGATCAGTTCGCCGTGCGGCCCCGTGCGGGCCGCGCTGCGGGCCTCCGTGAGCAGCATCAGCGCCAGCAGACCGGTCACCCGGGCCTCCCTCGGGAGCAGCCTGCGTACGGCGCGGGTCAGCCGGATCGCCTCCCGGGCCAGGTCGGCGCGGTGCAGCGCGGGGCCGGAGGTCGCGGTATACCCCTCGTTGAAGATCAGGTACAGCACGTGGAGGACGGCGGAGAGCCGGGCGTCCCGGTCGTCAGGGCCCGGCGTCCGGAACCGGTGGTCCCGTAGCTTCGCCTTCGCGCGGCTGACGCGCTGGGCGATCGTCGCCTCCGGTACGAGATGGGCGCGGGCGATCTCGGCCGTGGTCAGGCCGCCGACCGCGCGCAGCGTCAGCGCGACCCGGGCGGCGGGCGCGAGCGACGGGTCGCAGCAGAGGAACAGCAGCGTCAGCGTGTCGTCGTCGGACGGCGCCGCCCGCGCCTCGCGCGGTTCGAGGCGCGCGGCCGTCTCCTCCCGCCGGGCCCGCGCCTCGTCCGCCCGCAACTGGTCCGCCAGCCGCCGCGAGGCCACCCGGATGAGCCAGCCGCGCGGATTGTCGGGCGTACCGGACTCCGGCCACTGCCGGGCGGCGGCCACCAAGGCCTCCTGTACGGCGTCCTCGGCGGCGTCGAAGTGCCCGTACCGGCGTACGAGCGCGCCGAGGACCTGCGGCGCGTGCCGGCGCAACAGGTCCTCGACGCTCTCGTCGTCGTTCAACGGCTCACTCGCCTCACTCGGCTCAGGCGCTCTACTCGGCTCACTCGCTGAACAGCTCGGACTCGGACCGCTCGTCGATCTGGCGGATCACCACCGGGTACTCCGGCGCCCCCGCGGGCTGCGGGCAGCGGGCGACGCGCGCCGCGATCTCGGTGACCCGTTCCATGCTCGCGCAGTCGAGCACCCAGTAGCCGGCGAGCAGCTCCTTCGTCTCGCTGTACGGCCCGTCGGTGATCACCGGCTGCCCGTCCTTGTCGACGCTCACGTGCCGGGTCCGCTTGGGCTCGACGAGCCCCTGCGCGTCGACCAGCTCGCCCGACTCGGCGAGGTCGTTGTTGATGGACCCCATGTGCTCGAACATCGCCTGCAGGTCCTTCTCGCTCCAGGCGGGTCCGGTGCCCTTGCCGGACATGGTGTCGTAGTCGGCCTGGGATCCCTGCACCATGACGAGGTACTTCATGACGATCTCCTTCGATGTCTGTGCCTCGGGCTTGTTGCTGCCTTTCACAGGGGACGTCGGAGCGGGTTTCCGATTCTCGACACCTCGCCGGGGTCCCGTACGAATTTCTCCGGGATTCCACCCGGGGGAACCAGGAGAGGCGTGCGGGGCCCCGGCGGCTCACCCTTCCGAGATTGAGACCGAGACCGAGAGCTCCCGCTCCAGCGGCGTACGGAAACGTGGCGTGACCCGTACGGGCCCCACCCAGCCGCGCAGCCGCGCCGCCTCCGCCTCGACGGCCGCCCGGGCCTCCGATCCGCCCTCGTCGCTCAGGTACCGGATCGCGATCTCCCCGTCCGGGCGCTGGGCCCAGCCGCCGACGACGCGGCCGTTCCACCACACCGTCGGGCCGATGTTGCCGCTGCGGTCGAAGAGCGCGGCCTTGTGCGCGGGGTCGGTGTACCAGTCGCGGTACTGCCACCCCATCGCCGTCGGGTCGAGCGCCGGCAGCAGCGCCGCCCACGGCTCAGGGTCGGCCAGTACGGGATCGAGGTCGTCCGGCAGGACATGACCCGTGCCCTCCGCCAGCTCCACCGGCACCGCGCCGATCGCCGCGAGCGCCTTCTGTACGTCGGTGACCTTCCACCCGGTCCACCACTTCAGGTCGGCCTCGGTCGCCGGACCACAGGCCGCCAGCCACTGTCGTACGAGATCGGCGTGGGCGAACTCGTCCGAGGGGTCGGGCTGTTGGGGCGTCGGAGCCCAGCGGAAGCGGCTGGAGGTCCAGGCGCCCTGCGGGCGGCCGCGTGCGATCCGCCCCTCCATGCCGAGGACGCGAAGCAGCCGGCTGGAGAGCGGCTGCGGCCCTTCCTGCCGGGTGCCGACCCCGTACAGGTACTGCGTGCGCAGCCGCGGTACGGCCTCGCCCAGCTCGGACCCGGTGGCCTCGCCCCGTACCGCCAGCTCGGCCAGGACCTGCCGCTCGGTCTCGGCGAGCCACTCCGCGTCGTACGCGCTGCCCTTGGTCAGGTCCCTGAGCAGCATGGCGCGCTCGCGCGTGGCGACGTCGCGGGTGGTGGAGGCGTGCACGGTCGGGACGAGGGCCGTCGGGAAGACGAAGAGCGTGTGCCGCATGCCGTGCATCCGGGTCAGCGTCCGGTCCTCGTACAGCGCCCGTTCGAGCTCCGCCACCGGCCCCGCGACGCCCTGCTCCCCGCCCAGCCGGGCCCCGACGGCGAGGAACACGCTCGCCGGGTCGGTCGCGTGCAGCGCCACGAGCGCCTCGGCCACCTCCTCGGCCCCCGCCGCCCGCGCCGCCCCGGCCAGCCGATGCCGTACGCCCAGCCGGGCCCTGCGTTCGTCCGCCTCGATGCGGCGGTGCGTCGTGTTCCCCATAGGACAAGCATGGATGAGGGCCCCGGGGGAGGGCTGGAGGACATGAAATCGACGACGGGGGGACCTGTGGCGGACGGGGGAGGTGACCTGCGGGAGCCGGCCTGCGGCGGACGGGGGAGGTGACCTGCGGGAGCCGGCCTGCGGCGGACCGGGGAGGTGACCTGCCGCGGACCTGCGGCGAACCACCGGCGGACCTCCGGCGGACCGGGGAGGTGACCTGCCGCGGACCTGCGGCGAACCACCGGCGGACCTCCGGCGGACCGGGGAGGTGACCTGCCGCGGACCTCCGGCGGACCGGGGAGGTGACCTGCCGCGGACCTCCGGCGGACCGCCGTTGGTCCTCCGTTGGTCCTCCGTTGGACCTCCGGTGGCCCTGCGGCGAAGGACGGGACGGGCAGGCCGAGTCGCCGCCACGCCTCAGACGCTCTCCCCCGCCGGCGCGAGCAGGGCGTCCGCGACCGAGGTGCGGGCGTAGAGGACCGAGCGGCCGGCGCGGTGTGCGGTGACGAGGCCGGCGTTGCGCAGCGCGGTGAGGTGCTGGGAGACACCGGCGGCGGACAGGCCGCAGTGGGCGGCGAGTTGGGTGGTCGAGGTCGGGATGTCGAGTTCGGCGAGGAGCAGGGTGCGCGAGCGCCCGATGACGGCGGCGACCGCCTCGGTGGCGGAGCTGGTACGCGGCTCCCAGAGGGAGCCGATGCCCCGGGCCGGATAGGCGAGTTGGGGCGGGTCGGGGGCCACGGCGCGGGTCAGGACGCGGGGCCAGGCGAAGGCCGAGGGGACGAGCAGCAGCCCGGAGCCGACCTCGTCCCTGGTCAGCGCGCAGTGTCGCCGGACCAGGCGCAGGGTGCCGTCGTCCCACCGTACGGTCTCGTGCAGTTCGCTGAGGACGCGCGCGGAGCCGTGCTCGGCGACCTGCCGGGCGCGGTGGAAGACGTCGGCTTCGAGGAGTCGGCGGATCCGGGCCCAGTAAGGGGCGAGGGCGATCTCCCAGTAGGTCTCGATCTCGTCGGTGACCTTCTCCAGGGCCGCTTCGGGCGCCTCGCGCAGCAGCCGTAGCCGGCCGTGGGCGCGGTCGGGGGAACGGTCGACGGAACGGTCTGCGGAGCGACGCACATCGTCGGCCGGTTCCTTCATGGCGAGGATCTCGACGTCCTGGAGCACCTGCTCGGGCGGGGTGGCGCGGATGGCGGCGAGCTCGGCGGCGAGGGTGGGGAAGGGGGTGGTGGGGGTCGGGTTGAGGAAGTCGGCGAGGAAACCGTGGCCGGGGATCAGCTCGGCCAGCCAGCCGCTGTCGAGCCCGGCACCGCTGAGCCGGGGCCGTACCTGTGCGGCCCAACGCCGGTGCAGCGGTGGGTCGGTGGCTTCGCGGAGCAGCCGGAAACTGGTGACGACCTCCCACATGGGGGAGACGGCGAACCTCGTCTGGGCGAGGTCGGCGGCGGAGAAACTGAGCCCGGCTTCCACAATTCCCACCTGACTGCCGTAGAAGTACGGTCATTGGATTCGGCCTGAGCTTAATCAATGGTTCACGGAAGGGGCGGGGTCCAGTCTCCTCGCATGTTCTCCTCCTTCCGCGGCCTCCCGCCCACCGTCTGGACCCTCTTCGCCGGGACGATCGTCAACCGCCTCGGTTACCTGGTCACGCCGTTCCTCGTCTTCTTCCTCGCGGCGCGGGGGGTCACGGGGACCGACACCTCGTACGTCCTCGGTGCCCTCGGCGCGGGCAATCTGCTCGGCCCGGCGCTCGGCGGCGTCCTCGCCGACCGCATCGGCCGCCGTCCGACGATGCTGATCGGCCTGCTCGGCGCGGCGGCGGCGCACGGGGCGCTGTTCGTGGCTCCGGGCGTGTGGACGATGGCGGCGGCCGCGCTGCTGATCAGCGCGACGGGCGCGATGGTCGGCCCGGCGGCGTACGCGCTGATGGCCGACGCGGTCGACGCGGAGCGCACCCAGCGGGCGTACGCGCTGTTCGGCTGGGGCGTGAACATCGGTACGGCGGTGGCGGGCGTGCTCGGCGGGTTCCTGGCGGCGCAGGGGTACTGGCTGCTGTTCGCGGTGGACGCCGGGACGATGCTGATCTACGCGACGATCGTGGCGACGAGGCTGACGGAGCCGCGGTCGCCGAAGGAACCGTCGTCGCTGTCGGCGGCGGGTCGCTCGGATGACGGCATCGGCTACGGAGTGGTGTTCCGGGACCGCCTGGCCCTGGTGCTGCTGCCCCTCCTCGGGATCCAGCTCTTCGTCTACTCCCTCACGGAGGTGGCGCTGCCCCTCGCCATCCACGACAGCGGCCTGTCCCCGGCGGTGTACGGCGCGATGGCGGCGGTCAACGCGATCATGGTGGTCGCGCTCCAGCCGTTCGTCACGTCCCGGCTTGCCAAGCTGCCCCAACTGGGCGTCCAGTGCGCGGGCAGCGTGCTGATCGCGGTGGGCGTGGCGCTGACGGGCCTGGCGGACGGGGTGGTCGGCTTCACGGTCTCGGTGGTCGTCTGGTCCCTGGGCGAGGTGTGCGTCGCGGGCATCGCGGCCGCGATCGTCGCGAACCTGGCCCCGCCCCACGCCCGCGGCCGCTACCAGGGCGCCTTCGGCTGGACCTGGGGCCTGGCCCGCTTCGGCGCCCTGACCCTGGGCGTCACCCTGTACACAGGCTTCGGCCCGACGCTCCTGTGGGCGACGGCCCTGACAGGCGGCGTCCTGGCGGCGGCGGGCACGTGGGCCCTGCGGGCCAGGGTGGAACGCCGCATGTCCCACGCACTGGCGGCGTGAGCCGAGGCCCCCTAATCCCGCCGGATGTGCTCGGGGTCGACGTGCCGGCGCACGAGAGGCAGCGCGGAGACCCCGGCGGCGAGCAGCACGCCGAGACAACAGGCGAGCAGCACGGGCAACCCACTCCAGTCCCAGTGCACGGCCCCGCCCCCGGTGATCAGATAACTCGACTCGGCAAGCCACCCGGTGACCACGGCGGCCCCCAACCCCACTGCCAGCGGCACGACCACCTGCACACACTGCACGACCCGCAAGGTCCCCGCCCGAGCCCCAAGCAACACCAGCGCGGCCACCTGCCCCCGCCGCTCCATGGCCCGATCGGCCACGGACACGACGAACGCGGCCACACTGATCACCAGCCCAAGAACCATCCCGGCCCCGAGAAGGCTCCGAATAACGGTCAACTGCGCGAGCGACTCGACGACGATACCGACGGGTTCCACCTCAGCGGTGGGAGCGATGGTGCCGATGCCGTCGAGGACGGTACGGATGGTCTGGGGGTCGGCGTCGCTCAGGAGATTGAGCGACGCGTCGGGCGGCAGTTCGTCGACGCGAACATGCGACGGAGGGATGAGTACATCGGTCGAGGAGAACGCGGAGGGTTGATAAGCACGGATGGTCAGATGCTCGTGTGGGACGGTGAGGCTGATCTTCCGATTCTTCAGAACGAACGGGAAGGCGCGACCGGGCACGGCGTCCTCGCTCGCGGAGCTGCCAAGGTCATGGATGCGGAGCACCTTCCCGTCGACGCAGCCGCGTGATTCGGCTACAAACGTGGCGAGTTGGGCGCAGGTGGCGATGACGCCGTCGATGCTGGGCTTCATAGGACCGTCGTCCAGGGGCCTCCAGGACGAGATCGTGATGACCTGTGATCGTGCGCCCTCGACGCGGGTAATCCTGGCGTACTGCTCGCGGGTGAGCTCACCCACAGCTACGCGGTACTCCTGGACCGGCGCGGTCCGTCGGCTGACCTGGTCGAGTTCGACAAGGATGCCCTGGGTCAGCGAAGTGGCGAAGATCAGCAGGACCAGACCGGTCACGACGCGGAGTGAGGCGCCCGGCTCGACCTCTGCGCGGCGCATCGCGAGAGCCAGAGGGAGTGACCGCGCCGTCCCGGCGAGCTTGCGGGCGAGCCACATGGTGATCGGCGGAAGCCCCAAGACCAATCCGGCGCCAGTCAGCAGGACGGCCCCAGGGACGAGGAGGGTGTTGGCGGATCCTCCGGACGGATCCTTCCCCAGGACGCTGAGCGCGCAGTAGCCGGTGATGACGCCGAGCCCAGGGAGAAGCAGGAGCATCCCGTACATTTTCGGCGGCTTGGCCTCGGCGGTACGACGGACGTTGAGCGGAGTCCGCGCGGCTGTCCGAGCACTGTGTCGACCGACGAGCCAGGCGAGAGCGGGACAAAGGATCAGGCAGGCGAAAAGCGTCGTGGCTTCGGGGCGCCCATCCGCCGGGTACCAATGGAGGCCAGGCAGACCGATTCGCGCCATCACCTCGTTGAAGGCGAGGTATCCGCCGACACCGAGCAGCGCCCCGAGGAAGGCCGCGGCTACGGTCTCGCCGGCATTGACTCGCAGGGTGTCCTTGACACTCAGCCCCACGAGTCGAAGTGCGGCGAGCCTGCGGGCACGGGACTCGGCGGACAACCTGGCGCACACCGAGAGAAAGACGGCGAGGGGCAGCAGGACCACGCAGGCGAGGGTGAACCGCAGGATGTCGAGAGTGGATGCTTCGACGACCTCAGAGTTGGCGTAGCGAGAACCGAAGTAGTCCACTCGCCGGGAGCTCTCCTCCGGGATCTGAGCACGGGTGCTGCCGATGTAGGCGTACAGATCGTCCGGTCCGGCAAGGCCGTCAGGCCGGATCGTGCCGGTCACCTTGCCAGGCAACAGCCCGGCCACACCAGGCGACTCCACCATGACTTCCCGCAAGCGCGGCGAGACGATCACTTCTCCGGCGGCGGGCAACCTGTCGATGCCCGGGGGAACCGGAGCCGGGCCGGAAGCCGGGCGGGCGATGAACAGGCGGCGGAGCGGTTGCGACCCGAAGGCGTCCTCACGGCTGAGCGCGACGACGTCGGGGGTTGAGGGGCCGTCCTTCAGCTCGTAATTGATCTGGGGCTCGCGGGCGGCGCTCCGGGCGTCGTGGGCGGCGAGGATGGTCGGAATCGTGAGGACGGCAGCTAGGCAGGCGACGCCGAGTGAGCAGCCGAACGTCATCAGGATGAACCGTGCCCGGCCTCTGCGTCCGCCACGCCACAGCAAGCGCATGCCGAGCAGGAATGGATTCACTTCAGGTTCCCGTCGGTCATCGTGTAGCGACTGTCGGCGTGCTCGGCCACGGTCGCGTCGTGCGTGACGATGACCACGGCGGTGCCTTGATCCCGCGCCAACCGTAGGAACTCCTCAAGTACGGCGGAGGCGTTGACACTGTCGAGCGCACCGGTCGGCTCGTCCGCGAAAACAATGTCCGGCCGGTGCACGAGGGCTCGGGCTACGGCCACTCGCTGACTCTGCCCGCCGGACAACTGTGAGGTTCTGCGCTGGAGCAACTCGTTCATTCCGAGGCGCCCGAGCACGTCGCCGGCTGCCGCATGCGCGGACGCTTTGCGCTGGCCGGCAAGGCGCAGGGGTAGGGCGGCGTTCTCCTCGACAGTGAGTTCAGGTAGCAACTCTCCGTACTGAAACACGAAGCCGAAGCGTTCACGGCGCAGAGTGCTCAGCTCGTCGTCCGTGAGTGACGACAGCGCCGCTCCTTCGAAGGTCACGGTGCCCCGCGTTGGCGCCAGCACCCCGGCCAGGCAATACAGCAGCGACGATTTTCCTGAGCCGCTGCTTCCCATGACGGCGGCCACTTCTCCGCGCCGCAGAGTGAAGTCGGCTTCGCTGATGGCTTGGTGCGTTCCATAGAGGAGACCCACGCCCTCGGCGCGGAGAATGGCATTCATCGTGGTGTGACCCCCTGACGGTCCGGGCTTCGGCTACTTTCGGCGGAACGACTTGGGGATCGTGCAGTTGTCAGGTCGCAGGGTGCCCCGGTCGCGGCATACGCGGATCTCCGCGTCCTTCGTGTACTGGGCGGCACCGTCGTAGACGACCTTGTTCAGAGGCACGGTCTTCTTCTGTACGCCCTTGAAGCGGTTCCAGCTGTAGCCCTCGACCTTGGCCTCCACGTAGACGTTGTGACCGTCGTTCGGATCGAGGTCCTTGAGCCGTCCCCTGAAGTTGAAGCCCCCGTGGTTCTCTCCCTTTGGCCACCACCGGTACTCCGGAACCTGGAGCTCCGCGCCGAGGGTCAACATTTGACCGAGGCTCTTCCACGAATCCGCCACCGCCGCCCCCGCCCCGCCCAGGAACAACCCCGCCGCCACCGCGACCGTCGCCAACTTGCGCACGTTTCCTCCAGCTTGAGAGCACCCCCAGTGGGTGTAGCGGAGAGTGTTCCAGTGATTACGGAACGGATGCGCGGGCGGAACGTCACTGCCTGCTCGGACCCCTCGAACCGGTGACATCACCACATCAGTACGCCGAAGGCCCCGACCGGTTCTCCCAGGTCGGGGCCTTCCGTGATCAGCGCCGTGCGCGCAGTCCTCGGTGTCAGGCGACCAGCTCCGGTGACCTACGAGGGGACCCTGCCGTTCGCCCCGGTGGCGATCCGCGACGTCACGTTCACGTACGGCCTGGACGTCGTCCTCGAGGGCCACGACCTGCGTTTCGCCCCGTAGGGGTGATCACCGGTGTGGCTGCGTGAACCGGCGCGGCGGCCTCGCCAAGGTGGCGCGCATGCGCCTTCCCTTGTACCGCCGTGCCCTGCTTCCCTTCGTGGCCGCCGTCGCCCTGCTGGCCGCCGCCGGCTCCGTCGCCTCCGCCGCGGCGGAGGCGTGCGGGTCGATCATCACCGCCCCGCTCAACCGGCCCGTCGCCGCCGACGACGCCTGCCCCAGCACGGACCCCGTGGTCTGCCGGATCAGGGTCATGCCTATGGACGAGAAGGTCGAGGCCCAGCGGACCCGGATGCGGTACCACGGCCTCCTGGAGGACATGCGCCGTACGGAGGCCAACATGCGCGAAGCCGGTGCCTCCGAGGAGGAGATCGCCCGCGAACTGGTCGACATGCGCAACCAGGCCAAGGAGATCACCCGCGCCGGCATGAGCCCCGAGGAGGTCCGGATCCTGGAGGAGCGCAACATCGCCAAGTACGGCAATCCCCTCGGCCCGACGGCGGACCAGCTCCACGCCAAGTACGGCTCCTGGGAGAAGGTCACCGACGCCTCGATGCGTACGAGCTACGCCGTCGACCGCGAACTGAGCCTCGAGTACCGCCCCTGTTCCGTACGAGTCTGAGAAACATCGCCGTACAGACCCGAGAGACGTCGAAGGGCCCTACCGCGAACGGTGGGGCCCTTCGACATCGTGCCCGGTGAGGCACTGGCGGAGGATACGAGATTCGAACTCGTGAGGGGTTGCCCCCAACACGCTTTCCAAGCGTGCGCCCTAGGCCACTAGGCGAATCCTCCGCCGCAAACAATACAAGACGCTGAGGGGTGCTCGCGAACGTGATCCAGAAGAGGTTCGGGAGGGGCGCTCGGGGGGTCTCGGATCGGGTACCCTTGGCGGAGCCCCTCACGTGGCGCTATCTGACTGAACTCCCCCAGGGCCGGAAGGCAGCAAGGGTAGGTCGGCTCTGGCGGGTGCGTGGGGGGCGCTTGCGTTCCCGGGGATCTCTCGTCGTGCCCGGGTTGTCGGTGGGCGCCTATAACCTCGTATACGTGTCGTCTCTCGCGCTGTACCGCCGCTACCGCCCCGAGTCCTTCGCCGAGGTCATCGGGCAGGAGCATGTCACCGACCCGTTGCAGCAGGCCCTGCGGAACAACCGGGTCAATCACGCGTACCTGTTCAGCGGGCCCCGTGGCTGTGGCAAGACGACCAGCGCCCGGATCCTCGCGCGGTGTCTCAACTGCGAGCAGGGGCCTACGCCGACCCCTTGCGGGGAGTGCCAGTCCTGCCGTGACCTGGCGCGGAACGGGCCGGGGTCCATCGACGTCATCGAGATCGACGCCGCTTCCCACGGTGGTGTGGACGACGCCCGTGACCTGCGGGAGAAGGCCTTCTTCGGGCCCGCTTCCAGCCGGTACAAGATCTACATCATCGACGAGGCCCACATGGTCACCTCGGCGGGCTTCAACGCCCTGCTGAAGGTGGTCGAGGAGCCGCCGGAGCACCTCAAGTTCATCTTCGCCACCACCGAGCCCGAGAAGGTCATCGGGACGATTCGGTCGCGGACCCATCACTACCCCTTCCGGCTCGTGCCGCCCGGCACCCTGCGGGAGTACCTGGGTGAGGTCTGCGGGCGCGAGGGCATCCCCGTCGAGGACGGCGTGCTGCCGCTCGTCGTGCGCGCCGGCGCCGGTTCCGTGCGTGACTCGATGTCCGTGATGGACCAGCTGCTCGCCGGAGCGGCCGCCGACGGTGTGACATACGCCATGGCGACGTCTCTGCTCGGATATACGGACGGGTCGCTGCTCGACTCCGTTGTGGATGCCTTCGCCGCCGGTGACGGGGCCGCCGCCTTCGAGGTCGTCGATCGTGTGGTCGAGGGCGGCAACGACCCTCGGCGGTTCGTCGCCGACCTGCTGGAGCGGCTGCGCGACCTCGTGATCCTCGCCGCGGTGCCCGACGCCGCCGAGAAGGGGCTCATCGACGCCCCGGTGGACGTCGTGGAGCGCATGCAGGCGCAGGCGTCCGTCTTCGGGGCGGCCGAGCTCAGCCGCGCGGCCGACCTCGTCAACACGGGGCTGACGGAGATGCGCGGCGCCACCTCGCCCCGCCTCCAGCTGGAGCTGATCTGCGCGCGCGTGCTGCTGCCCGCCGCCTTCGACGACGAGCGGTCGCTCCAGGCCCGGATCGACCGGCTCGAGCGCGGCGCCGCCAACGCGCCCGCCCCCGCCCCCGTCTTCACGGCCGGTTCGCCGGCGCCCGCCATGGGGTACGTCCCCGGCCCCGACGCCCATACGCCGATGGCCCCGCCGCCGCCCTCACAGCCGGTGCAGCAGGCCCCCGCCCCTGCCGTCCAGCAGGCCCCCGCCCCTGCCGTCCAGCAGACCCCGGCCCCCGCCGCCCAGCAGGCCCCCGCGCCCGCGCCCGCACAGCCCGAGAGCGCGCCCCGGCCCGGGGCCTGGCCCGGCGCCGCGACGCCCGGCGCTCCCGCCCCCGGCGCGTGGCCCGGCGCCTCGGCCGCCCCCGCGCCGACGCCCACGCCGGCCGCCCAGGCCCCGGCCCCCGCCGCCTCCGCGCCCGCTCCCTCGGGAGACATGGCCCAGGGCGCCGCCCAGGTGCGGAACATGTGGCCGTCGATCCTCGACGCCGTCAAGAACAGGCGCCGCTTCACGTGGATCCTGCTCAGTCAGAACGCCCAGGTCGCCGGCTTCGACGGCACCACCCTCCAGCTCGGCTTCCTCAACGCCGGCGCGCGTGACAACTTCGCGAGCAGCGGCAGCGAGGACGTTCTGCGCCAGGTCCTGGCCGAGCAGTTCAACGTGCAGTGGAAGATCGAGGCGATCATCGACCCCTCGGGCGGTGTCAACCCACCGCCCGCCGCGACCGGCTTCGGCGGCGGCCGCCCGGCCCCCGCCGCCGCGCCCCAGCAGCAGTGGGCTCCCGCCCCGCAAGCTCCGCAAGCCCCCCAGGCCACGCCCGCCCCGCCGACCCAGAACGCTCCGCAGGCGCCCGCTCCCGTACGGCAGTCCCCGCCCCAGGCACCCGCCCAGCAGCACCACGCCCCGCCGCCCGTCGCGCCCGAGGACGACATGCCCGAGGAGGACGACCCGGACCTGGTCGACTCCGCCCTCTCCGGCCACGACCTGATCGTGCGCGAGCTCGGAGCGACCGTTGTGGAGGAATACACGAACGAGTAGGGGCGTCTCGCTCGGTGGCCCGCACAAGGGACATCCGGCCACGCGGGCTACCCTGGCTGGCGTGAAGGTCCTCGTCATCGGCGGCGGCGCCCGCGAACACGCCCTGTGCCGCTCTCTCTCCCTCGATCCCGACGTCACCGCTCTGCACTGCGCGCCCGGCAACGCCGGAATCGCGGAGGTCGCCGAGCTGCACCCCGTCGACCAGCTGGACGGCGAAGCCGTCGCGCGGCTGGCCACCGACCTCCAGGCCGGCCTGGTCGTCGTCGGCCCGGAGGCCCCGCTCGTCGCGGGCGTCGCCGACGCCGTGCGCGCGGCCGGCATCCCCTGCTTCGGCCCGTCCGAGCAGGCGGCGCAACTGGAGGGCTCCAAGGCGTTCGCCAAGGACGTCATGGCGGGCGCCAATGTGCCCACCGCCCGCAGCTACGTCTGCACGACCGCCGAGGAGATCGACGAGGCGCTCGACGCCTTCGGCGCTCCGTACGTCGTCAAGGACGACGGTCTCGCGGCGGGCAAGGGCGTCGTGGTCACCTCCGACCTGGCGGAAGCCAAGGCGCACGCCCTCGCCTGCGACCGCGTCGTGATCGAGGAGTACCTCGACGGCCCCGAGGTCTCCCTCTTCGCGATCACCGACGGCGTGACCGTCCTCCCGCTCACCCCCGCGCAGGACTTCAAGCGCGCGCTCGACGGCGACGAGGGCCCGAACACCGGCGGCATGGGCGCGTACTCCCCGCTGCCGTGGGCGGACCCCAAGCTGGTCGACGAGGTCATGGACACCGTCCTGCAGCCGACCGTCGACGAGCTGCGCCGCCGGGGCACCCCGTTCCAGGGCCTGCTGTACGCCGGTCTGGCGATCACCAGCCGTGGCGTACGGGTCATCGAGTTCAACGCCCGCTTCGGCGACCCGGAGACCCAGGTCGTCCTCGCCCGGCTGCGGACCCCGCTGGCGAGCGTCCTGCTGAACGCCGCCAACGGCACCCTCGACAACGAGCCGCCGCTGAACTGGCGCGAGGACGCGGCCGTGACCGTCGTCATCGCCTCGCACAACTACCCGGCGACCCCGCGCACGGGCGACCCGATCGAGGGCCTGGACGAGGTCGCGGCACAGGATGGACCGGACGCGTACGTCCTGCACGCCGGGACCAAGCGGGACGGCGACGCGATCGTCAGCGCGGGCGGGCGCGTCCTGTCCGTCACCGCGACCGGAAACGACCTGGCGCAGGCCCGCGAGCGGGCGTACAAGGCGGTCGGCCGCATCCGTCTCGACGGCTCGCACCACCGTACGGACATCGCACGCAAGGCCGCGGGGGAGTGAACCCCTAACCGCCCCGAGCCGTCATCACCTTTACCCAAAGCCATTCCATCGAGTGACGGGTGAGCCATCCGGATGACGCCTGCCGAAGCCCCAACTAGGGTGCGGCGCAGGCGTTCCGGCACTTGGCCCACCGGCATTGCGATGTCAGTGGCGGGTGCCACAGTGGGGGAGTGAGCAACACCGCCACGGGCAGTCCCGACGAGGACAGGAGGGGGTGATGTACGGCGTGTCCGGTACCGGTTCGGTTGTCGGCGAGGAGATGGGTGCGCGCGCCGCGCACGCCCGGGCCCTCGCCGTGCTCCGCGTCCGCGGCAGGGCACTGGGCCTCGCGCTGCTCCCCGCCGCCGCGGCCGTGATCCTTTACGCGGGCGGGGTCACCGGCCATATGACCGGGACCGGCTGGGACAGCGCCCGCTGGGTCGTCACCGCGTTCGCACTGGTGGTCCTGCTCGCGGCGGCGGCCGTGGCCCTGGTGATCGCGCGTTCCCGGCCCGCCGTCACGCCGACGGTCGAGCTCTCCGAGCGCGCCGCCCCCGATCTGTACCGGATGGTGCGGGACCTGGCCGACCGGCTCGGGGTCCCCGCGCCCTCCGCGATAGCCCTGACCCCGGACTGCGACAGCTGGCTGGAGGACCGTACACACCCCTCCCACAGCGCACACGAGTCCGGCCGTACGACAGGACTCCGGCGCTCCGCCGACGCGCCGGTCCTGGTCATAGGCTCGCCCTTCCTGTGGTGGATGCGCGTCGGTGAGCTGCGCGCGGTCCTCGCCCCCGTCGTCGCCGGTACGGCTCCGGCGGCGCAGCCCGACATAGCCGCTGCGCGCCGCTTCGTGCAGGGCCTCGACGCCGCCGTCGCCGCTCCCCGCAGCCCCGGACTCGGCCCGGTCGGCAGGCTGGGCGCGCGGGGGATCGCGTGGGTCGCGCGGGTCCTGCTGCGCCTGTGCCGCGGGCACGCCGCCGAGATGGAGCGGGGTGTGGCCGCGGCCGGTTCGGAGCGCGCACAGGCTGTGGACTACGGCATCCGGATCGTCGCGCAGGAGCAGGTCGGCCTCGCCTACGCGGGCTGGGACCGGCTGCTCACCCGGGTCGCGCTGCCCGCCTGGCGGATGGGCCGCTGGCCGGCCAGCCTCGACGTGGGTGTGGTCGCGGCGCTCACCGAGCTCTCCCGCCGGGACCGCCTGGCCGACGGCTTCACCTCCCGGCTCGGCGAGCGCCCGGCCTGCGACCTGCTCGAAGAGCCCGGCGCCGTGGACGAGGCGGCCTCGCTGCTCGCCGCCCGGCTCTTCCACGGCGGCCCGGCCGAGCCCGGCCCGGACTGGTCCCCGGTCGACTGGAGCCAGTACCCGGAGGAGGTCGTCGACCGAAAGTGGCGCAGCGACGCGGCCCGCCTCCACCAGGTCCTCGACGAACTGGGCGTCCTCCCGACGGGCCCGGCCGCCCACGGCGGCGCCGGCCCGGGGCCGTCCGGCGGCCCGGCCCCCGCGACCACGGCCGGAACCGGTGCCGGACCCGACGAACCGGAACCCGAGGCGACCGTCGACGGCCCGACCCTGACCCGCGTCCTGACCCACCTCTCGGCCGACGGCCGGCCGACCGAGCCTCACCCGGAGCCGCAGCCCCCAGCGCCGGTATCCACCCCCGCCACCCAGGCGGCCGAACCCCCCGCCTCCGACGACCTCGACGCCGATCAGCCTCTCGTCGCGAATCCCGCCTCCGACGACCTCGACGCCGATCAGCCTCTCGTCGCGAATCCCGCCTCCGACGACCTCGACGCCGATCAGCCTCTCGTCGCGAACCCCGCCCCCGACGACCTCGACATCGAGCAGCCCCTCGTCACTAACCCCGCCGCCGATGTCCTCGCCGCCGCGCTCACCGCGCATGTGGCGCGGGAGGAGGCCGCGCGGCCCGTGGCCCCTGTGCCCGCCTGGCACACGGATGCCTTCGGGGCCGACGCGCTGCCGCTCTTCCCGCTGCAGCCGCCCCGGACCGGGCGGGACCTGCTCGCCGACCACGTCACGGCGATGGTCTGCTGCGCCGCCGTGGACACCGCGGGCGCCGCCCCCGGCCTCGACTGGCTCGACGGGCCCGCGCTCCTCGTCGGCGGCGTGCGGAGCACGGACCTGACCGCCCGCGTCCTCGCCCTGGTCGAGGACGGCGACCCCGACCCCCTGCGCGCCTGGCTCGCGGAGACCGGCGTACGCCCCGAGAAGCCCGTCCGCCTCGTCTGAGGCGCGGGAGGCCCCCGGGGGCCCCGAAAAGGGCCGCGAGCGGTCGCGAGCGCCGGTGGCCACCGGGCCCCAGGAGCCGGGGAGGCCCGGGCTCGGTCAGGGTCTCCTGGAGCTTGCCCTCTAGGGCCTCGCGGCAGGTGAGGCCGGAGCCCAGGAGGGCCAGGGAGTCGCCCGTCCCCAGGCGCCCCACCCCCCAAGCCGCCCACCCACACCGGAACCTTGCCTTCCGTTCACGTCAATTCGCGACGAACGGTGACGGAGTGCGTGCGTTATGTGATGTGCTGGAGACCGGCACTGACAGCAGCACATGACTGCGCGACGACAGCTCATGTGCGGACGACGGAAGACGGCACGCGGGGGAGTCGAGGGAGGGGCGCGACATGGGGGCGGATCAGATCAGGCGGTGGGAATCGGGCGCGCTCGCCCACGCCGTCACGGACCCGTTCGGCCAGGGACCTCTGCCCTGGCTGCGCGGCTCGGAGAACTACTTCGACGACACGGGCCAGGTCGTCCCCTGGTACGCCGACGAGACGCTGGCCCGCGGCGGCAGTGGCGGCCCGCGCACCGCCGACGACGTACGGAGCCAGATCAAGGGCTTCGCGTCCAACGGGGCCGTGGCCCCCGGCGAGGCGATCGATTTCCACATCACCGTGGACCCGCCGCAACAGTTCTCGGTCGACATCTACCGGATCGGTCACTACGCGGGCGAGGGCGCCACCAAGATCACCACCAGCCCCCGGCTCCCCGGCATCGTCCAGTCGGCCCCGCTCGCCGCCGACCGTACGGTCTCCTGCCACCACTGGTGGCTGTCCTGGCGGCTGCAGATCCCGGCCCACTGGTCGATCGGCGCGTACGTCGCCGTGCTCACCACCGCCGACGGCTACCGCTCCCACATCCCGTTCACCGTCCGGGACGACCACCCCGCAGACCTCCTCCTCGTCCTCCCGGACATCACCTGGCAGGCGTACAACCTCTACCCGGAGGACGGCCGGACGGGCGCCAGCCTCTACCACGCGTGGGACGAGCAGGGCCGCCTCCTCGGCGAGGAGGACGCGGCGATCACCGTCTCCTTCGACCGCCCCTACGCGGGCGCGGGCCTCCCCCTGCACGTCGGCCACGCCTACGACTTCATCCGCTGGGCCGAGCGGTACGGCTACGACCTCGCCTACGCCGAGAC
Source organism: Streptomyces sp. NPDC054975 (assembly GCF_053609105.1). Lineage (NCBI taxonomy): Bacteria > Bacillati > Actinomycetota > Actinomycetes > Kitasatosporales > Streptomycetaceae > Streptomyces > Streptomyces sp. NPDC054975. The sequence goes on from NZ_JBSGWV010000031.1 coordinate 43,476, forward strand.
CCGCGACCTGCACGCCGGCCGCGTCGACCCGACCCGCTACCGGGGCCTGGTCTTCCCCGGCCACGACGAGTACTGGTCGGTCCCCATGCGCAGGACCGTCGAACTCGCCCGCGAGCAGGGCACCTCCCTCGTCTTCCTCTCCGCCAACACCATGTACTGGCAGGTGGAGCTGGGGCCCTCCCCGTCCGGGGTCCCCGACCGGCTCCTCACGTGCCGCAAGCGCCGGGGCCCCGGCCGCGCCGCGCTCTGGCGCGAGGTCGACCGCCCGGAGCAGCAGCTGCTCGGGATCCAGTACGCGGGCAGGGTGCCCGAGCCGCACCCCCTGGTCGTACGGAACGCGGACCACTGGCTCTGGGAGGCCACCGGCGCCGGCGACGGGGACGAGATCCCCGGCCTGGTCGCGGGCGAGGCCGACCGCTACTTCCCGCGCACCGCGCTCCCCGAGCACGAGGGCCGCATCCTGCTCGCCCATTCGCCCTACCGGGACAGCGAGGGCGCCCTGCGCCACCAGGAGACCTCGCTCTACCGGGCGCCGTCCGGGGCATGGGTCTTCGCCTCCGGCACCTTCGCCTGGTCGCCCGCCCTGGACCGGCCGGGCCACGTCGACGCCCGGATCCAGCGCGCCACCGCCAATCTCCTCGACAGGATCTGTAAGAGGGACTGACCAGGGGCGTTCGAGGGGCCGCTCGCCGAGCGCCCCACTCCGTGCGAGAGAATCGAACCGTTCCTGGATCAACCTACGCGGAGGAACCGTGTCCGGATTCGTAGAAAAGCCCGAGCCTGCCCAGGTCCCGGGCCTGACCCACCTCCACACGGGCAAGGTGCGTGACCTCTACCAGAACGAGGCCGGCGAGCTCGTGATGGTGGCCAGTGACCGCATGTCCGCGTACGACTGGGTCCTGCCGACCGAGATCCCCGACAAGGGGCGGGTGCTCACCCAGCTCTCCCTGTGGTGGTTCGACCGGCTCGCCGACCTCGCCCCCAACCACGTCATCTCCACCGACGTCCCGGCCGGCGCCCCCGCCGACTGGGAGGGCCGCACCCTCATCTGCAAGTCCCTGGCGATGGTGCCGGTCGAGTGCGTCGCCCGTGGCTATCTGACGGGTTCCGGCCTGGTCGAGTACAAGGAGTCCCGCACGGTCTGCGGCCTCGCACTCCCCGAAGGTCTCAGCGACGGCTCCGAGCTGCCCGCGCCGATCTTCACCCCGGCCACGAAGGCCGCCGTCGGCGACCACGACGAGAACGTGTCGTACGAGGAGGTCGCCCGCCAGGTCGGCGCGGAGACCGCCGCGCTGCTGCGCCAGACGACCCTCGCCGTCTACGGCCGGGCCCGGGACATCGCCCGCGAGCGAGGGATCATCCTCGCGGACACCAAGTTCGAGTTCGGCTTCGCGTCGACCGAGGAGGGCGAGCGGCTGATCCTCGCCGACGAGGTCCTCACGCCGGACTCGTCCCGCTTCTGGCCGGCCGACCAGTGGGAGCCCGGCCGCGCCCAGCCCTCGTACGACAAGCAGTTCGTGCGCGACTGGCTGACCTCCCCGGCCTCCGGCTGGGACCGCACGAGCGAACAGCCGCCGCCGGCGCTCCCGCAGGAGATCGTGGACGCGACCCGCGCCAAGTACATCGAGGCGTACGAGCTGCTGACCGGCCGCTCCTGGCAGTAGAAGCGACACGAAGAAGCCCCCGGTCGGATCGACCGGGGGCTTCTTCGTATGGAGCGGACGACGAGATTCGAACTCGCGACCCTCACCTTGGCAAGGTGATGCTCTACCAACTGAGCCACGTCCGCATGCGCCGTAGCGCGGAGCCAACTATACCCAACCTTTTTCGCGCGCGAGCCGCACCGCCGTATGACGGTTCTCGGCACCGAGCTTCGCGGCGGCCGAGGAGAGGTAGTTCCGCACCGTTCCCTGCGAGAGCGAGGCCCGCTCGGCGATCTCCGCGACCGGTGCGCCGTCGGCCGCGAGATCGAGCACCTCGGCCTCGCGCGCGGTCAGCGGGGAGTCCCCGGCGGCGATCGCGTCGGCGGCCAACTCTGGGTCCACGTAACGGTTTCCGGCGTGCACGGTACGGATGAGCTCCGCCAGCCGCTGGGCGCTGACGGTCTTGGGCACGAAGCCGCGCACGCCGGCCGCGAGGGCCCGCTTGAGGTGGCCGGGCCTGCCGTGGCTGGTCACGATCATGGTGCGGCAGCCGGGCAGTTCGTCCCGCAGGGCTGTGGCGACCCTCACACCGTCGAGGCCCGGCATCTGCAGATCGAGGACGGCGACATCGGGCCGGTGGGCGCGGGCCATGGCAAGCGCCTCGGGTCCGGTGGCGGCCTCGGCGACGACCACGAGATCGTCCTCCAGGGCGAGCAGCGCGGCGAGCGCGCCCCGGATCAGATGCTCGTCGTCGGCGAGCAGCACGCGTACGGGCACCGGCGGGACAGGCGGTACGGACGGGACAGGCGGTACGGTCACAGCCCCTGCCCCCGCCCGGCCGCAGGCACCGGCACCAGCGCCGTCACCTGGAACCTACCGCCGCCGTCCGGCCCCGCCTCCAGGGTGCCGTCCACCGTCGCGAGCCGCTCCCGCAGTCCCGCGAGGCCCGAGCCGCGCCCCATCACCGCCCCTTCCCGTACACCGTCGTTCCGCACCGTCAGCAGCACCGAACCGTCCTTCTCCCGCAGCGAGATCGCGCAACTCCGCGCGTCTCCGTGCCGCAGCACGTTGGTCGTCGTCTCCCGCACCACCCAGCCGAGCACCGACTGGACCTCGACGGGCAGCTGATGGGGCACCGGGTCGATCGCGCAGTCGATGCCGGCGGCCCCGAGCACCCCGCGCGCGCCCTCCAGTTCGACGCGCAGGTCCGCCTCCCGGTAGCCGCGCACCACGTCCTGTACCTCCCGCTGGGACTCGCGCGCGATCCGCTGCACCTCGATCATCTGGTCCACGGCCTCGGGCCGTTCTCGCCGCGCGAGCTGCACGGCGAGTTCGCTCTTGAGGGCGATCACCGACAGGTTGCGGCCCATGACGTCGTGCAGGTCGCGGCCGAAGCGGAGCCGTTCCTCGGCGACGGCGAGCCGGGCCTTCAGGTCGCGGGAGCGCTCCAGCTCCCAGACGGCGTTCATCAGCCAGCGGGAGAATCCGCAGGCGGCGACGAGTCCGGCGCCGCCCAGGAGGATGCCGACCGCGTAGCCGAGGGCCTCTCCCGGGTGGCCACCCATCGCCGCGACGGCGGCGCCGGTGGCGAGGGCGGCGGCCGGAGCCACGAGCACCATCCGCCGGGGCCGGCGCACGCACAGCACGAGGCTGCCGAGGCTGAACGTGACCAGTCCGGTGATGACGGCGGAGGCCACCGCGACGTCTTCGAGCACCCCCGTGGCCCGCAGCGCGATCACGATCAGCGCACCGACCGCCGTGAGGACGGTCAACGCGACGGCGAGCCGGACCGGCCGGTCGCGCCGTTCCAGCGCCCAGTCCAGGGCGTGGGAGGCGAGCACGCCGGTCAGCACGGCGTGCACACAGACGAGGAGCGAGAGCGCGAGGCCGAGGGCCGGATCGAGCCTCTGCTCCCCGGCGCGGGTGAGAGGGACGAGGCCGATGGCGGCGACCTCGATCACGGCGAAGAAGTGGAACGTCCACCGGGTGTACAGCTCGACCTTGGCCGCACTGCCGCGCCGGCTCCACCACCCCGTCAGCCTGGACATGCGCCCGGGCCCCCCTTTCTAGCGTCGCGGCTCCCAGCGGAACCACTTCCGGACAGCAAACACGGTGATGACGCCCCAGGCCAGCGTGGTGAGCGCGGCGGTCAGCAGCTCCTTGGTGTCGCCGACGCCGAGCCAGCCGGCCCGGACGAACTCCATGACGCCGGTGAACGGCAGCAGTTGGGTGATGCTCGCGGCCAGGTCGGGAAGGACGTCGCGGGGCACCATCAGCCCCGAGCCCATGGCCGAGATCAGGAAGAACGGCAGGGTGGTGAGGCCCGCGCTCTCGACGTTGCGGGTGAGGGCGGTGGTCGCGGCGGCCAGTCCGGCGAGGAGCAGGATCGCGGCGACCAGGCCGAGCAGGAGCAGGTCGGGCCTGCGCGGCGCGGGTACGTCGAGGGCGAGGGCGCCGCCGACGGTGAGGACGGCGCACTGGAGGAGCGCGATGGCGGCGGAGGGGAGCGCGGCGCCGCCGAGGATCTCCAGGTCGGTGGCCTCTCCGGTACGGAGGCGCTTGAGGACCAGTTCTTCGCGCCGGGCGACGAGGGCGGAGACGAGGCCCATGTAGACGACGAGGACGAGGACCATCCCGGTGCCGCCGATGAGGGTGGTCCCGGCCAGGCCGCCGGGCAGCTCGTCCTGGCTCATCTGCCCGAGCGAGGACCGCAGCACGGAGATCATCAGCAGCGGCATGAGGAGGGCGATGAAGAGGTTGTTCTTGTTGCGCCCGAGGAGGGTGAGTTCGGCCCGTCCGAGCGAGGTCATCCGGCGTGCGGTCGCGTTCATCGGGCGGTCTCCAGGTCCACGTTCAGGTCCAGGGGCTGGTCGCCCTGGGCGTCGGTGCGGGAGGCGATCTCCAGGAAGGCCTCTTCGAGGGTGGCCGAGCGGGCGTCGAGCCCGTCGAGCCGTACGCCGGTCTCGCGGGCCCAGTCGAGGAGCTCGCCGAGCGCGTCCTGCAGCGTGTGCGTACGGATCTCCACGCGCCGGGCGTGCGCGGCGGCCTTGAGCGTGAGCGGGAGCCGGCCGGGCTCCACGCCCTCGGGGAGGGTGAAGCGGATCCGGGCGGGCCGGGCGGCGGTGACCTCGGCGGGGGTGCCGGAGAGCACGATGCGACCCTGGTGCATGATCGCGAGCCGGTCGGCCAGGGTCTCGGCCTCCTCCAGGTAGTGCGTGGTGAGGACCACGGTCGTCCCCTCGTCGCGCAGCGCCCGTACGAGCGTCCAGGTGTCGCGGCGCCCCTCGGCGTCGAGGCCGGTGGTCGGCTCGTCGAGGAAGAGGACCTCGGGGCGGCCGAGGAGCGCGAGGGCGAGGTCGAGGCGCCGCCGCTCGCCGCCGGAGAGCTGCTTGATCCGCACCTTCTCGCGCGAGCCGAGCCCGACGGCCTCAAGGGCCTCGGCGGCCGGACGCGCACCGGTGGTGCAGCCGGCCCACATTCGTACGGTCTCGGCCACGGTCAGGTCGGACGGGAAGCCGCCCTCCTGGAGCATCACTCCGATCCGGGGCCGGACGGCGGCGCGCTCCCGGTACGGGTCGTGGCCGAGGACCCGGACGGTTCCGCCGCTCGGTGCGGCGAGGCCTTCGAGGAGCTCGACGGTGGAGGTCTTGCCCGCCCCGTTGGTGCCGAGCAGGGCGAAGATCTCGCCCCGGGGGACGGTGAAGGAGACTCCGTTGACGGCTTCGAAGCCGCCGGAGTAGCGCCGGCGGAGGCCCTCCGCCACGATCACATCGGTCATGGCTCAAGCCTCGCGGCGGATTCGGCCGGTCGGCAGTGCGCGCTGTCATCACTGCACATGACAAATGTCAGCGGGAGCCGGGCTCGGAGGGCGTCGGACGGAGGCGCGGACACGACGAAGGCCCGGTTCGTGAGAACCGGGCCTTCGTTCAACGAGCGGACGACGAGATTCGAACTCGCGACCCTCACCTTGGCAAGGTGATGCTCTACCAACTGAGCCACGTCCGCATTGCTGCCGCTCAGCTCTCACTGGGCGGTGCGAGCACCACTGTACCTGATGCACCGGAGTGCTTGGTAATGCGATGCAGAGCGGGTGACAGGAATTGCACACTGCGCCTTCCCCCTGGAAGGGGGATGTTCTACTACTGAACTACACCCGCACGCTGCGTGAGGTTCGGCCCTGCGGCCTCGCCCCTCGGCGTGATCCAGACTCTAGCCGATCAACGGGGGTGCCGTGCAACTCGGTGGTCGGCGGCAGGTCGGCCGCCCGGCTCAACTGGCCTCGCGGAAGGCCTCGTAGACCCGCTTCGGGATGCGGCCGCGGGCGGGCACGTCCATCTTGTTGGACTGGGCCCAGGCGCGGACGGCCGCCGGGTCGGGGGCGAGGGCGGTGTGCTTGTACGAAGCCACGGAAGCGGGCGCGCCGGCCGTGGCGGCCTTGCCCGTCAGCTTCCGGCCGGCCGCGAGGTAGGGGGCGAGCGCCTTGCGCAGTTTCTTTGCATTGGCGGGATTCAGGTCGATCTCGTACATCTTCCCGTCCAGGCCGAACGCAACCGTTTCCGCCGCTTCTCCGCCGTCGATGTCGTCGAAGAGAGTGACCACTACTCGCTGAGCCACGGATATCGGTCCTTTCCTGCGGCGTGCCGTGATCGTCATGGTGCGTGAAGCACCTCTGACGTGCGGCGACGCCGACTTTACGGCTGCCCCGGGCCAATGCTGCTTTCCTCTGTATTCCTTTGTACAGCGGTAGGCGTCGCATTGTGAAGCCCAGCCAATTGCATCAGCGTGTCTCCCCGCAATGGGCCGCGCAATATTTCACTTGAATTTTCCGTGGGGATCTTCGGAGATCTCCGGGAGGCTTTGTAGGGTCCTCCAGTCCTCTACCCGCGTAGAATTTGGAGGCAGGTACGCTGAGGGAACCGCCCACGCAACACACCACCGGGAGTGCCAGTGGCACGCGTCGTAGTCGACGTCATGCTCAAGCCGGAGATTCTCGACCCCCAGGGCCAGGCCGTGCAGCGTGCACTGCCCCGCCTCGGATTCGAGGGAATCGCCGACGTCCGCCAGGGAAAGCGCTTCGAGCTGGAGGTGGAGGGACCGGTCGACGAGGCCGCCCTCGCCCGCATCCATGAGATGGCCGAAACCTTCCTCGCCAACACCGTGATCGAGGACTTCACCGTCAAGGTCGAGTCCACGGAGACCGCCGGGGCTTCGTCGTGACTGCACGCATCGGCGTCGTCACGTTCCCCGGAACGCTCGACGACCAGGACGCGCTCCGCGCCGTCCGCGTGGCGGGCGCGGAGCCCGTCCCGCTCTGGCACCGCGACAAGGACCTCAAGCAGGTCGACGCCGTGGTCCTGGCCGGTGGCTTCTCCTACGGCGACTACCTGCGGGCCGGAGCCATCTCCCGCTTCTCGCCGGTCATGGAGCCGCTCATCGAGCAGGCCAAGGCGGGCATGCCCGTCCTCGGCATCTGCAACGGCTTCCAGATCCTCACCGAGGCCCACCTGCTGCCGGGCGCGATGCTGAGGAACAACCACCTGCACTTCATCTGCCGCGACCAGAAGCTGCGGGTGGAGAACGCGGAGACCGCCTGGACGTCCGACTACGAGCAGGGCCAGGAGATCCAGGTCCCGCTCAAGAACATGGACGGCCGGTACGTCGCCGACGAGCGCGTGCTCGACGAGCTGGAGGCCGAGGGGCGGGTGGCCTTCCGCTACCTGGACGTGAACCCCAACGGCTCGCTCCGTGACATCGCGGGCATCACCAACGCCGCGGGCAACGTGGTCGGCCTCATGCCGCACCCCGAGCACGCCGTCGAGCCGCTGATCGGTACGGGCCGTACCGACGGCCTCGGTTTCTTCACCTCGATCCTCAAGAAGCTGGTCAACGCCTGATGACTCTGGACACGGTCAAGCACGCGGCCGAGACGCCGGACAGCGAGCAGCCCTGGAAGGAGCTCGGCCTCAAGGAGGACGAGTACGCGCGCATCCGCGAGATCCTCGGCCGCCGTCCCACGGGCGCCGAGCTCGCGATGTACTCCGTCATGTGGTCCGAGCACTGCTCGTACAAGAGCAGCAAGGTCCACCTGAAGCAGTTCGGTGAGAAGACCCCCGAGAACGACGCCATGCTCGTCGGCATCGGTGAGAACGCGGGCGTCGTCGACGTCGGCCAGGGGTACGCGGTCACCTTCAAGGTCGAGTCGCACAACCACCCCTCATACATCGAGCCCTACCAGGGCGCGGCCACCGGCGTCGGCGGCATCGTCCGCGACATCCTCGCCATGGGCGCCCGCCCGGTCGCGGTGGTCGACCCGCTGCGCTTCGGCGCGGCCGACCACCCCGACACCAAGCGTGTGCTCCCGGGCGTCGTCGCGGGCATCGGCGGCTACGGCAACTGCCTGGGCCTGCCGAACATCGGCGGCGAGGTCGTCTTCGACGAGTGCTACCAGGGCAACCCGCTGGTCAACGCCGGCTGCATCGGCGTGATGAAGCACGAGGACATCCACCTCGCCAAGGCCTCGGGCCCCGGCAACAAGGTGATCCTCTACGGCGCCCGCACCGGCGGCGACGGCATCGGCGGCGTCTCGGTCCTCGCGTCGGAGACCTTCGACGACACGAAGCCCACCAAGCGCCCCGCGGTCCAGGTCGGCGACCCGTTCCAGGAGAAGCTCCTCATCGAGTGCACCCTGGAGATCTTCAAGGAGAAGCTGGTCGCGGGCATCCAGGACCTGGGTGGCGCCGGACTCTCCTGCGCGACCTCGGAGCTGGCGTCCGCCGGTTCCGGCGGCATGCGCGTCGAGCTCGACCGGGTCCACCTGCGCGACGCGACGCTCTCGCCCGAGGAGATCCTCATGAGCGAGTCGCAGGAGCGCATGTGCGCGATCGTCGAGCCCCAGCACGTCGACCGCTTCCTGGAGATCTGCGAGAAGTGGGACGTCATCGCGGTCGTCATCGGTGAGGTGACGGACGGCGAGCGCCTGGAGATCTTCTGGCACGGCGAGCAGATCGTCGACGTCCCGCCGCGCACGGTCGCCCACGAGGGCCCGGTCTACCACCGGCCGTACGCCCGCCCGGAGTGGCAGGACGCGCTCCAGGCCGACGACGCCGGCAAGCTGCCCCGGCCGCAGAACGGCGAGGAGCTGAAGGACCAGGTCCTGAAGCTGGTCTCCTCCCCGAACCAGGCGTCGAAGTCCTGGATCACGGACCAGTACGACCGGTTCGTGCAGGGCAACACGGTCCTGGCGCAGCCCGAGGACGCGGGCATGGTCCGCATCGACGAGGAGACCAACCTCGGCGTGGCCATGGCGACCGACGGCAACGGCCGGTACGCGAAGCTCGACCCGTACACGGGTGCGCAGCTCGCGCTCGCGGAGGCGTACCGCAACGTCGCCGCCTCCGGTGCCAAGCCGCTGGCGATCTCGGACTGCCTGAACTTCGGTTCGCCCGAGGACCCGGCCGTGATGTGGCAGTTCGCCGAGGCCACCCGTGGTCTCGCGGACGGCTGCCTGCAGCTGGGCACCCCGGTGACCGGCGGCAACGTCTCGCTGTACAACCAGACCGGTGAGGTCGCCATCCACCCGACGCCGGTCGTGGCCGTGCTCGGTGTGATCGACGACGTCAACCGCCGTACGCCGATCGCCTTCGCGGAAGAGGGCCAGCTCCTCTACCTGCTGGGCGACACGCGTGAGGAGTTCGGCGGCTCGGCCTGGTCCGAGGTGATCCACCAGCACCTCGGCGGTCTGCCGCCGGCCGTGGACCTGGACCGGGAGAAGCTGCTCGGCGAGATCCTGATCTCGGCCTCCCGCGACGGCATGATCGACGCGGCGCACGACCTGTCCGACGGCGGCCTGGTCCAGGCGGTCGTGGAGTCCTGCCTGCGCGGCGGCACGGGCGCGCGCCTGGTCGTCCCGGACGGCCTGGACGCCTTCACGTTCCTCTTCAGCGAGTCGGCCGGCCGTGCGGTCGTCGCCGTCCCGCGCAGCGAGGAGCTCCGCTTCACCGACATGTGCGGCGCGCGGGGTCTCCCGGCGACGCGGATCGGTGTCGTGGACGGCGAGGAGATCGATGTGCAGGGCGAGTTCAGCATCGCGTTGAGCGAGCTGCGCACGGCGCACGAGGCGACGATCCCGGGCCTGCTGGCCTGACGCACAGCACGAGGGAAGCCCCCGTCCGGACCTTCGGGTCAGGGCGGGGGCTTTCTCGTACCCGCTTGCGCGAGATTACGTAATTACGTAATCTCGACGGCATGGAGCTGGAAGAGCGGGTGGCCGAGCTGGAACGGCGTATGGCCGCCCTGGAAGGCGCGGAGCGCCCCGCGCCCGAGATCACCGACGGCACGTTCTGGGCCCTGGAAGGGCTCAAGGCGGACATCGCCGGGTCGGGCGCGCAGGGCGAGGACGGCGCGGTGCTGTTCACGGGATCGGTCCGGCTGCCGACCGAGGAACGGTACGAGTGGCAGTTCGGTGCCTTCACCGAGCGGCTGCTCGACGAGGACTGGGCCGAGACCGCCGAGTCCCTCGCCGCGCTCGGCCATCCCGTACGGCTCCGGCTGCTGCGGGAGATCCTCGGCGGCCGACGCACGGCCGCCGAACTGACCGAGTCGGAGGAGATCGGCACGACCGGCCAGATCTACCACCACCTGCGCCAACTGACCGGTGCCGGCTGGCTCCACACCACGGGACGGGGCCGCTACGAGGTGCCGGGGGCCCGGGTCGTCCCGCTCCTGGTGGTCCTCACCGCCGCCCGTCCGTAACCACGATCGTCCAGGGGGAACGTTCATGTCCGCACGCAAGCTCGCGATGGTCCTCCACCGCACGCTGTGGCTGGTCTTCGTCGTGCAGGCCGTCGCCTCGGTCTTCGTCGACCTGCCCTATCCGTACTGGGCCGGCTGGCTCCCGGCGGTCGCCGCCGGCGCGCTCGGGCTCACGCTGGCCAGGACCGCCCGCCGGGCGATCGCGGCCACCCCGCGGGCCACGGTCGAGGTCGACCCGCCCGTCACCGGCCGCTGGTCGGCGCTGAACAGCCCGGCGGACCGGACTCCCAGCCACGGCACCCACCAGTACGGCCAGACGTACGCGATCGACGTCACCGCGGAGGACGAGGCCCGGCCCCGGCCGGCCTTCGCGTGGCTCTGGCCGGTCGTCCGCCGCCCCCGGGACTTCCCGGCCTTCGGCGCGCCGCTGCTCGCCGTCGCCGACGCGACCGTCGTGCACGCCGAGGACGGACAGCGCGACCACCTGAGCCGCAACTCCCTTCCCGCCGTCCTCTATCTGATGCTCGTCGAAGCGACGGTCCGCGCCCTGGCCGGGCCCCGCCGCGTCACCGGCAACCACCTCGTCCTCGACTTCGGCGACGGTACGTACGCGATGTACGCGCACCTGCGGCGCGGCTCGCTGGCGGTCCGCGCGGGCGACCGGGTCACGGCCGGCCAGGAACTCGCCCGCTGCGGCAACTCGGGCAACTCCACCGAGCCGCACGTGCACTTCCAGCTGATGGACGGCCCGGATCTGGAGACGGCCAGGGGCATCCCGTTCACCTGGCGCGGTGTCGGCGTGCCGAAGAACGGGGAGTCGTTCGAGGCGGAACGGCCCGCCTACGCGGCCTGATCCCAGAAGGCGTCCGCCTCGTCGATGTCCTCGACACATTCGTCCCCGTCGCTGATCTTGCCGCCGACGAGGGTGAAGAAGATCCCGCCGTGCATCTCGATGCCCCGGTCACCGCGGTCGCCGTACCACTTGTGCGTCGCCATGACGTGCCCACGGCCGTCCGGGTACACGCCCTCCAGTTCGACCCGGAAGGTGCCGTGGGTGAGCTCGAACAATTGCCCGAAATGGGCGAGGATGTTGTCCGGGCCTTTGAAGTGGCCGGACATCCGGCTGCTGCCCGGTGAGTGGTGGGCGCAGTCCGAGGTCATCATCGACCGCACGGTGTCCATGTCCCCCGTGGTGAACGCTTCGTAGCTGCGGCGTACCACGGCGGCGTCAGGGTGCTCAGCCATCGCTGATCGGCCCCTCTCCTACGCGTAGGTGTGCGGGAAGCCCTCCCTTCCTTCAGTCTCCGACTACCCTCGCCCCCATGCCACCGGCCAAGAAGCGCACCCGCAGTTACGACTCCGCGAAGACCAGGGCCGCCGTGCTCGCCCAGTTCAGGAACGTGCGGGAGGGGGTGCTCGCGCTGTCGCCGGAGCAGCTCGACGGGCCGACCCGGCTGGGGGAGTGGACCGTACGGGAGTTGGTCGCGCACGTGACGCTGGCGGTCGGCGCGGTCGCCCGCGCGCTCGGCGAGCCCGAGCCGGCCAAGCAGGACGTCGCCCTGCTGGACTGGCCGTCGGCGACGGCCACGGCCGCCGCGCGGATCGACGAGGACACCCGGGCGATCGACACGGCCGACCTGGCCGGCCTGTACGAGCGGACCGCCGCGCGGTACGAGGAGACGATCGCGGGCGTCCCCGACGAGCGGCTCGTCCCGATGCGCTTCGGCGCCATGCGCCTGGCCGACTTCCTGGTGACCCGGACCGTCGAACTCGTCGTCCACACCGACGACCTGAACGCGGCGACCGGCCTGGACATCCCGTACGACCGGCAGGCCCTGGCCGCCTGCGCCCGCCTCCTCGCGGACGCGCTCGCGGTGAAGGCCCCGGGCGGCTCGGTGGAGGTACGGGTCCCGCCCTTCGCGGTCGTCCAGTGCGTGGAGGGCCCCCGGCACACCCGCGGCACCCCGCCGAACGTCGTCGAGACCGATCCGCTGACCTGGATCCGACTGGCGACCGGCCGGGCCCGGTGGGCCGAGGAGCTGCACGCGGCGCGGGTCAGCGCGAGCGGCGAGCGGGCGGACCTCGCCGCCCTGCTTCCGCTCATGGGGTGACTCCCCGCCGGTCGTGCGGAACCGTCCGTGCCGCTCATCCGTCCCATCCCCATGCTGAAGACACGTACCACCGCAGCCACCGCCGTCCTGGCCTCGCTCGTCGTGCTCTCGGCGTGCGGCACCCAGAAGTCCGGCTCCGACCCCGGAGCCGGAACCGTCGCCCCCGACGTGCCCGTCACCGGAGCGCACTGGAGCTTCGACACCGTGACGGTGGCGGGCAAGGAGAGCAAGGCGCCCGACGGCGCCCACATCGAGATCGCCACGAACGGCCAGGCGTCGGGCAACAGCGGCTGCAACGGCTTCGGCGCGGAGGTGTCGGTCCAGGGCGACACGGTCACCGTGAAGCAGGGCCAGGGCACCGAGATGGCGTGTCCCGGTGAGCGGGGCGCCTTCGAGGCGGTGCTCCAGAAAGCCCTGGCCGGCTCGATGAAGGCCCGGCTCGACGGTGACCGGCTCACCCTCACCTCGCCCGACGGCAAGAACGTCGTCGCGCTGACCTCCGAGCCGCCCGCGCCGCTCCAGGGCACGACCTGGACCGTCGACTCCCTGCTCTCCGGCGGCACGGCCGCCTCCGTGCCCAAGGGCAGCGAGGGCAAGGCGACGTTCGTGATCGACAAGGACGGCAAGGTCCGCGGCAACCTCGGCTGCAACCGGTTCACGGCCACCGCGAAGGTCACCGCGAAGACCCTCACCGTCACCGGACCGGTCGTGACCACGCGGATGATCTGCTCGTCGGCGCAGATGGAGCTGGAGACCAAGCTGCACGAGCTCCTCGACGGTCCGCTCTCGTACGAGCTGCGCCACCGCACCGTCTCCCTCACGGGCCCCGACGGCGAGGGCTTCGCCGCGAGGACCAGCGCCGGATAAGGCCCTTCCGCTGCGAACTGCGTCACACCGAGAGCCTCCCGTGCCCGGCCCTACCCGCCGGTAGGCCGTGGCGCGGGGCGCGGCGCCGACCCCTTGGAGCCCTTCTCCCCCTTGGGCCCCGGGGGTCTCACGGGCGTCCCGGCAGGGGGATGTCGATCATCTCGTACGATCGCACCAATCCGAGAGCCCTTGCAATTCGCCAATTCGGACCAGTGGTCGACCTCCCCTACACTCGGAAACGTGCCACGTGGTGACGGTCGACTCAATCACGATCTGCTTCCCGGCGAGAAGGGCCCCCAGGACGCTTGCGGCGTCTTCGGTGTCTGGGCTCCGGGTGAAGAGGTCGCAAAGCTCACGTACTTCGGGCTCTACGCCCTCCAGCATCGGGGCCAGGAATCCGCGGGTATCGCGGTCAGCAACGGCTCCCAGATCCTCGTCTTCAAGGACATGGGCCTCGTGTCCCAGGTCTTCGACGAGACCTCTCTCGGTTCCCTCCAAGGTCATATCGCGGTCGGTCACGCCCGCTACTCGACCACCGGTGCCTCCGTGTGGGAGAACGCGCAGCCGACGTTCCGGGCGACCGCCCACGGCTCCATCGCGCTCGGCCACAACGGCAACCTGGTGAACACGGCGCAGCTCGCCGAGATGGTCGCCGACCTGCCCAAGCAGGAAGGCCGCACCACCCGCGTCGCGGCCACCAACGACACCGACCTGCTCACGGCGCTCCTCGCCGCGCAGGTCGACGAGGACGGCAAGCCGCTCACCATCGAGCAGGGCGCCGCGAAGATCCTCCCCGAGGTCCGGGGTGCCTTCTCCCTCGTCTTCATGGACGAGCACACGCTCTACGCGGCCCGTGACCCGCAGGGCATCCGCCCGCTGGTCCTCGGCCGTCTGGAGCGCGGCTGGGTCGTCGCCTCGGAGTCCGCCGCCCTCGACATCTGCGGCGCCAGCTACGTCCGCGAGGTCGAGCCGGGCGAGCTGATCGCGATCGACGAGAACGGCATCCGCACCTCGCGATTCGCGGAAGCGAAGCCCAAGGGCTGTGTCTTCGAGTACGTGTACCTGGCCCGCCCGGACACGGACATCGCCGGTCGCAACGTCTACCTCTCCCGTGTCGAGATGGGCCGTCGCCTCGCCAAGGAGGCGCCCGTCGAGGCCGATCTGGTCATAGCGACGCCGGAGTCCGGCACGCCGGCCGCGATCGGCTACGCCGAGGCATCCGGCATCCCCTTCGGCGCCGGCCTGGTGAAGAACGCCTATGTGGGCCGCACCTTCATCCAGCCGTCCCAGACCATTCGCCAGCTGGGCATCCGGCTGAAGCTGAACCCCCTCAAGGAAGTCATCAAGGGGAAGAAGCTCGTGGTCGTCGACGACTCGATCGTCCGCGGCAACACCCAGCGCGCCCTCGTCCGCATGCTCCGCGAGGCGGGCGCCGCCGAGGTCCACATCCGGATCTCCTCCCCGCCCGTGAAGTGGCCCTGCTTCTTCGGCATCGACTTCGCCACCCGCGCGGAGCTGATCGCCAACGGCATGTCCGTCGACGAGATCGGCAAGTCGCTCGGCGCGGACTCGCTCTCGTACATCTCCATCGACGGGATGATCGAGGCGACCACCATCGACAAGCCGAACCTCTGCCGTGCCTGCTTCGACGGCGAGTACCCGATGGAGCTTCCGGACCCCGAGCTGCTCGGCAAGCAGCTGCTCGAGACGGAACTGGCCGCCGGCCCCGCCGCCACCGCGGCCGCCGACGCCCTGCGCCGCCCGTAAGACCCCGCTGCACACCCCGCAGTACGACACGAAAGCTCTGAACCCATGTCTCAGACCACCGGTGCCTCCTACGCCTCCGCGGGTGTCGACATCGAAGCGGGCGACCGCGCCGTCGAGCTCATGAAGGAGTGGGTGAAGAAGACGCAGCGTCCCGAGGTCGCGGGCCTCGGTGGCCTCGGCGGGTTCGCCGGCCTCTTCGACGCCTCCGCCCTCAAGCGCTACGAGCGGCCGCTGCTCGCCTCCGCCACCGACGGTGTCGGTACGAAGGTCGACATCGCCCGCCAGATGGGCGTCTACGACACCATCGGTCACGACCTGGTCGCCATGGTCATGGACGACATCGTCGTCTGCGGCGCCGAGCCGCTCTTCATGACCGACTACATCTGTGTCGGCAAGGTCCACCCCGAGCGGGTCGCCGCGATCGTCAAGGGCATCGCCGAGGGCTGCGTCCTCGCCGGTACCGCCCTCGTCGGCGGCGAGACCGCCGAGCACCCCGGCCTGCTCGGCCCGGACGACTTCGACGTCGCCGGCGCCGGTACGGGCGTGGTGGAGGCGGACCGTCTCCTCGGCCCCGATCGCATCCGTACGGGTGACGCCGTGATCGCTATGGCGTCCTCCGGCCTTCACTCCAACGGGTACTCGCTCGTCCGCCACGTCCTCTTCGACCGCGCCGGCATGAGCCTCGGCCAGCGCGTCGAGGAGCTCGGCCGGACCCTCGGCGAGGAGCTCCTGGAGCCGACCAAGATCTACTCGCTGGACTGCCTGGCGGTCACCCGGACCGCCGAGGTGCACGCCTTCAGCCACATCACGGGCGGTGGCCTGGCCGCCAACCTGGCGCGGGTGATCCCGGACGGGCTGCACGCGACGGTCGACCGTTCGACCTGGTCGCCGGGCGCGATCTTCGACCTGGTCGGCAAGGCCGGGCAGGTCGAGCGCCTGGAGCTGGAGAAGACCCTGAACATGGGCGTCGGCATGATGGCCGTCGTCCCGGCCGAGTCCGTGGACGTGGTCCTCGCGACCCTGGAGGACCGGGGCGTCGAGGCCTGGGTCTCGGGCGAGATCACCGAGCGCGGTGAGCACACGACCGGCGCGGAGCTGGTCGGCGACTACGCGGTCTGATCGCTTCTTCCGATGGGTGGGCCTTCGGGCCCACCCATCGCTGCTCCCGCCCTGCGGCGAACGCACAGAAACCCGGTCCGGGTGTTCCGGACCGGGTTCGGTGTTGAGCAGCGCTCTTTAAGAGGTCAAGCGCGACGCTGGGACGACGCGTCGGGACCGGACTCGTCGTCCTCGTCCTCGTCGTCCGTGTTGTAGAGATCCGCGTACTGCGCGTACGGGTCGTCTTCCTCGTCGTCGTCCTCGAACGGCTCGCCATTCGGCGGCTGGCTCGAAGTCGAAGCGCCCAGCTCATTGGCCAGACGCGACAGGTCAGTCCCGCCGCTGCTGTACTTCAGCTGGCGGGCGACCTTGGTCTGCTTGGCCTTTGCCCGGCCGCGCCCCATGGCTCGACCCCCTCGGTGACGGGGCTCGGCGGCCCCAGAGTCTTGACACGCGTTCATGGTTCGGAACGGGCTCTCGGTGGAGAGACCGGTCCGTAGGGCTTCAACGGTACCTGCTTCCGTGGCCATACGGTACGCCGCACGCATCACATGACCCGGTACAGAACCATCGAGGTGCCCTGTCCTCGCTGGTCAATCGCGATTTTAACCTCTTCTTGAGGGCCGACCCGCCGACCGGGGTGAGTCATCTCTCGATTGGGGTGAACCTACAAAGTCCACCCCTGAGAGCGCCCCTGGCGGGTCGGACCTCAGGATTCGGCCAGGGTCAGCCGCGCCGGGCGTCCGCCATGCGCTGCTCGGCGATCCGGTCGGCGGCCGCGGCCGGCGGGATGCCGTCCGCCTTCGCACGAGCGAAGATCTCAAGGGTGGTGTCGAAGATCTTCGTGGCCTTCGCCTTGCACCGGTCGAAGTCGAAGCCGTGCAGCTCGTCAGCGACCTGGATCACGCCACCGGCGTTGACCACGTAGTCGGGCGCGTAGAGGATCCCGCGGTCCGCGAGGTCCTTCTCGACGCCGGGGTGGGCGAGCTGGTTGTTGGCCGCGCCGCAGACGATCTTCGCGGTGAGGACCGGCACGGTCTCGTCGTTCAGGGCGCCGCCCAGCGCGCACGGGGCGTAGATGTCCAGGCCCTCGACGCGGATCAGGGCGTCGGTGTCCGCGACGACGGTGACCTGCGGGAACTTCTCGGTGATCCGGCGCACGGACTCCTCGCGCACATCGGTGATGTACACCTGCGCGCCGTCCATGAGCAGGTGCTCGACGAGGTAGTGGCCGACCTTGCCGACACCGGCGACGCCGACCTTGCGGTCGCGGAGCGTGGGGTCGCCCCACAGGGTCTGCGCGGAGGCCCGCATGCCCTGGAAGACGCCGAACGCGGTGAGGACCGAGGAGTCGCCGGCGCCGCCGTTCTCGGGGGAGCGGCCGGTGGTCCACCGGTTCGTACGGGCGACGACGTCCATGTCGGCGACGTAGGTGCCGACGTCGCAGGCCGTCACGTAGCGGCCGCCGAGGGAGGCGACCATGCGGCCGTAGGCGAGCAGCAGCTCTTCGGTCTTGATCTTCTCGGGGTCACCGATGATCACGGCCTTGCCGCCGCCGTGGTCGAGGCCGGCCATGGCGTTCTTGTACGACATGCCCCGGGAGAGGTTCAGCGCGTCGGCGACGGCCTCGGCCTCGGAGGCGTACGGGTAGAACCGGGTGCCGCCGAGGGCCGGGCCCAGGGCGGTGGAGTGGAGGGCGATGACGGCCTTGAGGCCGGAGGCGCGGTCCTGGCAGAGCACGACTTGCTCGTGGCCACCCTGTTCCGAGTGGAAGAGGGTGTGCAGTACGTCAGCAGCAGGAACGCCGGTCACATCGGTCACGGTGGTGACTCCCAAGTACGAAGCGGCGGTTACGCCGGCCCCTCCATGCGGGTGGTGGCGGGACCGGTTCGGCAAGAGAGTAAGTCCTACGCGTGCGTAGATCCGCCTCAGTGCGCAGGATCACCCCCTCCCGGAGTACCTCCGTGGAAGGATCGCGACATGTCGGTCGCCTCCTCGGTCCTCGTCCCGTACGCCTCCTATCTGCGGGTCTACGAACCCCTGGGGGCTTTCCCGGAGCCGGAGCGGGGGCACTGGGCGCAGTACGCGCGCCGGGAGCGCACGCCGACCGCCCAGGACGAACTTCGCCGCTCGCTGGCGGACTTGCTCCCGATCCCGCCCGTCCCGGTGCCCGTCCACGAGAGCGGGGACGCCTTCGTCGCGGACGTCGACGGGGTGGTCGTGGTCTGTCCGTGGCGGACCCGGATGCGGGCCTGGCTGGCCCTGGAGGAGCTGGGGCGGGCGCGGGAGGTGGAGCCGGGGCGGGCGCCGCTGCCGGCGCCGGTGCTCGACGCGATGCTGCCGCCGGTGGTGCGCGCCCAGGTGGCGGCGGACCACGAGCGCTGGCGGGAGCGGAACCCCGACGCCCGCCCGTGGATCCGTACGGCGGTCTGGCAGGTGCCGGTGCGCTGGTTCACCCTCTTCGCGGACGCGGAGCGGGAGTACGTGCCCGGGGACCCGGAGGGGGGCGTGGCGCCGGTCTTCCGGTACCGGACGCCGATGGTGGAGGCCCGGCGGCGGCTCGCGCGGGCGCTGCGGGCGCTGCGGGAGTCGATCGACGAGGGGCCGCTGACCGAGGGCCTGGTGGAGGTGGGCCGGTGGCTGGAGGAGTTCCATCCGCGGGCGCTGGTGGAGCTGGACTACGGCGGTCTGGTGCACGCGCTCTCGCCGGAGCGGCTCGCGGCGGACCGGTCGGCGGCCGACGTCGCCGAGGGGATCGCGGCGCTGCGGGACGGTGACGGGGAGGCCGCGAGCGAGGCGTACGGCCGGCTCGCGGAGCGCTGGCGGGAGATCCGCAACCTGCAGTTCGCCAACTGACCATCGACAGGACACGTCCACCTGATGTAAATGATCTTTGAACGATGTGACGTCGGTGAGAAGGCGACGGGACGTAGGTCCCGATCCGGGCCTTTGGCTCAAGCGTGACGGATCGCACTTACTGCGCCCTTGCGCCCATCACCCTCCCTCGTGCCAAAATAGGACAAGGAGTCCGGGGAGGGTTCCTTCCGTCCAACTATGGGCGGAACGCTCAGCATTGCACTCTATGGGGGGTCTGAGGACTCCTGATCGCTCTGTGACTGATCGTCACAGTGGCGTGACTGTCCGTTATGGCATGGTCCATCGACTTCCGCCGCTGATGAACACCTGCGAGGGCAATTCCATCGGTTTGGCCGACGTGGCTGGACGGATGGTGTAGTTGTAGTGCCGAGGACAAGCCGTTCGTCCTATAACCGACTCGGCTCGCGTCCGCCATTTCGGGCAACGCGGGTCAAGGTGCAGAATTTAGAGGAAAGAACCGAGAAGGTTCGGTTCTCCCGAGGAGGCCGCTCATGACCGCTCGCACCCCTGATGCCGAGCCGCTGCTGACCCCCGCCGAGGTTGCCACGATGTTCCGCGTGGACCCGAAGACGGTGACCCGTTGGGCCAAGGCAGGGAAGCTCACGTCCATCCGCACCCTGGGTGGACACCGCCGCTACCGCGAGGCTGAGGTCCGCGCCCTGCTCGCGGGCATTCCGCAGCAGCGCAGCGAGGCCTGAGGTACGCGCAACACCCTGTAGCACCGGGCAATTCCGGGTCCCCCAACCTGGACCGCCCACCCAAGCTCTGCCGACCTGGCGCCTGCCCCAACAGGCTCTTCGTCATCGATCGCGCTGGACTCCGCCGGGTCCAGCGCGATCTTTTTTGTGTCTGCGCGCAGCCCCCGATGTGCGGTGCAATTGCACATATTAAATGGGGCTGGTGTAGGGAGGGCATAAGTGGAGGAGTTCGTAAAACTCGTTCGGTGACTCCCGTCACACCGGCGAAGTCTTGCCAAAGAACAGCCTGCCACTTCCGGGGCGAGCGCCAACCCGCCGTTGGTCATGGGCTGGTGGGACTTTCGTCCTCGCTCTGCTCGGGGGTGCGGTCCGCCTCCATGGCGAGCCTCTGGAGGCGGTGGCAGACGGGGCAGTGGCGCGTGAGGTGCCCGTGGCGGGACGCGGCCGCCAGATGGGCGCGCAGCAGCGCCCGTATCTCGTGTCGTGCTGCGGACGCCGCGGCCATGCGCGACCACCTCCGGTGTGGGCCCCCGATTCCCTGATGACTGGGTACCGGGGTCCGGCCGACCCCGTCAATACACCGGGAGGCAACGAAGAAGGCCCGCACCGAACGGTGCGGGCCTTCTTGAAAGCGATCCTGACGGGACTTGAACCCGCGACCTCCACCTTGACAGGGTGGCGAGCTAACCAACTGCTCCACAGGACCATGTTTCGCAGCCCTCATCGGGGGCTGCGAAGAAGACTGTACAGCAGGTCAGAGGGTCTGGTCGAACCGGCGCAAGCCGACACCCCCGGCCGGCCCGTCCTCCTACGGCGCGGCCGCGTCGATCGCCTTCACGATCCGCTTGTCGGAGACCGCGTAGGCCGTGCCCAGGGCGTGGGCGAAGTAGCTGACCCGGAGCTCCTCGATCATCCAGCGGATGTCGGTGACCTCCTTCGGCACGGGCCGTCCCTTCGGGAGCTGTTCGAGCAGCCAGGCGTACTCGTCGAGCATCTCGTGGACCTTCTCCATGCGGGTGGTGTCCCGCTGCACGCCGGTCGGCATCTGCTGGAGCCGGCGGTCGACGGCCACCAGGTAGCGCATCAGGTCCGGGAGCCGCTTCAGCCCCGTCCTCGTGACGAAGCCCGCCGGCATCAGCCAGGCCAGCTGCGTGCGGACGTCCGCCAGGTTGTTGATCAGCGCGAGGCTGTTCGTGGCCTTCAGGCGGCGCTCGCAGGCCTGCCAGGCGGCCAGGATCTGCTGGACCTGATCCACCGTCCGCACGGTCGTGTCGACGAGGTCGGCGCGGACCTTGTCGTACAGCTTCCGGAAGGACTCCTCGTCCCAGACCGGCCCGCCGTGGTCGGCGATCAGCTTGTCCGCGGCGGCGGTCGCGCAGTCGTCGAACAGCGCCTGGATCGAGCCGTGGGGGTTACGGGAGAGGGCGAGCTTCTGCTGGTTGGTGAGCTTGTCGGAGGCGAACTTCGCCGGGTTCACCGGGATGTTCAGCAGGATCAGCTTCCGCGTGCCCTGCCACATCGCAAGCTCCTGCTCGGCCTCCGTGTCGAAGAGCCGTACGGAGACGGTGTCGCCCGCGTCCACGAGCGCCGGGTACGCCTTGACGGGCTGGCCGGCCCGACGGGTCTCGAAGACCTTCGTGAGCGTGCCGATCGTCCAGTCGGTGAGCCCTGTGCGCTCCAGGGACGGCCCGGAGCCGTCAGGGCCGCCCGTGGCGGCCGCCGCGGCCTTGGAGAGGGCCTGGCGGGCCTTGGGGCGCAGCTTCAGCTTCAGCGCCTCCAGGTCCTTGTCCTCGGCGAGCTTGCGGCGCCGCTCGTCGACGATCCGGAAGGTGATCTTCAGGTGGTCGGCGATCCGGGAGAGGTCGAAGTCCTCCGGGGAGACGGGGACGCCGACCATCCGGTGCAGCTCGCGGGCGAGCGTCACCGTCAGCGGCTCCTGCAAGAGGACCGCCGAGTCCAGGAAGCGGGCCGCGAAGTTCGGCGCCGGCACGTAGTTGCGGCGGATCGGCTTCGGGAGCGAACGGATCAGCTCCGTGACGATCTCCTCGCGCAGACCCGGGATCTGCCAGTCGAAGCCCTCGTCGGTGACCTGGTTGAGGACCTGGAGCGGGATGTGGACGGTGACGCCGTCGGCGTCCGCGCCCGGCTCGAACTGGTACGTCACCCGGAACTTCAGCGGCCCCTGCCGCCAGGAGTCCGGATAGTCGGCCTTCGTGACCCCGGCGGCCTTCTCGTTGATGAGCATCTCGCGCTCGAAGTCGAGGAACTCCGGTTCCTCACGGCGCTTGTGCTTCCACCACGAGTCGAAGTGCGCACCGGAGACCACGTGTTCGGGCACGCGCTTGTCGTAGAAGTCGAAGAGCGTCTCGTCGTCGACGAGGATGTCCCGGCGCCGGGCGCGATGCTCCAACTCCTCGACCTCGGTGAGGAGTTTGCGGTTGTCGGCGAAGAACTTGTGGTGCGTACGCCAGTCGCCCTCGACGAGCGCGTTGCGGATGAACAGGTCACGGGAGGCCTCGGGGTCGATCCGCCCGTAGTTCACCTTGCGGTCGGTGACGATCGGCACGCCGTAGAGCGTGACCTTCTCGATCGCCATCACGGCCGCCTGGTCCTTCTCCCAGTGCGGCTCGCTGTACGTCTTCTTGATCAGGTGCTGGGCGAGCGGCTCGATCCACTCGGGCTCGATCTTCGCGTTGACCCGCGCCCAGAGCCGCGAGGTCTCCACCAGCTCGGCGGACATGATGAAGCGCGGGGGCTTCTTGAAGAGAGCCGAGCCCGGGAAGACCGCGAACTTGGCGCTGCGGGCGCCCAGGTACTCGTTCTTGGCTCCTTCCTTCACGTCCTTCATGCCGATGTGCGACAGCAGACCGGCCAGGAGCGAGGTGTGCACGGACTGCTCGGGCGCGTCCTCCTCGTTGAGGTGGATGCCCATCTGCTTGGCGACCGTGCGCAGCTGCGCGTAGATGTCCTGCCACTCGCGGATGCGGAGGAAGTTCAGGTACTCCGACTTGCACATCCGGCGGAAGGAGCTGGAGCCGCGCTCCTTCTGCTGCTCGCGGATGTAGCGCCAGAGGTTGAGGAAGGCGAGGAAGTCGCTCGTCTCGTCCTTGAAGCGGGCGTGCTGCTGGTCGGCCTGGGCCTGCTTCTCGGCGGGCCGCTCGCGCGGGTCCTGGATGGAGAGCGCGGCCGCGATCACCATCACTTCCCGTACGCAGCCGTTCTTGTCGGCCTCCAGGACCATGCGGGCGAGCCGGGGGTCGACGGGCAGCTGGGAGAGCTTGCGGCCCTGCTGCGTCAGCCGCTTCTTCGGGTCCTTCTCCGTCGGGTCGATCGCGCCGAGCTCCTGCAGGAGCTGCACGCCGTCGCGGATGTTGCGATGGTCCGGCGGGTCGATGAAGGGGAACTTCTCGATCTCGCCGAGGCCGGCCGCGGTCATCTGGAGGATGACGGACGCCAGGTTCGTACGGAGGATCTCGGCGTCCGTGAACTCCGGACGGGAGAGGAAGTCGTCCTCGGAGTAGAGCCGGATGCAGATGCCGTCGGACGTACGGCCGCAGCGGCCCTTGCGCTGGTTGGCGCTGGCCTGGCTGATCGGCTCGATCGGCAGACGCTGGACCTTGGTCCGGTGGGAGTAGCGCGAGATACGGGCGGTGCCCGGATCGATCACGTACTTGATGCCCGGGACGGTCAGCGAGGTCTCGGCCACGTTGGTGGCGAGGACGATCCGGCGGCCGGAGTGCGCCTGGAAGACGCGGTGCTGCTCGGCGTGGGAGAGCCGGGCGTAGAGGGGGAGGATCTCGGTGTTGCGCAGCTGTTTCTTCAGGAGCGCGTCCGCCGTGTCGCGGATCTCCCGCTCGCCGGAGAGGAAGACGAGGATGTCGCCGGGGCCCTCGGACTGGAGCTCGTCGACGGCGTCGCAGATCGCGGTGATCTGGTCCCGGTCGGCCTCTTCCGAGTCCTCTTCGAGGAGGGGCCGGTAGCGGACCTCGACCGGGTACGTACGTCCGCTGACCTCGACGATCGGCGCGTCGCCGAAGTGGCGGGAGAAGCGCTCCGGGTCGATGGTCGCGGAGGTGATGACGACCTTGAGGTCGGGGCGCTTGGGCAGCAGCTGGGCCAGATAGCCGAGCAGGAAGTCGATGTTGAGGGACCGCTCGTGGGCCTCGTCGATGATGATCGTGTCGTAGGCGCGCAGCTCGCGGTCCGTCTGGATCTCGGCGAGCAGGATGCCGTCGGTCATCAGCTTCACGAAGGTCGCGTCGGGGTTGACCTGGTCGGTGAAGCGGACCTTCCAGCCGACGGCCTCGCCCAGCGGGGTCTTCAGCTCCTCGGCCACCCGGTCGGCGACCGTACGGGCCGCGATCCGGCGGGGCTGGGTGTGGCCGATCATGCCCCGGACGCCCCGGCCGAGCTCCAGACAGATCTTGGGGATCTGCGTCGTCTTTCCGGAGCCCGTCTCACCGGCGACGATCACGACCTGGTGGTCACGTATCGCCTCCAGGATCTCGTCCTTCTTCTGCGAGACGGGCAGCTGCTCGGGGTACGTGACCGCGGGCACGCGGGAGGCCCGCCCGTCGACGCGCTCCTTGGCCTTTCCGGCCTCGGCGGCGATCTCGTCCAGGACGGCCTCACGGGCCTCGGGCTTGCGGATGCGGCGGGCGCCCTCGAGACGGCGGCCGAGCCGGTGGGCGTCCCGCAGCGAGACCTCGGCCAGGACGGACTGGAGGGCGGCGAAGGAAGTAGACATACGGAATCCAGGATCGCACCCCGGGCCGAGTACGGGCGAACCGATTTCCCTGCGGTGCGACCCGTAATATTTCGGGCACGTCGAGCTGAGAGGTACCCCGTGTCCAGCACCGCCCGCACCGTCCGCGCGCTCGCGGCGCTCGCCGCGCTGCTTGCCGTGGTGCTCGGGGTGCTGGGGTGCGGTGGCGCGCGCACGGCGGTGGCGGCGGAGTCCTCGCCCGCGGCCGTGGTCACGGTCGCGGGAAGCGCCTCGCAGGGCTGCGGGCAGAGCCACGCGGTGGACGGAGCCACCCGTCCGGCCACCCCGCCGCGCCCGAGCGGCTTCGGCGAGCTGCTGCCCACGCTGGCGGCGGAGCGGACGACCGGGGCCGAGGCCTGGGGCTGTGACCAGGCCATACGTGCGCTGCTCCCGGGGCCGGAGCCGCCGGAGCTCGTTCCGCCCTCACCCGTGGAGCTGTCGATCCTGCGCGTCTAGAGGGCCGACCGCCGTCGTCGTCCGTCCTCTCCCTCCACGTTCAGGAGTACGTCCGCATGTCCAAGTCCAAGCCGATCATGATCGTCTCCGGGGTGGCCCTCGCCGCCCTGCTGCTCGGAGTCGTCTCGTTCACCGCGTCACAGCCCGACTCCGGCGGCTCGTCCGGCTCCTCGGCGGCCGAGGTCTCCGTCGACCCGTCCGCCGGTGTCTACCCGGAGCTGGAGGCCTACGCCCGCCGCGACGCCTCCGACAAGCTGGCCGTGGGGCGGGCCGACGCGCCCGTGGTGCTCATCGAGTACGCCGACTTCAAGTGCGGCTACTGCGGGAAGTTCGCCCGGGACACCGAGCCCGAGCTGGTGAAGAAGTACGTCGACAACGGCACCCTGCGCATCGAGTGGCGGAACTTCCCGATCTTCGGCGAGGAGTCGGAGGCGGCGGCCCGTGCGTCGTGGGCGGCGGGGCAGCAGGGCCGGTTCTGGGAGTTCCACAAGGCCGCGTACGCCGAGGGCGCCAAGGAGAAGGGCTTCGGCAAGGACCAGCTGAACGCCCTCGCGAAGGAGGCCGGGGTCCCCGACCTCGCGCGGTTCGCCAAGGACACGGACGGCGCGGCGGCCCGGGAGGCGGTGAGCAAGGACCAGGAGCAGGCGTACTCCCTGGGCGCGACCTCGACCCCGTCCTTCCTGGTCAACGGACGGCCGATCGCGGGCGCGCAGCCGATGGAGGCCTTCACGGAGGCGATCGAGGCGGCGGCGAAGACGGCGAAGCCGACGAAGACGGCCGAGCCGAAGGCCGGCGGGGCAGGCAAGGGCGAGAGCGGGGCGGCGACGGCCGGCGGCGGGGCGGGGGAGTGACCGCCGACATCGGCTACCTGGCTGCCTTCCTCGGCGGTCTGCTCGCCCTCCTCAGCCCGTGCAGCGCCCTGCTGCTCCCGGCCTTCTTCGCGTACTCGATCGACTCGAAGAGCCGGCTGCTCGCCCGTACCGGAATCTTCTACGCGGGCCTTGCGACCACGCTCGTCCCGCTCGGCGCGGCCGGTTCGTTCGCCGGGCGGCTCTTCTACGGTCACCGGGACCTGCTGGTGGCCGTCGGCGGCTGGACGATCATCGTGCTCGGCGTGCTCCAGATCCTGGGGATGGGCTTCGCCTCGCGCCGGATCGCCGAGGTCAGCGGCCGGATCCGCCCCACGACGGCGGTCTCCGTCTACGCGCTCGGCCTGGTCTACGGCCTCGCCGGCTTCTGCGCGGGCCCGATCCTCGGCAGCGTCCTGACGGTCGCGGCGCTGAGCGGCAGCCCGGCGTACGGCGGTCTGCTGCTGGCGGTGTACGCGCTGGGCATGGCGGTGCCGCTGTTCCTGCTGGCCCTGCTCTGGGAGCGGTACGAGCTGGGCCGGCGCCGCTGGCTGCGGGGCCGTACGGTCCGGGCCGGCCGGTTCGAGCTGCATACGACGTCGCTGCTGTCGGGCCTGTTCTTCGTGGTGCTCGGCGCGGTCTTCCTGCTCTTCGACGGCACGACGGCGCTGCCGGGCCTGCTGTCGGTGGACGACTCGTTCGCCGTGGAGGAGCGGGTGGCGTCGGTGGGCCGCTCGGTGCCGGACTGGGCGCTGCTGGTCGCCGTGGTCGCCGTGGTGGCGGTGGTGCTGGCGGTGCGCGGGTGGCGGGGGCGGAGGGAGCGGGAGGCGTGAGGGCGGGGCGGGGGTGCGCGGGGCTCGCCGCGCGTCCCCGCGGCCCGTACGCGGCTCGTACGGGGCTAGCCTGCCCCGTCCGTCGCGTCCGTCCCGTACCTCCGTACCTTCCGTACACGAAGAAGGCCCCGTTCTTTCGAACGGGGCCTTCTCTTTGTGGCTGGGGCCGGGGTCGAACCGGCGACCTATCGCTTTTCAGGCGATCGCTCGTACCAACTGAGCTACCCAGCCACGAGATCATTTCTGACCTCAGCGATCCTGACGGGACTTGAACCCGCGACCTCCACCTTGACAGGGTGGCGAGCTAACCAACTGCTCCACAGGACCTTGCGATGTGCGAACACTAGTCTCGCACAGGATGTTGCGTGCCCCCAACGGGATTCGAACCCGTGCTACCGCCTTGAAAGGGCGGCGTCCTGGGCCACTAGACGATGAGGGCTAGAGGCTCACCTGCGCGCTTTGCAGCGCGTCGGGGACGTGAGAAGCATATGGGATGGCGGCCGCTATCGCCAAAACGGTTTCACCTGGGGGGACAATGGCCGGGTGCTGGAGATGACGCGCGAGGAGTTCGAGGAGCTTGTCGCCGAGGCCCTGGACCGGATCCCGCCGGAGCTGACGCGGCTGATGGACAACGTCGCGGTGTTCGTCGAGGACGAACCCGCGCCGGACGATCCGGAGCTGCTCGGGCTGTACGAGGGGACTCCGCTGACGGACCGGGGCGAGTGGTACGCGGGGGTGCTGCCGGACCGGATCACGATCTACCGGGGGCCGACGCTGCGGATGTGCGAGTCGCGGGAGGACGTGGTCGCGGAGACCGAGATCACCGTCGTCCACGAGATCGCCCACCACTTCGGCATCGACGACGAGCGGCTGCACGCGCTCGGGTACGGGTGAGAGGGCGGGCGTGCTGATCGGGGGCAGGTGGTTGCCGTAGGGGCGTGTCCCTTGCGGTGCAAAGGGAGTTGGGCAGCGAAACACGGCTTTTCCGCCCGCTGTTCCCGCCCTTTGTGTTCCTGGAGGTGCCCTCCGTGCGCCATTTGCCCACCCGCGTGAGATGGGCCGCTACCGCGTTGGCGGTCGCCGCCTGTGCCGGTCTGAGCGGCTGCATGAGTGTGAGTGACGAGGGCGCGAAGCCGGCGCCCAGCAAGTCCGCGGGGAAGCAGGGCGAGGCGGCCGGGTCCGGCGGGGACGCCGGGGTCCCGGGCGGCGGGCACGGTGACGGCGGCCGGGGCGCGGCGGGCAGGAGCGGCCCGGACGCGGACGGCGCGGGCACGGAGTCGCCGGTGCCCAGTGGCTCGCCGTCGGTCTCCGGAAAGCCTCCGGCGGACGCCCCCGCGGGCGGCGGCACGGGGGCCAGGCCGAAGCCGGGCGGCGGTCAGGAGCCCGGTGGGGCGGCCGGAGGGGCGGGCGGGCCGAGCGCGCCGGCCGGGGAGGAGACGCCGCCGGTCGATCCGCCCGAGCCGACGCCCACCCCGTCCGTGGAGCCGAGCCCCAGCCCCACTCCGGAGCCGACGCCCGATCCGACCGACTCGCCGACCGCGACGCCGGGCGCGGACACCCACATGGGTGCCATGAGGGCGGCGGACGGGCCGGGCTCATCGGCGGAGCCGGAGGCATCGCCGCAGGTCGGACCGGCGTGAGGCGCGGTGCGCGGGCCGGTGCGGGGACTGGTCCGAGGCCGGTGTGACGGAGTCCGGTTTGCCATAGGCGGGGGAGGGTGCGTATGGTGGTAGATCGTTTGATCCCATTGCCCGGCGCCGACACAGAAGAGCGCCGTGTGGCGCGTACTCTCCCTAGCCGTGGCTGGACCGCATTGAGGCGGTCGATTTGCGAAATTCACGGAGTTGACGGGCGCGTGCCGAGACTCCGGAAGGTTTCGCATTTCGCATGTCCATTTTCAGTCCTGACCACGCCGTCATGCCCGAGAACGACGAGATCGTCGAGGCCGTAGAGGCCACCGAGATCGTCGAGACGGTCGACTCCGCCGAGGAGTCCACCGAGGCCGACGAGCCCACCATCACCTTCGCCGACCTGGGCCTGCCCGAGGGCGTCGTGCGCAAGCTCGCGCAGAACGGTGTGACCACCCCCTTCCCGATCCAGGCGGCGACCATCCCGGACGCCCTGGCCGGCAAGGACATCCTCGGCCGTGGCCGTACCGGCTCCGGCAAGACCCTCTCCTTCGGTCTGCCCACCCTGGCCCAGCTGGCCGGCGGCCACACCGAGAAGAAGAAGCCCCGCGCGGTCATCCTCACGCCGACCCGTGAGCTCGCGATGCAGGTCGCGGACGCCCTCCAGCCGTACGGCGACGTGCTCGGCCTGAAGATCAAGGTCGTCTGCGGCGGTACGTCCATGGGCAACCAGATCTACGCCCTGGAGCGTGGCGTCGACATCCTCGTCGCCACCCCGGGTCGACTGCGCGACATCATCAACCGTGGCGCCTGCTCCCTGGAGAACGTCCAGGTCGCCGTCCTCGACGAGGCCGACCAGATGTCCGACCTGGGCTTCCTGCCCGAGGTCACCGAGCTGCTCGACCAGGTCCCGGCCGGCGGCCAGCGCATGCTGTTCTCGGCCACGATGGAGAACGAGATCGGCACGCTGGTCAAGCGTTACCTGGTCGACCCGGTCAGCCACGAGGTCGACAGCGCCCAGGGCAACGTCACGACCATGACCCACCACGTCCTCGTCGTGAAGCCGAAGGACAAGGCGCCGGTCACGGCCGCCATCGCCGCCCGCAAGGGCCGCACGATCATCTTCGTCCGCACCCAGCTGGGCGCCGACCGCATCGCCGAGCAGCTCGTCGAGGCCGGCGTGAAGGCGGACGCCCTGCACGGCGGCATGACGCAGGGCGCCCGAACCCGCGTGCTCGCCGACTTCAAGGACGGTTACGTCAACGCGCTGGTCGCCACCGACGTCGCCGCCCGCGGTATCCACGTCGACGGCATCGACCTGGTCCTGAACGTGGACCCGGCCGGTGACCACAAGGACTACCTGCACCGCTCGGGCCGTACCGCCCGCGCCGGCCGCTCGGGCGTCGTGGTCTCCCTGGCCCTTCCGCACCAGCGCCGCCAGATTTTCCGCCTCATGGAGGACGCGGGCGTCGACGCCTCGCGTCACATCGTGGGCGGGGCCGGGGCGTTCGACCCGGAGGTCGCCGAGATCACCGGTGCGCGTTCGCTCACCGAGGTCCAGGCCGACTCCGCGAACAACGCCGCCAAGCAGGCCGAGCGTGAGGTCGCCGACCTCACCAAGCAGCTGGAGCGTCTGACGCGCCGCGCCGCCGAACTCCGCGAGGAGGCCGACCGCCTGGTCGCCCGTTCCGCGCGCGAGCGGGGCGAGGACCCGGAGGCCGCGGTCGCCGAGGTGACGGAGGCCGCCGAGGCCGAGGTCGCCGCGGCCGTCGTCGCCGCCGAGCCGGTGCAGGAGCGCCGCGAGGAGCGCACCCCCGCGTTCCGTGACGAGCGGGGCAACTACGAGCGCCGTGACCGTGGTGGCGACCGCGGTGACCGCGGTGGCTTCCGCCGCGACGACCGTCGTGACGACAACCGTGGTGGCGGCTTCCGCCGCGACGACAACCGCAGCGGTGGCTTCCGCCGCGACAACGACCGTCCGTCCGGTGGCTTCCGCCGCGACGACCGTCGTGACGACAACCGCGGTGGCGGCTTCCGCCGTGACGACCGTCCGTCGGGCGGCTTCAACCGTGACAACGACCGTGGTGGCCGTTCCTTCGAGCGCCGCGACAACGACCGTCCGTCGGGCGGCTTCCGCCGCGACGACCGTCGTGACGACAACCGCGGTGGCGGCTTCCGCCGTGACGACCGTCCGTCGGGCGGCTTCAACCGTGACAACGACCG
>NZ_JBSGWV010000032.1:0-72898 GCF_053609105.1 Streptomyces sp. NPDC054975
CCCCCCCCCCCCCCCCCCCCGGGCCGCCCCCCCCCCCGGGGGGCGGGCGCGGTGGGGCCTGGGGCCGGCGCCCCCCGCGCCCCCCCCCCCCACACCACCGGGCCCACGGCTCCGCTACCGCGGGACCGGCTCGGCCGGGCGCTCCTGCTGGCCCCGGTCCGCGACGGTCAGCTTGCAGCTGCCGTCCTCGCAGGTGCGCCGCAGGCGCCCCCGCGAGACGGTCTGTATCAGGCCGATGGTCCAGCACATCGGGCAGCCGCGCAGTGCCAGCACACCGACCGGCAGGAGCAGCAGGCTGATCGGGCCGACGGCCGGGATCAGCGCGAACGCGCCGACCAGGCCGCCGAAGCCGATGGCGCCCCGCGCCAGGTGGCGGGGCAGGGACGAACTCGCGAAGTCAGGGCCGCTGGCCCGGGTTGTCGTCATGGGTGTCTCCCGGCGCAGATGCGGAGTCGGATGCGGAGGTGGCATGGAGGGACCGCTGAACCGCGGTGCGGGCGCGGTGCAGACGCGACTTCATCGCGGAGGTGCTGAGGCCGAGCGCGTCGGCGACCATGCGCCCGCTGTAGCCCTGGATGTCCCGCATGATGAGCACGCGGCGCTGCTCGGCCGGGAGGGCGGCGACGGCCGCCGCCACCTTGCCCGCCTCGATGCGTTCCAGCACCACGTCCTCGGCCGAGCGCACGGCGGCGTCCGGCAGAGGGCCGCGAGGCCGCATGGTCCGCGCCCGCCGCAGACACTCGTTGCGGACGATGCGGAACATCCACGACGCCAGAGCACCGGACGTCCGGAGCATCCCGATCTTTCGATAGAGGATGATCAGGGCTTCCTGTGCCGCGTCCTCGGCGTCCTCCGGAGTGGCGCAGAGGGAACGGGCGAAGCGGCGCACGTTCGGGTGCGAACCCGACACCAACGCCGTGATCGAATCGACGTCGCCGCGCTGGGCGGCGACAATCAGCTGTTCGCCGGGCCAGGACGGGTCAGCCACGGGCGTACTTCCACTTGCGGACGGCGACGTAGGTGCACGTGCAGAGCAGTACGGCTCCGACGGCGATGGCGATACCTGTGATCATGAAGTCCTCCTCGTCACGTGCCGACGTCTGTCGGCACGTGTATAGGAGGTCCGGTCCCGCCGAAAGGATTCGGGCCGCGCCCCGAAAAGTTGATCCGGCCGTTCGTCAACGGCCGGCCGGTGAGAGCGCCTCAAGGACACCCACGTGACCGGCACCGTCCCCGCCATGGCCCCTCACCACTCCCGCGCGGCGACCAGCTCCTCCACGTCGGCGTCCACGAAGCCGTACGCCGTGGCGACGAACCAGAAGTTCTCGGCGATCTCCTCCCGGGCGACGGTCTCGATCTCGCTCCCGGCCTCGTCGAAGTCCGCCTCCAGCGCGTTGAACTCCTCGGTGGCCACCTCCGTGAGCGCGTACAGCGCGGTCAGATCGGCCGGCCGCTCCGCCTCGATCCGCTCGCAGAGCCTCAGCAGGATCGCCCGCCCCTTGTCGACCACATGGTCCGGGTAGTACCCGTCCTCGTACAGCGCCTTGAGAAACGCGTACCCCGTCACCTGCTCGTTCGTGATCGGCATGCTGGTCCCTTCCCCCTGATGATCACCGGACGTGTCCCATCGTGCACCACGCCACTGACAACGCCCCTCAGGCCGGTCGACGGAGCGGCTCGGCGCGTTGCGGAGCGCGCGACCGGGTACGAGTCTCACCCTGGAGGGACGGCCCGACGACGAGGGGTGGCTCTTGAGCACCGATCCGATCCACCGGGAACTGGACCGGCTCGCGGAGAAGACGGCCGATCAGGTCGTCGCCTGGCGGCGGCATCTGCACCAGCACCCCGAGTTGTCCAACCGTGAGGCCGGGACGGCCCGTCTGATCGCCGATCACCTCCGGACCCTCGGCCTGGACGAGGTCCGTACCGGGATCGCCGGGCACGGTGTGGTGGGGGTGCTGCGCGGCGGCGCGCCGGGTGCGCGCGTGATGGCGCTGCGGGCGGACATCGACGCGCTGCCCGTGGAGGACCGGTGCGGTGAGGACTTCGCCTCGCGGGTCGTGGACGCCGACTACCCAGGTGGCCCATTCCCGGTCTCGCACGCGTGCGGCCACGACTGCCACACCGCCATGCTCATGGGGGCCGCCACTGTGCTCGCCGGGGTGCGCGAAAGGCTGCCGGGGCACGTGCTGTTCGTCTTCCAGCCCGCGGAGGAGGGACCTCCGGTCACCGAGCGGGGCGGGGCGCTGGCGATGCTCGACGAGGGCGCGTGCGCCGATCCGGTGCCGACGATGACGTTCGGGATGCATGTCACGCCGTACCCCAAGGGGTACGTGGGCTACCGGGTGGGCAATCAGTACGGCGCGTCCACCCTGGTGCGGATCGTCGTCACCGGCAAGCAGACGCACGGCTCCACGCCGTGGCAGGGCGTCGACCCGATGCCCGCCGTCGGCGCGGTGCTGACCGGCGTCGGGCAGCTGTACCGCCAGGTCTCCGCGTTCGACCCGGTCACGGTCTCCATCGGCCACATCGAGGACGTCGGACGCTTCAACATCATCGGGCAGACCGTCACCCTGTGGGGCACGGTCCGCTGCGCGGTCGAGTCGGACATGACCGAGGTCCAGCGCCGCCTGACCACGCTCGTCGAGCACTCGGCTGCGGCGTACAACGCCTCGGCCACGGTGGAGTACCTCCAGGCGGTCCCGCCCGTGCACAACAGCGCCGAGTGGGTCGCGGCCGGCCTGCCGACGATCCGGCGGGTGGTCGGCGAGGAGCGGACGGTGGAGAGCGGGGCGACGCTGGGGTACGACGACGTGTCCGAGTTCATCGCCCGTTTCGGCGGCCTGTACGTGATGCTGGGCGTCCAGGACGCCTCACTGGACGCGGACGGCAAGCCGGTCCCCGTGCCGGGAGGCCGGGGCCTGGTCACCAACCACAATCCGCACTTCTACGCGGACGACGCCACCCTCGTCACCGGCGTCCGGCTGCACGCGCACGTGGCGTACGACCATCTGACGGGTGCCCTGACCGTCTAGGGGTGTCCGCGTACCGCGCCCCGAGTTGCGGGCCGCGCGACAGGCGCGAGGCTGGGACTCACACCCGCGTTCCCCGCAGGGAGAGACGATGAAGGACCTCGCAGCCCTCGCCGACGAGCATCTGGCCGCGGCGCGCACCGCTCCGCACGGCCGCAGTGCCCAGGTGGTGATCCACGACGGGGTGCTCCGGCAGAGCGTGATCGCCCTGCTGTCCGGCACGGCGCTCGACGAGCACAACGCGCCGCCGGCGGCGAGCCTGATGGTGCTCAGGGGACGCGTGAAGCTCACGGCCGCGGGGTGGTCCGAGGAGCTGGCGACGGGAGAGCTGAGGATGATCCCCAAGGAGCGGCACGGGCTCCTCGCCCTGGAGGACTCGGCCGTCCTGCTGACCGCCGTCAACGACTGAGCCACGGGCGCCCGAGGGTTCATACGGTCGCGTCGAGGTCCTCGGCGTAGTGCTCGATGGCGGGCCGGTACCGCCGTACGTACGGGTCGTCGCTCGTCGCCGCGAGCAGGCGCAGGAGCAGTCGTGCCGACTCGTGGTGGTCGCCGGTGTTGAACAGCGCCATCGCCAGGAAGGTGCGCAGCGCGCCGTCGTCCGGGAACTCCTCGACCGCGCCGCGCAGGGTGGCGACGGCCTCCTCGTACCGGCCGAGGGTGCGGAAGGTGCTGCCGAGGCCGAGGAGCGCGCCCCGGCGGTCCTCCTCGGACAGGCCGGTAGCGGTCCCGGACGGGCCGCCCCTGACGGTCTCCTTGAGCGCCCGCTCGTAGTAGGGCACCGCTTCGGCCTCCAGGCCGAGGACGTCGTGCGCCCACGCGGTCTGGTAGGCCACCTCGGCGTCGTCGGGCCGAAGGGCGGCGAGTTCCAGCAGGCGGTCGCGCGCCTCCTCCTGTCGGCCCTGCTCGCGGAGGGCGACCGCCGCCGCCAGCAGGCCGTCCCGCTCGTCGTCACTCATGGGGGTGGTGTCCATGGGCCCATCGTCGCAGGTCCCTGTGGAGGGCGGTCCGGTGACTGCCAGATGACGGAACGCCATACTCCTGCCGCCCAGTTGTGGCGGCCGGGCCCATAGGTGGTCGCGTCGGCCCGCGCCTAGTCTCCCGGCCATCAATCCCCCATGCCCCCTGGCATGACCGAGCCGCCGGGAGATCCCATGCGTCCACTCCGTCCCCTCCGCCCGCGCGGGCCACGAGGGCCCCGCAGACTGACCGCACTGCTGCTGGTCGCCACCGCGGCCCTCTTCCCCATGGCGACACCCTCGGCGGCCGCGCCCACGGCCCCCGCCCCGTCGGCCGCCGCACCGTCCGCGGCCGCACCCGCGCCCGTACCCGGCCAGCTGCGGCCGTACAACGTCGACGCCGTGTACAGCGCCGGCATCTCGTCGGGCGGGTACATGGCCACCCAGCTCCACGTGGCGTACTCGGGTACGTTCAGCGGTTCGGCGGTCTTCGCCTCGGGCCCGTACAACTGCGCCCAGAACACGCTCTCCACCGCTCTCAACGCCTGTATGAACACTGTCCAGGACCTCCAGCTCGCGCAGCTGGAGCAGACGACGCGGAACTGGTCGGCGCAGGGGCTCGTCGACCCGCTCGCGAACCTCGCGGGCGATCCGGTGTACGTCTTCAGCGGCTCGAACGACTCGACCGTCAAGCGGCCCGTGGCGGACGCGCTCGCCGACTACTACGGGCGGTTCGGCGCGCGCGTGACGTACAACCGCGGCACGGCAGCCGGCCATGCCTGGATCAGCCCGCTGGGCCCCAACTCCTGCACTGTCACCCAGAGTCCGTACATCAACAACTGTGGCGTCGACGCCGAGCGGGACCTCCTCGGCCATCTGCGGAGTTCCGTCGCAGCGCCGAGCGCGACGCCCGGCGGCACGCTGATCCGCTTCGACCAGAACGCCTACGCCCCGGGCGGCGCGGCCGCGCCGCTGTCGCTGGGCGCCGACGGATTCGTCTACGTGCCGAAGTCCTGCTCCGA
Organism: Streptomyces sp. NPDC054975; assembly: GCF_053609105.1. Lineage (NCBI taxonomy): Bacteria > Bacillati > Actinomycetota > Actinomycetes > Kitasatosporales > Streptomycetaceae > Streptomyces > Streptomyces sp. NPDC054975. The sequence continues at coordinate 5,014 of NZ_JBSGWV010000032.1, forward strand.
CGGAGCGACCTGCTCCTTGATGGTGGCGCTGCACGGCTGCAAGCAGGGGTACGGGTACCAGGGCTTCGGGACCCAGTTCGTCGACCGGGCGTATCTCAACGAGTACGCCGACACCAACGACATGATCGTGCTGTACCCGCAGGCGGCGGCGACCGGCACCCTGGAGAACCCCAACGGCTGCTGGAACTGGTGGGGTTATCTCGGCGACTCCGCGTACGCCCGGCACGGCGGCAAGCAGATCGAGGCGATCATGGGGATGGTGCGGGCGCTGCGCGGCTCCACTCCCCCGCCCGCGGCCGACCGGGTGACGCTGTCGAGCGTGGACGCGCAGGACGGCTATGTGAAGGCCGCGGCCGACGGTACGGGTGCGACGGTGGGCCCGCTGGAGGACACGTACGGCCTTGCGCTCGGCCGGGGCACGGACGGCAAGGTGAACCGGACGCTGCTCTCCTTCGACACGTCGAGGATTCCGGCGGGCAAGGAGATCACCCGTGCGTATCTGACGGTGGCGCGCAGCAGTGGTTCGGGCGATCCGTGGGCGTCCCCGGCGGGCAACCGGCTGCTGGTGGACGTGACGAGGGGTTGCTTCGGCGGGTGCGCGGTCGAGCCCTCGGACTGGTCGGCGGCGGCGACGGTGGCGGGCGGGGCGGCGATCGCCGCGTTCTCCGCGGGCTCGGCGGCCTCCACGGATCTGTCGGCGTCCGCCCTCGCGGCGCTCGACCGCAGCGGGACGACACAGGTACGGCTGCGCTTCGAGTCGGCCCCGTCCTCGACGGCGTACCTCTTCGTGAACAAGGACACCCCGGTGACGCTGACGGTGCAGTACCGACCGCTAACGCCCCACGCGCGTGGCCCCCTCACCCGATCGGCGGGGCCGACGCGGGGGACGTCTCGGTGGGCGGCGGTGGCTGAAGCCGTGCGCCGGGGCGGCGGGCCCCTGGCGGGGCCACGCTCCGTAGCCGGGGCCCGCCGGGTGGGGGCCGCCGGGTTCTGGTCCAGTGGAAGGAGTACTGCCCGGACGTCGACGCATCGGACGGCATCACATGACCATGTCCCCCTTCGGCTCCTTCGGTGGACCGGACCCGTTCAACGACCTGCTCAACCGTTTCTTCGGTATGTCGCCCGCCGCCTCTCCCCCGGCCGTGCAGCGCGTTCCGATCGGCCGGCTCCTGACGGACTCGGCACGGGAACTGATCGGCCGTGCCTCCGCTCGCGCCGTCGACGACGGCAGTGCCGACCTGGACACCGAGCATCTGCTCTGGGCCTGCACCCAGATCGAACCCTCCCGCACCCTGCTCGCCCAGGCGGGCGCCGATCCCGACAAGCTGGCCGCCTCGACCGCCGAGGCACTGCCTGGCGACAGCGGTGTCCCCTCGGCTCAGCCCGGGCTCACCCCGGCGGCCAAGCGCGTCCTGCTCCGGGCGTTCGAGCGCTCCCAGGAGTCGGGGGTCTCGTACATCGGACCCGAGCACATCCTGGGCGCCCTTCTCGACGACCCGAACTCGGCGGCGGCGAAGCTGCTGACGGCGTACGGGACGGACGTGGGCAGCCTGCGGTCCACCGCCGACCGGGCGGCGCGGGCGGACGGGACGCCGACGGCGAAGCCGGAGAGCAGGACGCCCACGCTCGACGAGTACGGCCGGGATCTGACCGAGGAGGCGAAGGCCGGGAAGCTCGACCCGGTGGTGGGACGGGCCGAGGAGATCGAGCAGACCGTCGAGATCCTCTCCCGCCGTGCGAAGAACAACCCGGTGCTCATCGGCGAGCCGGGCGTCGGCAAGACCGCGATCGTCGAGGGGCTCGCCCAGCGGATCGTGGCGGGCGACGTGCCCAAGACCCTGGAGGGCAAGCGGGTCATCGCCCTCGACCTGTCCGGGCTCGTCGCCGGGGCCCAGTACCGCGGCCAGTTCGAGGAGCGACTGAAGAACGTCATCGACGAGGTGAAGGCCGACGCGGAGTCGACCGTACTGTTCATCGACGAACTGCACACCGTGGTCGGTGCGGGCGCGACGGGCGAGGGCGCGATGGATGCCGGCAACATGCTCAAGCCCGCGCTCGCCCGTGGTGAGCTGCATGTGGTCGGCGCGACCACGATCGACGAGTACCGGCGGTACGTGGAGAAGGACGCCGCCCTGGAACGGCGCTTCCAGCCCGTGCTGATCCCCGAGCCCTCGGTGGCGGAGACCATCCAGATCCTGGAGGGGCTGCGGGACACCTACGAGGCCCACCACCAGGTCCGCTACAGCGACGCGGCACTCGTGGCCGCCGCCGAGCTCTCCGACCGCTACGTCTCCGACCGCTTCCTGCCCGACAAGGCGATCGACCTGATGGACCAGACGGGCGCCCGGGTACGGCTGCGCTCGCTGGGCAAGTCGACCGAGGTGGTCGATCGCGAGGACCGACTGGCGAAGCTGCACCGCGAGAAGGACGAGGCCGTCGCCGCCGAGGACTTCGAGAAGGCCAACGAGTTCAAGAAGGAGATCGCGCGGCTGGAGAGCGAGCTGGCGGGTGTGGTGGAAAGGCGCGAAGGCGTGATGGAGGTGACGGTCGACGACATCGCGGAGGTGCTGTCACGCCGTACCGGCATCCCCGTCGCGCAGATGACGCAGAGCGAGAAGGAGAAGCTCCTCAAACTGGAGGAGGCCCTGCACAGCCGGGTGGTCGGCCAGGACGAGGCGGTCACGGCCATCGCCCAGGCGGTGCGCCGTAACCGGGCCGGCATGGGCGACCCGAACCGTCCCGTGGGCTCCTTCCTCTTCCTCGGCCCGACGGGTGTCGGCAAGACCGAGCTGGCGAAGGCGCTGGCGGAGCTGCTGTTCGGCGACGAGTCACGGATGGTCCGCTTCGACATGGGCGAGTTCCAGGAGAAGCACACCGTCTCCCGGCTGGTGGGCGCCCCGCCCGGATACGTCGGTCACGAGGAGGCCGGGCAGCTCACCGAGAAGGTGCGCCGCCAGCCGTACAGCGTGTTGCTCTTCGACGAGGTGGAGAAGGCGCACCCGGACGTCTTCAACACCCTGCTCCAGGTCCTGGACGACGGCCGGCTGACGGACGCCCAGGGCCGGACGGTCGACTTCCGCCACTGCGTGGTGATCATGACGTCGAACATCGGCGCCCAGCGGATCCTGGAGCACCACGGTGACGTCTCGGCGATCCGCGACGACCTCAAGCAGGACCTGCGCGGCTACTTCACGCCGGAGTTCCTCAACCGCATCGACGAGACGATCATCTTCCACGGTCTCGGCGAGGACGACCTGGGCGACGTCCTCGATCTGCTGCTGCGACAGAGCGAACGCCGGGTCCATGCCCAGGGTCTGCACCTGGAGGTGACGGAAGCGGCGAAGAAGCTGCTCGTCGCCCACGGTCATCAGCCGGAGTTCGGTGCCCGGCCGCTGCGCCGTACGATCCAGACGGAGCTGGACAACCGGATCGCGGACCTGCTGCTGGGTGGTGAGGCCGATCCCGGCGACACGATCGTGGCGGACGTCCAGAACGACTCCCTGGTGTGCCGGGTGACGTCCCCACAGGCCGCTTCGGCATGACCGCAGGCGTCCCAGGTGACCACGGCACCTCCTTGGGCGCCTCCGTCCGACCGCAGGCCGTCTCGGTCTGCCCCTGAACGCCGCGGGGCCTGAAGGGTGGTGTCCTCCCCTTCAGGCCCCGCGGCCATGCCGGTGTCAGCTGGACTTGGTCCATTCGAGGGTGACCCGCAGGTTCGCCCGGCTGCTGCCCTTGACGATGAGCGCGGTCAGGCCGCCCGCGTCCAGGCCGAGTTCGCAGCCGAACTCCACGGTTGCCCGGTCGGGCGCCGCCTGGTGCAGCGCCTGGCCGAGCTGGCCGGCGAACGAGGACAGGGCGCGCGTGACCCCGGAGAGGTCCGGGACGCGGTCGCCCAGGCCCTCCAGGTCCGATTCGGGGCCGATCCGCTCCGCCTCCACGTAGAGAACGGCGTCTTCGACCTCGACCCTGGTGATGTCCCGCATCACGGATCCCTCCGGGAGTGGCTGGCGAGCAGAGCGCCAGTATCACCGAGGCGGGGTCGAGGGTCGGGCAGCGAGCCTCCCGGGGCGTGGCGGGCCCGACCCGCCCCCGCCCTGAGCGGGCCTCTCGGTCAGCGCGGGGTGTCGGCGGTGGGGGCGAAGGGCTCGCCCCGGTCCCTCTCGCTGCGGCTCCGGTCGGCTCAGCGCGGCGGTTCCGGCAGCTCCTCGCCGGTCTCCAGCAGCGACTTGAGGCTGGAGAGCAGGGACGGCCAGCCCTCGCCGATCATGCCGCGCATGGTGCCGTCGGGCTCCAGGTCGTCGTGCACGACGGTGAGCTTGACCGTGTCCCCGGCCGGTTCGATCTCGAAGGTCACCTTCGAGCGGCGCTCCTTGGCGAGCTTCGCGTACACCTCGTCACCGACGCCGACCGCCTCGGCCCACTCGGGCGTGAAGGTGTGCCAGGTGTAGGAGAGCCGACGGCCGGGCTCGGCCGCGAGGACGACCTGGTCGGGGTGGCTCGTCCGGCGGCCACCCTCGTTCCAGACCATCGGCGAGCCGGCGGTCCAGGTCGTCTCGAAGGCCACACCCCAGTAGCGCCGGGTGAAGGCGGGGTCGGTCAGGGCCTGCCAGAGCTCCTCGGGGGTGGTGCGGATGTACGTGGTGTAGACGAACGCGTTGCTGTCCATCGGGTTCTGCTCCAATGCTGACTTCAGGTCGGCGAGCGCGCTGACGCGCTCGCGGGCGTACCGACTGATCCAGCGGTCCCCGATGGCGTGGATCGGAGCGGCGTTCAGGTAGTGCAGCTTCTCCCGTCCCCGCCGCACCGTGACCACCAGCCCCGCCGCCTCCAGGAGCGCCAGGTGCTTGCTGACGGACTGCCGTGCCATGTCCAGCCCCGCGCAGAGTTCGCGCAGGGTCTGGCCGTTGCGGGCGTTCAGACTGTCGAGCAGCCGTCGCCGACTGGCATCGGCCAGCGCCTTGAACACCTCATCCATCGCCCCACCTCAACATGCAGCCTTTTAGCTGCATCTACGATAGGCAGCCGATCAGCTGCATGTCAACGACCTCCGTCTCGCCCGCACCCCGGGCGGGTCGCGGGGCCGCCACCACCAGGCCTTCCACCTCCTCCGCCGAGACACTCCCGCCCCGGGCCACCCGGTCGAGCACGAGCCCGTCGGAGGGCGTCCTCCAACCACGACATCCACAAGGCCCCCATCGTTGATTAGGTGCGAAACCACCTGATCAACGGTGCTGCTAGCGTGTCGGGATGTCCCTGAAGCACGCTGTCCTCGCGGCCCTCCTGGAGGGCGAGGCATCCGGATACGACCTGGCCAAGATCTTCGACGTGTCCGTGGCCAACTTCTGGGCCGCCACGCCGCAGCAGCTCTACCGCGAGCTCGACCGGCTCTCCGAGGCCGGTCTGATCTCCGCCCGCGTCGTGGAACAGGAACGGCGCCCCAACAAGCGGATGTTCTCCCTCACCGACGCGGGACGGCAGGACCTCACGGCGTACACCGCCCAGCCGCCGCGTCCGACCGCCATCCGCGACGAGCTGATGGTGCAGGTGCAGGCCTGCGACGAAGGCGACACCGAGGCGGTGCGGGGCTTCGTCCAGGAGCGGATGGAGTGGGCGCGGGGCAAGCTCGCACGGTGGGAGAGGCTCCGGGAGTGGATGCTCGCCGGGCGTGACGAGGACACGTACCTGCGCGAGGCGGAGCGGATCGGCCCGTATCTCACGCTGATGCGCGGGCGGTCCCTGGAGGAGGAGAACCTGCGTTGGGGCGAGCAGGTCCTCGCGATCCTGGACCGGCGACAGGCCGCGCGCCCACGCGTCTGAGGCGGGGCGCCCGCCCGTGACGGGCCTCCCTACCCTGCGGTAGCGTCACCCGTCGATGACCGGAGGAGCCGGTCGGAGACAAGGGGCGGGCCGGATGAACGTCGGTGACATCGTCGAGGACTTCACTCTTCCGGACGAAACGGGGACACCTCGTTCGCTGGGCGGTCTCCTCGCGGACGGGCCGGTCGTCCTCTTCTTCTACCCGGCGGCGATGACCGCCGGTTGCACCGCGGAGGCCTGCCACTTCCGTGACCTGGCCACCGAGTTCCGCGCTGCGGGAGCGCAACCCGTCGGCATCAGCTCCGACAGCGTCGCGCGGCAGCAGGAGTTCGCCGACCGCCACTCGCTCGGCTACCCGCTGCTCTCCGACCCGGAAGGCGCCATCCGCAACCGCTTCGGTGTCACGCGGGGCTTCTCGCTCGCGCCGACGAAGCGGGTCACGTTCGTCATCGACGAGGACCGCCGGATATTGGAGGTCGTCCGGAGCGAGCTGCGGATGAGCGTTCACGCGGACCGCGCCTTGGCGGCGCTGAAGGCACGCACCGCCTGAGCCGAGCCGCGATCGGATATTGGATCATGGAGATCGGATCCTGGATCCAATATCCATGATCCAGGATCCGATATCCGTGGTCCCGAGCGGCGCAGCCCCGCCCGGCTCGCCCGGCATGCGGGCGCACCAGGGCTGGGCGACACTCGCTCGTGTGCCCGGTCCCCCGGTGGCCGTGGCCGGAACGGAGTGCAGGCATGGACGACTACCCTCTCCTCAACCTCTTCTGGACCATGCTCTGGTTCTTCCTCTGGGTCATGTGGCTGTTCCTTCTGTTCAAGGTCATCACCGACATCTTCCGGGACCACGAACTGCACGGCTGGGCCAAGGCGGGCTGGCTCGTCCTGTGCATCCTGCTGCCGTACATCGGCGTGCTGGTCTACGTGATCGTGCGCGGCAAGAGCATGGGCCGCCGGGACATCCAGCAGGCGAAGGAGAGCGAGGCCGCGTTCCAGTCGTACATCCGCAAGGCCGCGGGCACGGCCGACGGCCACGGCAGCAGCGTCGACGAACTCGCTCGGCTGGCCGATCTCAAGGACAAGGGCGCCATCACGAACGAGGAGTTCGAGAGGGCGAAGGCAAAGGTCCTGTCCTGACGAACGGCGCACCGGACGAACCGGACCCGGCGGAACCGGCCCTCACCGAAGCGGCTCCTACGCTCTCCCGCTCGCTCCTGCGGGACGCGCGGGCCGAACCGGGCCGGTTCCCCGAGCTGCTCGCCGCCTTCGCGCTGCGGCACATGGGGCCGGCGGCCGGCCAGCGTGTGGAACGGTTGCGCGCCGAGCGCCCGCAGGCTGCGCAGGCCGAGCTCCGGGCCCTGGTCACGGAACGTGGACGGCGCGCGGTCACCGCCCAAGGGGCATTCGTGGGCGGACCGTTCATGCTGCTCATCCCCGTCGCGTTCTGCGGGGCGCTCCTGCTCCAGGCGCGGACGATCCTTGAACTGGCGGGCCTGGACGGCCGGGACACCACCGCACCCGAGCGCGCCGCGGAACTGCTGGTCCTGCAAGGGGTGTACGCGGACACGGAGACGGCGATGGCCCGCCTGCGCGCCCGGCCGGAGCCCACCGACGGACCCCTGCCCCGCCCCGGCCGGATCGCCGTCCTGTGGGACCTGGTCCTGCGGATGGCCCGCCTCCTCGGCATCCTGACGCCGGACGACGGCGGAAGCGGCCCGAGCCGTGTCGCCCGGCTCGGCCGGTGGGCCCTCCTCATCGTGGTCATCCTGACCGGTCTCGTGGCACCGCTGGTGTGGCTGCCGTACCTGGCGCTCTCGTACCACCGCTCCACCACCGTGCTGACGGACCGGGCGACCCTCTTCTACTTCGGCGTCCGCGACCGCAGGGCACCCCGCGCCGGCCGTCTCCAACCGGACATGGTCGTGGCCGGCCTGCGGGCCCTGGTGTCGCTCCTGATCCCTGCCGTCGGAGTGGCCCTGATCGTCCTCACGGACACGCGGATCGCCGGCGCGCACTGGCCCCTGCTGGCCCTTCTGCTGGTCACCACCCCCCTGATCGTGGGCAGCTGGTGGCTCTGGCGCCGCCGCCCGAAGCGGCGCTCCCGCCGGTGAGGTGTCGCCGCTCTGCACGGCGGTCCCGCACCCGACAGGGGTGCGGGACCGCGTCGCGAGCAGGGAACGGGTCAGCAGTTCATCGCCCACGTGTGGGAGTCGCCGCGGTCGTTGGCGGCTCCGTTGTACCCGACCTCCTGGCCGGGGGCCAGGCAGATGGTCATGGAGCCGCCCTGGTGAGCGCTCTCGTAGACGCGGACGTGGTCCTTGATGCCCGCTCCCGAGATGCCGTGGTTGGCCCAGGAGGAGTCGGTGTCGGCGATCCAGCTCTCCCACCAGCCGTCGTCGCCGCTCCAGTTCGCCCGCTGGCCACCGAAGTTGGCGTCCTGCCAGGTGCAGAAGTGGCCGCTCGGGCACTCGGCCGCCTGGGCGGGTGCCGTCAGGGCGAGGCCGCCGGTCAGGGTGAGCAGGGCGGCGGCGGTGATGGTGAGAATGCGCTTCATGAGGCGTGGGTGCCTTCCTGTGTGGTGACGGGTGCGGACAGTTCGACTGCCCGCCGCAGTGCGCGGGTGCGCAGCTGCTGGTACGTGGTGAGCTGGTCGTCCCGCAGGACACGTACCTTCGCCAGCTCGGCGGGCTCCAGCCGCGCCCGCACCTCGGCGAGTCCGCTCTCCTTGTCGCAGCGGGCGACGACGGCGGGCGCGGGGCGCTCGGATCGCGCGGGGCTCGGGGTGCCGGGCGGGGTCGCGCACCGGTTCCAGCGGGTGAGGGCGGCCCGGTGGGCGGGGTCGTCCTTCATCCGTTGCTGAGCCTCGGCACGCAGGTTGTCCACGGTCACCTGAGCGCGGAACCAGCGCGTCTGGTCGCCGTAGAGGGTCTGCCGGGCCGCGGCGAGGCAGCCGTCGGTGTGGGCGGTGACGGTGTGGCCGGTGGCGAGGGTGAGCGACAGCTCGCGGGGGCCGGTACCGAAGAGCGCCGCCTGAAGGCGTCGGTCCTCCTCGGTGGTGTCCGGCCGACGGGCGAGAGTGAGTCCGCGTGCGTCGAGACAGCGGTCGACGAGGGTGCGCTCGACGGTTCTGAGCAGTGCGTCCTGGGCCTGGGGTGTCGACGGGACGGTCCGCCCGGGGGCGGTGGTGACGCACCCCGTGAGCAGGAGTCCTCCCACCAGGGCTGCGGCGGCGCGCCGGATGTGCGCGGACGTGTCCTGCATGGCAACCCCCCCGTTAGGTCCCCGATCGGCGGGCCGCCGACGTGATCGTCACAGCCCGTGACGATCACTGCCCGGCAGGTGAGGAGGCATGCGCAAGATCACCCGAAGGGGTCCAACGCGCCGGAGCGCGCGCCGTCCGGGCGCGGCGCTCGCGACGGTACGGCTCCGGGAACGGCCCCGACGCTTGGCCCTGGGGAACGACAAAGCCCCGGTTGGACGGGGGATTCCAACCGGGGCCGATTGCCGCGACGACGAAGAGCGGTCACCTCAAGCGGGGGACCTGGGGACCGGACCCCTTCACCGTCACACATTGATGAACGATAAACCTTCAAGGCGGGTTCCGAGGCGTCCGAGGTGACCGATGTGAGACACCTCACCCCGTTTTCACCCCTCGTGCGTCTCACATCACGGACGGTAGACGGCCCCGGGTTGGGCCTCGCCGGGGGCGAGGAGCTGAGGAACGGTCACGAAGGTGAATCCCCGTTGCTTGAGTTCGTCGATGATGCCGGGCACCGCGGGAACGGTGCCGTCGTAGATGTCGTGCAGCAGGATGATCCCGTCGCCCTCGGCGCCGTCGAGCACCCGCTTCCGTATGAGCGCCGAATCGGTCGTGGCGTAGTCCTTGGCGGTGACGCTCCAGAGGACCTGCGCGAGGCCGAGGTCGCGGCTCACCTCGGAGACCGTGTCGTCGGTGCGCCCCTGCGGCGGGCGCATCAGGGTCGGCCGCTTCCCGGTGATCTTCTCTATCGCGTCCTGGGTCAGGGAGAGCTCCTCGCGCACCTCGTCCGCCTCCAGGTCGGTGAGGATGCGGTGGGTCCAGGTGTGGTTGGCGACCTCGTGCCCCTCGTCGGAGATGCGCTTGACGACCTCGGGGTAGCGATCGACGTGCTTCCTGCCGAGCAGGAAGAACGTGGCGGGGACCTTCTTCTCCTTGAGCACATCGAGGAGGCGGGGAGTGTCCTTGCCCGGGCCGGCGTCGAAGGTCAGCGCGATGCACTTCGCCTTCGCGCAGTCGACCGCGCCGGCCCCGCCTGCCTTGTCGTCCGACGTCGCGGCCTTGCCCCTGGCGTCGGCCGGGCTGATCGAGTCGACCCCGCAGCCGCTGAGTGCGAGCACGAGAGAGGCCGCCGCCAGAAGGGCGACGAACGATCCCCGGCGCTTCCCCGTTTCGGTTCGGAACATGGTGCTGCGGACCCGCTTTCCCCATAGATGGCTTCGGAACGCCACGCACGCCAGGTCAGGGGCGCGCTTTCGTGGCATGCCAAGCACTCTACACACGGTGTATACACGCGGTGCATAGGGGGCCTGGGCAGGGTCGGGGCAGACGTGTGCCCCGAGCGGTGCCCGTCCGCTCCGCCCGGGGCGTTCGTGTGCCGGCGGGAAGCCGGCAGGTCAGCGCGTCGGCATTCCGGCGCGGCGGCCGGTCAGCGGGAGGAAAGCAGCAGGCGCGCCTCGGTCTCCTGGTCTCCGGACACGGATTGCAGCGACTGGATGTCGAAGGCGGCGGCGAGGGTCTTCTCGACCTCGTCCACGGCGTGGTAGCCACCGGTCAGCAGCGCTCCGACCATGCCCGTCAGACGCACGGGCCCGGTCTCCTCCCGACGCCCCTCGGCCGTGTCGAACGTGGCCATCCAGACGGTGGGGGCGGGCGCGGTGGCCGCTCGCGGGCCGGGCGCGCTCATGTCCTCCAGCTTGTAGACGTGGTCGAGGACGTCGAAGACGGCCTGGGCGTCCTCGCGATCGCAGTCGCTCAGCTGCACGGTGACGTCGGTGTCGATGTGCGCGTCGTACACGTCGTTCATCTCCTCACTGCCGGGTGGCGTTCCTGTCGTCCCCGCCACGCTTCCAGCATCCCTCGCCCCGAGGTGTCACGCGACGTTCGGGATTGAAGTCCCCTCGCGCGGTTATCCGCGAAGGGGAGGGCGACCTTGGGAGGCTCCGTGTCCACTCGACCGACGCAGGACCAGACGGACAGCACCGGCCGCGCCCGAGGGCGTGACGAGACGCCGGAGGAACGCGCGGACCGCAAATGGAACGATCTGGTGCAGGAGATAAGGGTCGCCCAAACGGGCGTCCAGATCATGTTCGGCTTCCTGCTCACCGTCGTCTTCGCACCCCGCTTCGCCGATCTGTCGGACACCGACCTGACCATCTACGTGATCACGGTGTCGCTGGGCGCTACAGCCACCGGGGCCCTGATAGGGCCGGTCTCCTTCCACCGGCTGGTCGCGGGGCGCCGGATGAAACCCCAGACCGTGGTCTGGGCCTCCCGGATGACATTCATCGGACTCGTCCTGCTGCTCGCGACGCTGACCTGCGCGCTGCTCCTCGTTCTGCGGGTGGCGACGGACGACACCTTCGTGCCCTGGCTGGTGGCGGGTGTGGTCGCCTGGTACCTGCTCTGCTGGTACGCCCTGCCCCTCTGGGCCCGCCGCCGGTACGCCGACGAGGAGTCGGACTGAGCCCAGGGGCACGCTCCGGCTTACGCTCCCTCGACGACCCGCTCGACGGTGTCGGCCTCGGAGGCAGGCTTGTCCGGTCGGTGCCGTAGGACACGGGCGAAGCGGAGCGTCACACCGGCCGGGTACCGGGTGGAGCGCTGCAGACCGTCGTAGGCGATCTCGACGACGAGTTCGGGCCGTACCCGTACGGTGAAACCGTCGTCGCCCACGGCGAGTTCGCCGAGTTTCTCGGTCTGCCAGCGCAACATCTCGTCGGTGAGGCCCTTGAAGGTCTTGCCGAGCATCACGAAGGTGCCGTCCGCGGCCCGGGCGCCGAGGTGGAGGTTGGAGAGCAGCCCGGTTCGGCGGCCATGGCCCCATTCGGCGGCGAGGACGACGAGGTCGAGGGTGTGCACCGGCTTGACCTTGAGCCAGGTGCGGCCCCGGCGGCCCGCCACGTACGGCGCGTCCAGGGCCTTGACGAGGACTCCTTCATGGCCACGGGCCAGGGTGTCGGTGAAGAACCGCTCCGCCTCCTGAACCTGTTCGGGCGCCTCGGGGTCGTTCACCACGAGGCGGCGCACCCTGCGGTTCTCGGGGACCAGCCGGGCCAGCACCGCGTTGCGCTCCTGTCCCGTTCGGTCGATGAGGACCTCGCCGTCCGCCGCGAGCACGTCGAAGAAGACGGGTGAGAGCGGGAGTGCCGCGCTGGCGCCCTTGACGTCGAGGCGGGAGCCGACCCGCGAGGCGATGTCCTGGAACGCCACCGGCCGACCGGTGCGGGGATCGACCGCGATGACCTCACCGTCGAGGATGAACAGGTCGCCGGCCGTCTCCCGCGCCACGGCGACGACTTCGGGCAGCCGACCGGTGATGTCGTCCAGGGAGCGGGTGAACACCCTCACCTCCTCGCCTCGCCGGTGCACCTGGACACGGATGCCGTCGAGTTTCTCCTCGACGACACAAGGACCCAGCCCGGCGACGGCCTCGGTGACCGAGCCCGCCGTGTGGGCGAGCATGGGCAGGACGGGGCTGCCGACGCGCAGAGCGAACGTGCCGAGGGCGGCGGGGCCTTCGGCGAGCACGGCCCGTGCCACCCGGGGCAGGGACCCTTCAAGCATCACGGCGCGGCGCAGGTCCGCGGAGGGCACGGTGGCGGCCCGCGCGACGCCCTCGAGAGCGATGGCGTCCAGGGCGCCTTGGCGTACGTCGCCGGACAGCAACCGGATCAGGAACTCCTGCTCCTCCAAGGTGGCGGCGGCCATCAGTTCATGGACGAGCCGGGCGCGCTCGGCCTGCGACCCGGCCCCGGAGACGGCGGCGAGCTCGGTCATAACGGCGTCCGTGCCGGCAAGGGTGAGGGTGGGCTGCTCGGCAGGCGGCACGGCGGGCGGGATCGCGTTCTTGAGGACGCTCCAGCCGACGCCGATGCGTCCCTGCGGGAGCCGGCCGGAGAGGTAGGCGATGACCAGCGGGCTCTCCTCGGGCGCGGCTTCCGAGAAGAGCTCGGCCAGGACCGCGATCTTGCGTGAACGGGCGGAGGTGGCGGCGACCTGGAGGGACGCGTCCGCGAGTCGGGCCAGCAACATGCGCCCATCCTCCCCCTCCCAGGAGCGCAGCCGCACGTCGGGCACCCGTACGCGGTGACACCCGAACGCCGCGCCGGCCGACCGGGTCGCCGCCACGCAGACCCCGACCGCACTCTTCCCCGCGGCCCGGCCCACCCCCTTCCCTAGCCTCGGGAAGCCGTCGTCTCCGCGTCACCCCCGGTCGTCGTCCTGCGGCGCCGAAGGCGGTCGAGGAGGCCGCGGCGGGAGCGGGGCACAGGCGGGCGGACGAGCGTGGCCGCACGGGGCGGCCTCGCCACGACCGCAGCCGGTCCGTCGACCACCGGCGGCCCCTGGACCGACATCACCGGCCCGGCCACTTCCACCGGGGCGCCCTCCGGGCGGGGTGCCGGGCGGTCGGCACGCGCCTCGTCCAGAGCGAGAACGAGGCTCATGCGGTGCCAGAGGATCTCGTCCGGGTCGTCCGCCACCATCAGCCGTTCCGCGATCTCGCGGGAGGCCGCCGACTCCGGCAGCCCCGAGGGCGGCTCCGGGCGCAGCCGGTCGAGATGCGTCCGTTCGTACGGGTCGTCGACGACCTCGGCCAGCTGGACGGGGTCGAGGAGCGAGGCAATGGCCGCCGCCCGCACCCAGGGGTCCTCGGTCGCCCGGAGGAGCAACCCGAGACGCCGTGCCCGCCAGTTGCGGGGCCTGCGGTCCTCTCCCCCGTCGATGCGCTCCCTGATCTCCCCCGGCAGCCTGCCGGTCAGCAGCCCCGGGCGCGAGAGGGCGAACTCGCCCAACTCGGCCGCGAGATAGAGCCAGACCACCGTGCGGTAGCGGTTGAGGTAGAACCGCACCGGGCTCACGTGCCCCGTTCTGGCGAGCTTGGTGAAGCGCTCCGGAGCCACGGCGAGCAGCTCGGCCGCCTCTGCCGTGCCGACCGTCCGGACCCGGTCGCGCAGACCGGCCGGGAAGTCCGGCGCGGATGTGAGCCGGTCGATCTCGCCCTGCGCGACCCTGCGCCGCCCGCCTCGCGCTCCGGGAGCCGTCGGCGCTGCCCCCGGGGCCCGGGACGTGGCGGGCGGGGCGCCCGGCACGGTCCTCACCAGACCCAGCTGCACGGCGAGCTGGAATTCGTCCCGCCTCAGCTCCAGCTCCTGCGCCGCCCGCGTCGGTGCCAACGTGCGGGTGTCTTCTTCCCCTGCCATGACGGTCTCCCCGTGAGTGTTGATTACTCTCAGTGACGACCGTATGTCAGATGGGCTCGCCCCCGCTCGCCCTGTGGACAACTCAGAATTCGGCGGTGCCCGGCTGGCGTGCGGCCACCGCGAGGTGCTCGCCGACCCGGTTCACCAGCAGCGTCATCTCGTACGCCACCTGGCCGACATCGGCATCGGCTCCGCTGAGGACGCACAGGCAACTGCCCTCGCCCGCCGCCGTGACGAACAGGAGGGCGTCGTCGAACTCGACCATCGTCTGCCGCGCGCGCCCGGCCTGGAAGTGCCGGCCAGACCCGCGCGCCAGGCTGTGCAGTCCGGAGGAGACGGCGGCCAGGTGCTCCGCGTCCTCCCGGGCCAGTCCGCTGCTCGCTCCCGTGACCAGCCCGTCGTTGGACAGCACCAGCGCGTGCCGTATGTACTCGACCCGACGGGTCAAGTCGTCCAGGAGCCAGTCAAGTTCCGTGTCCAGCGCCATGCGTCGGTCCTTCCCCCTGTGTGTGGCGTCCCCGTCGACCCGAAGTCCCCGCGGTCCGCGTGTCGCGGGCAAGCCTTACGCACTGTCGTGGACAGGGCAAGCACCCCTGGGCGCGTGGTGCGCCCCGGCGTACCGTCGGTAACGAGGTGCCGGGGCAACTCCTCGCACACGTACGGGGCGAGAAGGCGGCCGCCGGACGGGTGCCGCCACGGAGCTCCCGTCACCCGACCGAGTCCAGCAGGCGGGCCGTGTGCATCCGGCCCGCGTACTCGACCAGCCTGATCAGCACCTCCTTGCCGGAGTCCCGGTCACGCGCGTCGCACAGCACCACCGGCGTTCCCCGGTCCAGGTCCAGGGCCCGGGAGACCTCGTGCGCCCCGAAGTTCCGTGCGCCCGCGAAGCAGTTGACCGCGACGACGAACGGGATCTTGCGGTGCTCGAAGTAGTCCACCGCGGGAAAGCAGTCCTCAAGGCGGCGTGTGTCGGCGAGGACGACGGCGCCGAGCGCCCCCTGGGACAGCTCGTCCCAGAGGAACCAGAACCGGTCCTGCCCCGGCGTGCCGAAGAGGTACAGGGAGAGCCCGGAACGGATCGTGATCCGGCCGAAGTCCATGGCGACCGTCGTGGTCGTCTTCTGGTCGACGCCACCGGTGTCGTCGACCGACTCCCCTGCCCGGCTGAGCTGCTCCTCCGTCCGCAGGGGACGGATCTCGCTGACCGCGCCCACCAAGGTGGTCTTGCCGACGCCGAACCCGCCGGCGACCAGGATCTTCAACGCGAGGGCCGTGGAGTCCACGCCGCCGCCCGCACCGGTGCTCTCAGAGCGCTCGTAGGCCATCGATGACTTCCCTCAGGATCCGTTCGTCGGGCAGCTGCGCGGGCGGTACGGGTCGGCTGACCTTGACGAAGCCCGCTTCGAGGAGGTCGCCGAGGAGGACCCGGACGACTCCGACGGGCAGGTCGGCGTCGGCGGCGAGTTCCGCCACCGACTGCGTCTCCGCCCGGCACAGGGTGAGCAGGGCCCGGTGTTCCGGGCCGAGGAGCGACTCCTCGGCCCGGCCGGGCGGGTCGTCGTCGACGACGACGAGGGCGATGAGGTCGAACCGTACGTTGCTGGGCCCCGGCTTCGTACGGCCACCGGTCATGGCGTACGGCCGGACGAGCGGCCCGGCGTCCGCGTCGTACCACTGACTGCCCGGCGGGGCCTGGCCGTCGCCGGTGCTGTCCATGTTCATGGGGTGTCTCCGGTCAGCCGGCGGCCGGCGGGGTCGCGGTGAGCCGCGGCGGGGTGTGCAGGTGCTCGCCGACCCGCTTCACCAGACGGGCCATCTCGTAGGCGATCAGGCCGATGTCGGCGCTCGCCGAGCTGAGGACGGCGAGGCACGATCCGTCCCCGGCGGCGGCGACGAACAGGAATCCGTCGTCCATCTCGACCATCGTCTGACGGACTCCGCCGGTGTGGAACTGGCGGCCCGCGCCCTTGGCGAGGCTGTTGAATCCCGAGGCGATGGCAGCCAGGTGCTCGGCGTCCTCCCGGCTGAGTCCGCTGGAGGAGCCGACGGCGAGGCCGTCGTTGGACAGCACGACCGTGTGCCGGACTTCGCGGACCCTCAGGACGAGGTCGTCGAGGAGCCAGTCGAGTTCACCGGAGCGGTGGTGGGACATCCTCTCGTGGTCGATCATGCGTGGTCTCCTTCACTGCCGGGGTCGCGGCCGTGGTCGGGGCCGAAGTCGCGTCCGTGGTCGGGTTCGTTGCCGTTGGTGCGGCCGGAGCCGGTTCCGAGGGGTCGTCGGGTGCCGGGGGCCGCGCCGCCGCCGCGCGTCCAGCCGTCGCGGTAGGCGGTCATCCGGTCCCTGACCTGTTCCGGGGTGCGTTCGCCCGCGCCCTGGACGGCCGGGGTGGGCGGCAGATCGGCCGGCGGAGCCTCGCGCAGCTGCGGTACGAGACTGGCCTGGCGGACCCGCCGGGGCAGGTCCCCGGAGTCGTCGGCGGGAACGCCCGGCTGGGCGGGGACGGGCGGCGTCCGGTGCTCCTGGGAAGTCTGCGGCGCAGGCTGACTCTGCGGGGAGGGGCGGCCGCGCCTGCGGAGGCTGGTCACCCCGGCCGGGGTCTCTTCGGGCAGCGCCTGGTCCGTCCCCTCCGGCTGCCCCGCGAGAGCGGGTATGCGGGACGGGCGCGACAGGGGCTGCGGCTCGGACGAGGGCGGGGGCGCGGACCGGGGATGGGGGTGGGACGGGGGCAGGGACTGCGGCGGTACGGCGCCTGCGGGGACGGACTGTCGGGGGTGCTGGTGGCGCGGAAGCGCCGCGTCCACGCCGGCCGGACGCTCCCGGTGCACCATGTGCCCGTAAGGGCCGTCCCCGAACGCCGGCGTGGACGCCCGGCCGTCCGGGGCGCCGTTCCCGGGCGGGAGGGCGCTCTGCAGCACGTCCATGGGGAGCAGGACGACCGCCGTCGTGCCGCCGTAGGGGGACGTCCGCAGGTGGACCTTGATGTCGTGGCGGGCCGAGAGCCGGCTGACGACGAACAGACCGAGCCGGTCGCTGTCGAACAGGTCCAGGGCCTCGGACTGCGCGATCCTCGTGTTGGCCTCGGCGAGGCTCTCCTTGCCCATGCCGAGGCCTCGGTCCTCGATCTCCAGGGCGTAGCCGTTGCCGACGGGTTCGCCGCTGATCCGCACCTTGGTGTGGGGTGGGGAGAACTGGGCGGCGTTCTCGATGAGTTCGGCCAGCAGGTGGGTGAGGTCGGCGACCGCGCCGCCGACGACGGACGTCTCGGGGAGCTGGCGCACCTCCACGCGCGCGTAGTCCTCGATCTCGGAGACGGCGGCCCGTACGACGTTGGTCAGCGGAACGGGCATCCGCCAGGCCCGGCCGGGTGCGGCGCCGGACAGGATGATCAGGCTCTCGGCGTGCCGTCGCATCCGGGTGGTGAGGTGGTCGAGCCGGAAGAGGTCGCCGAGCTCGGAGGGGTCGTCCGCGCGGCGCTCCATGCTGTCGAGCAGGTTGAGCTGACGGTGGACCAGGACCTGGCTGCGCCGGGCGAGGTTCACGAAGACGCCGGAGATGCCACTGGCCAGTTCGGCGCGTTCCACGGCGGCGGACAGGGCGGCCCGGTGGACGGTGGTCAGCGCCTCGCCGACCTGTCCGATCTCGTCCTGCGGGGCCGGCCCGGGCGGCGCCTCGGCCAGTACGTCGATCTCCTCGCCGGCCCGCAGACGCCGCATGGCGGCGGGAAGCTTGCGGCGGGCGATGCCCAGGGCGGTGTTGCGGAGGCTGATGAGTTCGATGACCAGACCACGGCCGATGCGGACGGAGATCACGAGGGAGGCGGCGACGGCGGCCAGGCCGAGCAGGACGGCTGCGCCGCCGGGGGTGAAGACACCGCCGCCGAAGGGTGCCGCGCGGTCGGCCGCCGCGCGGCGGGCGTCGGTCTCGATGCTCGTCAGGCCGCCGCGTACGACGGCCATCGCGTCGTCCCAGGTGGTGGCGGGCACGGCCTGGAGCGCCTTACGGCCAGGGGCGGCGGCGGCGATTCGGTCCTCGGCGGCGGTGAGCTGCTGGTAGCCGCGCTGGCCGGCGAGCTTCTCCCAGGCTGCCCGCTCGGGGCCGCGCAGGTCGGCGGTGGCGGACTCGGTGAGGGTGCGGCGGGTCTCGACGGCTCCGGTGAACAGCCGGAGCCGTTCCGCGTTCAGTTCGCCTCCGAGGTACGCGGAGCCGAGCAGGGCGTCCTCACGGGCGAGCATCTCGCCGACGCGGCCGAATTCGAGGAGCACGCGCGCGTGGGCACCGACCTCGGCGTCCTGGATACCGGCCAGGGCGCCGCCGACCGCGAAGGCCGCGGTGATCGTGGCCGTGTACTGCGTGTACACCTGGTCCCAGTCGGCCTTGCCGGCCGCGGCGGCGGTGCGCAGCGGGCCGAGGCCCTCGGCCTTGGTGACGAACCGGCCGACCCGGTCGGCGACGTCGCGGGGCAGGTCGCCCGTGGCGCCGACGGTGTTCCGGTCGTCGAGGCGGAGCCGGGCGACGGCCTGGTCGGTGCGCCGCGCCTGGTCCTTGAGCTCCGTGGCGCGACCGGTGCCGGGAGAGGCGACCTGCCGGACGGCGGCCCGGCGTTCGGCCTGCAGGGCGGTGACGGCGGCGGCGACGGGTTCACGGATCTCTGCGTCGACCTGCTGGAGCTGGCGCAGCCGGGCGATGTCCTGGGCGGTCGTGACGGTGGCGAACCCCCACAGCGCCAGCAGTGAGACGACGGGCACCATCAGCAGCGAGACGATCTTCGCGCGGACGGTACGGGGGCGCAGTCCGCGACGCCGGCGCGGCGCCGCGGAAGGGCCGGTGGGCGAAGTCCCCGAAGGGCTGGTGGGCGGGGTCGAGGAGGGGCCGTTGCGCGGGCTGGACGGGTCCGCCGTCCCGGGCGGGGCTTCGGGGGCGCGCACGGGTGGTTCCTCGGCGGGCGGCCCCGCGTGCGCGCGCCGTCCGCGCGCCGCCTGCTGCGGCGCCGTCGCCGTCCCGGCGTCCTGGGTCTTGCGGGGAGTTCGCATGGCCTCCTCGTTCCGGCTGCGTCAGTCCTGGTGCGATGTGCGTGGTCCACGCGCTCCCTCTGAGCGCTCCGTACACCCGTTGCGGGCGCGGTGGGCGCCGAGCGGGAGGGTCACGGGCTCGAGATCCCGCGCCCGCGCCCTACGGCCTACGGCCTGCGGCCGGCCGGGCCGGTGTCCACGGGCCCTGCTGGGTAGGCGTACGACGGAGGGGCGCCGGACGACGAGCCGTACGAGGTACCCGCGGTCGCCGTCTCCGGCTCCCCGGCGTCCGTGTCACGGCCGGGTGAACGGCCCGGCGCGCGGAAGCCGGGCGGCGCCACGTCCACCGCGCGCTCGTCCGGTTCGGTGAGCTGCTCGGCGGATGCGTACGCGGCGCGTTCCCCGGCGGTCGGGGAGAGCGCCACGAAGGCCGAGGTGATGAAGAGGTAGGAGCCGAGGCCCACGGCGAGCGGGAAGATGAACTGCATCGCGGTGGCGCCGGGGAGGTCCGCCGACGAAGGCACCACCTCCACCTCGACGGCGAACATGCCGGTGTAGTGCATGCTGCTGACGGCCACTCCCATGACCAGGGAGGCGAGCGCCACGGCGCGCGGCGCGTGGATGTTGAGCGCGGCCCACAGCGCGGCGGTCGCGGCGACGACGGCGATCGCGACGGAGAGCGCGACGAGCACCGGGTCGTACGTCACCTGGCCGTGCAGGCGCAGGGCGGCCATGCCCATGTAGTGCATGCTCGCCACGCCGACGCCGGTCGTCAGACCGCCGATCAGCAGGGAGCGGCCCCGGTCGCGACCGTATCCGACCGCGAAGACGCCGAGGCCGACGACGGCCATGGCGACGAGCAGGCTGAGGATGGTCAGCGGCACGTTGTAACGGATGTCCGTTCCGGTGACGCCGAAGCCGAGCATCGCGACGAAGTGCATCGTCCAGATGCCGGTGCCGATGGCGGAGGCCGCGGTCAGGAGCCAGTTGCGGCGCGAGCGGCCGGTCGCGTCGAGCGCTCGTACGGTGCAGCGCAGCCCCAGGGCGGCGCCTATGCAGGCCATCGCGTACGACAGCACAGGTGTCAGCCAGCCGAAGGCGGCGTGGTCCAGGTGTCCCATGACCCAGGGACGCTAGTCCGGACAAGGGGGCGCATCAGGGGCGCATTTCGAAACCTGATGGAATATGACGCAGAGATGTTCCAGAACGATCGTGCCGCGCTCGAACGTGCACACAGGGCGTTCACCCTGGAGGCTGAGGCATCATGCACGCATGAGCGATGACCCCACCCATGTCCAAGAGTTCTTCGGCCCCCGCGCCGCGGGCTGGGACGCCCGCTTTCCGGACGACGCCCCCGCCTATGCCGCTGCCGTCGCCGAACTTGGTCTGCGCCCCGGCGCCGCCGTGCTCGACGCGGGGTGCGGAACCGGCAGGGCGCTGCCCGCGCTGCGCGCGGCCGTCGGTCCGACGGGGACCGTCATCGGCGCGGACCTGACACCCGAGATGCTCGACGCGGCGGTGCGCGCCGGGCGCGACAAGGCCGGCGCCCTGCTCCTGACCGATGTCGCACGCCTGCCGTTGCGCACCGGGGCGCTCGACGCGGTCTTCGGCGCCGGACTCGTCTCCCATCTGGCGGATCCGGCCGCGAACCTGCGCGAACTGGCCCGGGTCGTACGTCCCGGCGGGCAGCTCGCCCTCTTCCACCCCATCGGCCGGGCCGCGCTCGCCGCTCGCCACGGCCGGCAGATCACCGAGGACGATCTGCGCGCCGAGCCCAATCTGCGCCCTCTTCTGTCCGGTTCCGGCTGGCGGATGGTCAGTTACGTGGACGAGGACGACCGTTATCTGGTGGTTGCCGTTCGTCAGGCTCCTTGAGCTTTTCGGCGCGGCAGCACGCGGAGCGATGACTCCGGCCGTGCTCCGCGCCCTTCTGTCCCGGCACTTCGCTGTCTACGGTGGAGGTACCGGGCAGCCGTTGTCCGGGAAAGGCGGCAGGCCATGGCCCGTGTGCGAGCGATATTGAACTCCCTCCTGCCCGTGACGCGCCGGGCACCGGGCGAGCCTCGGCAGCCCGTCGAGGCTCGCCGGCAGCACAACATCTTCGAGGCCGCGGCGACGTACGTCACGGGGTGCGTGGAGGACGACCAGGACCGGATCGACGAGGCCGTCACGTGGGTGTCGCCGGAGGCCCTCTCGTTCGGCATCAACGAGCTCGCCTGCCGCGCGGTGATCGCGCTCGCGCGCGAGCGGGACGAGCCGCCGGAGACCGTGGCCCGGCATCTGCTCGGGCTGCCACCCGTCTGACCTCGTACGGAACCGGCCGCGCCACTTTCCTTCAGAAGACCCTCGACGCGCGGGTTACCCACTGGTTAAGGTGCGCCGACGACCAGATGGGGAGGGTGCCGTGGCCACCGCCGACGACGACGCGCTGTATGTGCTGACCGCCGTGCTGCTGACGCCCGCGCAGTTCCCGAGCGTCCTGGGCGACGACTACCCGGCGGCCTGCGCGGCCCTCGGCCTCGAACCGTACGCCGAGGGGTACGGTCTCGTCCTCGGCCAGGACGGCGCGGGTGCCCGGTGGACGGTGATCATCGACGACGTGTCGCTGGTCGCCGTGGCCATCGCCTCCTGGGACTGCGGGATGGAGTACGACCTCTCCCCAGACGACCGTACGGTCGTGGCGGCGCTGCCCGGCTGGCCGCTCGCCGTCGCCTCGGCCGCGCCCGGCCTGCCGGCCCCGCACGACCCGGAGCCGGAGGAGGGCGACCGCGCTCCGCTGTCCCCTCCGGACGACGACGGCTGGGGCCCGGCGCAGCGAAGGCTCGGTGCCGACGAGGTCGCGCTGCAGTGGGCGGCCTGGCGGGCGCAGATGGACGAGGCCGGGGAAAGGGCGCGGGACGGCGACGGGGAAGCCGGCTCGGAGGGCGACGCCGACATCACTTCCGCTGCCGCACCCGCGTCGGCCTCCGACGCCGAGCCCGCCCCCGGCGAGGAGGCCTCCGGGCCGTCCCCGCATGGCCCGCACGACCCGTACGACGGTGTCCGGCGCGCACTCGCGGAGCTGCGCGGCTATCTGGAGGAAGCCCCGCCGGTGGGCCGGGTGCGGTCGAGTTTCGCTGCCGGTGAGGCGCGGATGCTGCGGGCCGACGGGCCCGGCTGGTCGCTGGTGGCCCGGACCGACGACATGGCCTTCGTGCTCCTGGACGACGAGCCACGCGAGGTCCTCCCGGTGGCCCGGGGCGCCAAGCTCCCCGCGCTCCTGGAGGCCCTGGACGCGATGGCGGTACGCCCGTCCTGACGCACCGCCTCGACCCCCGATCCCGCGGACCCGCGACCGCCGAGGTCGACCCAGGGCTCCGCAGGTCCGGCGAGGAAAGAGCAGGACAGGCGCTCAGACCTTCTCCAGGGGGCGGTGCGGCTCGGCGGGGAGTTCGACCCGGATCGGATCGCCGGGTCGCACCTCGCCGCCCGTCAGCACCACGCTCATGATCCCGGCCTTGCGGACGACCTGCCCGTCCTCGTCTCGGCCGAGGACGTGCTTGAGCAGACCGTGCCGGTAGTTGTCGATCTGGACGCAGGGGTTGCGCAGGCCGGTGACCTCGACGACGGCCTCGGCACCGAGGTGCAGCCGGGTGCCGGTCGGCAGGCCGAGGAGGTCGAGCCCCTGGGTGGTGATGTTCTCGCCGAGGGCGCCGGGGGCGACATCGAATCCGGCTCCGGCGACCTCGTCGAGGAGCTCCGCGTGGATCAGGTGCACCTGCCGCAGGTTCGGAGCGGTCGGGTCCTGGGCCACGCGCGAGCGGTGCTTGACCGTCACGCCGGCGTGCACGTCCCCCTCGACGCCGAGACCGGCGAGCAGGGTGATGCTGCCGCGGTTCGGTTTGGTGAACGAGTAGACACCGTTGCTGCTGACCGTCATGACGGTGGCGCTGCTCATGAGTGGAGCTCCCCTTCTCCGATGCGATGATCACATGTTCGTGATCATCAGTGAGCGTACGCCAGACGCTGTGGAGAACACCCTGGCGATCGCTGGTGATTTCTCCCTCGGTCGCCATCAATCGCCATCATCGGCGGTCATTCACGGTCAGCGGTTGAGTTCCTTGCGGGAGACCCGACGCAGTCGGCGTCGCTGGCTGGGGTCCAGGGCGAGGTAGGCGGCGGCGGGGACGCCGAGCACCACGAGCAGGGACAGCCAGAACCCGATGAGGGGCATCAGGAGCAGGCCGACCGCAACTCCCCCGATCACGATCTTCGTCCGTGTCGACATGTGCGACGCCTCCTTCTCACGCTGCCGAGCGCAGCGGCTCGCCGACCTCGTGCAGATGTCCGAGCGCCTGTCGGTAGGACTCGACGAAACCGGTCTCTGTGTACGGGATACCCACCGTACGGCAGTGCGCACGCACCGCGGGCTGGGCGAGTCGCAGATGCGGGCGCGGCATGCTCGGGAAGAGGTGGTGCTCGATCTGGTAGTTCAGCCCGCCGAGGAACCAGTCGGTCAGGAACCCGCCCCTGATGTTGCGCGAGGTGAGCACCTGGCGGCGCAGGTGGCCCCAGCTGTCGCCGTCGGGGTGGGCGTCGGGCGTCTCCATGCCCTTGTGGTTGGGCGCGAAGGCCATGCCGAGGTGCAGGCCGAGAAGCATCTGGTGGATGAGGGCGAAGAGGAGGGCCTGGCCGGGGGTGAGGGTGGTCAGGAGGAGCGCCACATAGCCGGCGACGTGGGCGAGAAGGAGGGCTCCTTCGACGAGCCGCTCGCGCCGGGTCCGGTAGGGCCCGTCCTTGGAGAACAGCGCCTGGAACCCGTACACCTTGAGCGCGATGCCCTCCAGGGTGGTCAGCGGGAAGAAGAGCCAGGCCTGGTGGCGGGTGAGCCAGCCGCGGAATCCGGCGCGCCCGGCGGTCTGGTGCTGGGCGAAGACGAGGATGTCGTCCGCGACGTCCGGGTCCTTGTCGAGGTGGTTGGGGTTCGCGTGGTGGCGGTTGTGCTTGTCGTTCCACCACTCCTGGCTCATGCCGAGCAGCAGGTTGGCGTGGACGAGCTGGATGATCCGGTTCCGGCGCCGGTCCGCGCTGATCTGCGCGTGGCCCGCGTCATGACCGACGAAGGCCACGCGGGCGGAGAGCAGGGCGAGCGGTACGGCGAGGAGGAGTGCCCACCAGGAGGGTCCGAGCAGGACCAGGCCGGCGACGACGGCGGCGAGTCCCAGGAAGTTGACCGCCATGCCGCGCGCGTACCAGCCGCTCCTGCGCTCCAGAAGTCCCTGTTCCTTGACGGTGCGCAGCAGCGGCGCGAACTCGCTTCCGCCGCCGCGCCCGGGAGCGGCCCTCCGGGTGTCGCCGCTCCCGGCGGCAGTGCTCCCCGGGGTGGCGCTTCGGGGGTCGGCGCTTGGGTCGGAGCCCCTCCGGTCGGGTGCCGTGAGCGTTGCGGTGGCCTGGGGCATGGCGGTCTCCGGGGTCCGTGGGCGAGGTCCCGGGCGCAGGCCGCCCGGACTCCCTCGAACCTACGGATCGGTGATCCTCCGCAACCATGGCGTCACCCCCCGAGATGCCGGGGGGATTCCCCGGCGGCAGGGGTAGGGCTGGCTCCACCCCGCAGGGTCGTCTCGGGGAAGGACAGTCACCCCCCTTCGGAGCGTGATCCACATCACGGCTGTTCCGTTTACGGTCCCGCCGGAGGTTCCTGTACCCTCGGCCGCTCGGCCCAGTAGTCAAATTTGAGGAATGCGTTGTCGCCGTCCCAGAGACTCGATGAACTCGCCCACTGTTCCGCCGTCTTCCTGCCTTCCGACCCGCCTCGCGCCGGCCGCATCGCCTTCTGGTCCCCCGACAGCCCTCCGGCGACGGACGACAGGCTGACCGTGGTGGCCGAGGACGTGCGCCCCCGGACGGTTCCGGCCGTACTTCTCTCCGTACGGGACGCCCTGCCGATCCTCACCCGCGCCCGGTTCGCCGACGGGGCCTCGCCCGCCGCCGCGTTCTGGGGCGCCGCTTCCCTCTTCGCCCTGCACCTGGCGGCGAGGGGGCTCCTGCTGCCCGGCCTCACGGCCACCGACCGCGACGCCTGGCGAGCGGGCCCGCTGGGCCACGAGGAGTTGGCCGACCTGCGGGCCCTCGCCGCGTCGATGCCGCCGGCCGCCCACGCCGTACCGCTGCCGGAGGCCGGAGGGGCGAGCGGTGACGAGCCGCTGCGCCTGCCCGAACCGGAGCGGCTGCTGCGCGACTTCGTGGACGCGGTCGTGGACGGGCTGCCGCGCACCCCGGCCGCCCCGCTGGCCGCGGGCGGGCCCGCCTTCGCGGCCGACGAGCCGCAGGAACTGCCCGCGCAGCGGGCTTGGGCTGCGGACGTCGCCGCGGGCCACGACGCGGGCGTACGACTCTCCCTGCGTCTGGAACTCCCCGGCCTCAGCGAGCGGGAGGCCCCCGCCTTCCGCGCCGTGCTCCAGATGCACAGCGTCGCCGACCCGACGGTGGTCGCGGACGCGGCGGACGTCTGGGCCGGCTCTGCGGCATCGGCGGCCTCGGCCGGATCGACGGGTCCGGGCGGCTCGGCGGGGTCGGCGGCGTCGGCGTTCGGACCCAAGGCCCGGATGGACGCGCTGCTCGCGCTGCGCCGCGCCGCGCGCGCCTGGGCGCCTCTGACGCCGTTGCTCTCGGCGGCCGTCCCCGACGCGGTCGAGCTGGCGGACGACGAGGTCACGGACCTGCTCGGCCCGGCGGCCCGGGCACTCGCCGCGACCGGCGTCCAGATCCACTGGCCGCGCGACCTGTCCCACCGCCTCACCGCCCACGCGGTGATCGGTCCACCGGGCGAGTCCCCCGAGCCCGCCGAGTGGCCACACGGCGCCGACGGGTCCTCAGGAACCGACACAAGCACCGGCCACACCTCCGGCCATGGTTCCGTCGCCGACACCGACGGCCGGCGCTCCTCCGCGCTCCCCTCCTTCCTCTCCGCCGACGCCCTCCTCGCCTTCAACTGGCGCTTCGCAATCGGCGACCAGGACCTCACCCGCGCCGAGCTGGACCAGCTCGCCGAGGCCGGTCGCCCGGTCGTCCGGCTGCGTGACCAGTGGGTCCTCGTCGATCCGGCCGAGGTGCGACGTGCCCGCGCGGCGCAGGACCGCAAGGTCACTCCGGTCGACGCGCTCGGCGCCGTACTCACCGGGACCGCCGACGTGGACGGCCGGCGGGTCGAGGTCCGGGCGACCGGCTGGCTGGAGCAGTTGCGCGCCCGCCTCGCCGACCCGGAAGGCGGCCCGCAGGAGGTACCCCAACCCGCCGCGCTGGCCGCGACGCTCCGCGACTACCAGCTGCGCGGCCTCAACTGGCTGCACAGGATGACGTCGCTCGGGCTGGGCGGCTGCCTCGCCGACGACATGGGTCTGGGCAAGACCATCACCCTCATCGCGCTCCACCTGCACCGGCAGAGCGATCCGGCGTCCGCCGGTCCCACCCTCGTCGTCTGCCCGACGTCGCTGATGGGCAACTGGCAGCGGGAGATCGAGAAGTTCGCCCCCGGCACGCCGGTGCGCCGCTTCCACGGCCCGTCGCGGACGTTGGAGGACCTCGCCGACGGCGAGTTCGTCCTCACGACGTACGGCACGATGCGGCTCGACACCGGCCCACTGGCCGCCCGGACCTGGGGCATGGTCGTCGCGGACGAGGCCCAGCACGTCAAGAACCCGTACTCGGCCACCGCCAAGCAGCTCCGCACCCTCGGCGCCAAGGCGCGCGTCGCCCTGTCCGGCACCCCGGTCGAGAACAACCTCTCCGAGCTGTGGGCCATCCTCGACTGGACGACCCCCGGCCTCCTCGGCCGGCTCGGCACCTTCCGGTCCCGCTACGCCTCGGCCGTCGAGGGCGGCGAGGATCCGGCGGCGGCCGAGCGCCTGGCCGCGTTGGTCCGCCCGTTCCTGCTGCGCCGCCGCAAGTCCGACCCGGGCATCGCACCCGAACTGCCGCCGAAGACCGAGACCGACCGGGCCGTCTCCCTGACCAAGGAGCAGGCCGGGCTCTACGAGGCGGTGGTACGCGAGACCCTGGCGGCGATCGCCGAGGCGGACGGGATGGAGCGACGCGGTCTGGTGGTGAAGCTGCTGACGGGGCTCAAACAGATCTGCAACCACCCGGCGCAGTACCTCAAGGAGGAGCGCCCGCGGATCGAGGGCCGTTCGGGGAAGCTGGAGCTGCTCGACGAGCTGCTCGACACGATCCTCGCCGAGGACGCGAGCGTGCTGGTCTTCACCCAGTACGTCCAGATGGCGCGGCTGCTGGAGAGCCATCTGGCGGCGCGGGGCGTCCGCACGCAGTTCCTGCACGGCGGCACTCCGGTCGCCGAGCGGGAG
This sequence comes from Streptomyces sp. NPDC054975, assembly GCF_053609105.1. Taxonomy (NCBI): domain Bacteria; kingdom Bacillati; phylum Actinomycetota; class Actinomycetes; order Kitasatosporales; family Streptomycetaceae; genus Streptomyces; species Streptomyces sp. NPDC054975. Next base: position 32,646 of record NZ_JBSGWV010000032.1, read on the forward strand.
GCGATGGTCGCGCGCTTCCAGGACGGCGAGGTGCCGGTCTTCCTGTTGTCGCTGAAGGCGGCGGGTACGGGGCTCAACCTCACCCGGGCCGGACACGTCGTGCACTACGACCGCTGGTGGAACCCGGCCGTGGAGGCCCAGGCCACCGACCGTGCGTACCGCATCGGCCAGACCCAGCCGGTGCAGGTCCACCGGCTGATCGCCGAGGGCACGATCGAGGACCGGATCGCGGACATGCTCCTGCGGAAGCGGGCGCTGGCCGACGCCGTGCTCGGCTCGGGCGAGGCGGCGCTGACAGAACTGACCGACGCCGAGCTGGCGGACCTCGTCCGCCTGCGCGGGGACGGCAACGGCGACGGGGAGGACGGACGATGAGCGACTACGGACACGGATACGGAGACGGGCGCGGATCCGGAGACGGATACGGAGAGGTCCAGGGCTCCGCGGGCAGACACGGAGCGGTCGAGGAGCGAACGTTCACGGCGCTGCCGCCCGCCCGGGGCTCGGCCTTCGCCCGCACCTGGTGGGGGCGTGCCTGGCTCCAGGCCCTGGAGGACACGGCGCTCGACGGCCAGCAGGTGAAACAGGGTCGGCGGCAGGCGCGCGCGGGCGCGGTGGGCGCGGTGTCGGTACGACCGGGCAGGATCACGGCGGTCGTCAAGGACCGTGACGGCTCCTCGTACCGCAGCGACGTCCTCCTCCAGGAGCTGTCGGAGGACGAGTGGGACCGGCTGCTCGACCTGGCGGCCGAGAGCGCGGGACACATCGCGGCACTCCTGGACCACGAGATGCCGCCGCACCTGGTGGAGGACGCGGCGGCGGCCGGGCTCGAACTGCTGCCGGGTATCGGCGATCTGGAGCCCGAGTGCGGGTGCGAGGCGTGGGACCACTGCCCGCACACGACCGCGCTCTGCTACCAGGTGGCGCGCCTGCTGGACGAGGACCCGTTCGTGCTGCTGCTGATGCGGGGGCGTGGTGAGCGTGCCCTCGTGGAGGCGTTGCAGGAGCGCAGCGCGGCGAGGGCGGCGGCCGCGACCCGGGGCACGCGCGAGTCCCCCGAGGGACCGGGGGCCGAAGGGGCGGGGGCCGAGGGCGTATCGGCCGAGGAGGCGTTCGCCGCGCGCGACATCCTTCCGCCGCTGCCGGCTCCTCCGGAGCTCCCCTCCGCACCGGGCGAGCCGCCCTCGCTGGACACCGAGACCGAGCCGGCGCCCGGTCTCGACCCGGCGGCCCTGGAGTTCCTGGCGGCGGACGCGGCCGCCCGCGCCCACCGGATGCTGGCCGAGGCGCTCGCGCCGGGCCACGAGCGGCACGAACGCCCCTCTGGGGAACCGTCGTTGACGACTGCTCAGGACGCGGTGCGGATGGCGGCCACCGGCACTCCTCCGTCGTGGGTCGCGACACGGCTCGCGGAGGGTTCGGGGCGGCGCGAGGCGGACCTCGGCCGGGCCACGCGCGCGTGGCGCTTCGGAGGCGCTGCCGCCCTCTCCGTACTGGAGGAGGAGTGGACGCCGGGTCCCGAGGCGCTGGCCCGCGCTAAGGCAGGGCTCGCGGAGGCCTGGGAGGAGGTCGACCGGCCCGTTCTGCGGCAGTCCGGGGCGGCGCGTTGGACGGTGGTCGGCGCGGAGGCGCAGCTGCGACTCGGCGAGGACGGCCGCTGGTGGCCCTTCCGCAAGGAACGCGGCTCCTGGGCCCCGGCCGGTCCTGCCGACCAGGATCCCGCCGCCGCGCTCGCGGGCCTGGCGGCGCAGGAGGAATGACAGGGAAAGGCGTGGTCAGAGCAGGGGCGCGGTGAGTTGGCGCCCGGCCGTGCCGGGGACGGCGTACGCCGTGAGGCTGCAGGCCACGGTGTCGGAGCCGACGAGGTAGCCGGAGCGGTACGGGTACTGGACGAAGGTGGTCCAGCGCGTACCGTGCGGCTGCTCGGAGGCTTTGCGGCGGAGCGGCTCGCGGCACAGGGCCGCCGCCGCGTCCCGTATCTGCTGGTCGTTGCGGTGCTCGCCGGTCAGGCGGATCACGGCGACGAGCTGGCCGTCGTGCGGCCGGTCGCATCCGCGCCGTACGACGGTGCCGGGCGCGGCGCGGTCGATGTCGAAGCACTCCCCCGGCTTGAGGCGGTGGTACGCGACGGCATCGACGGCCCCGACCGTTCCGCCCTGCGCCGCGAGCCCTTCGTCGGCGGCCGGCGCGACGTCGACGCCCGCGCCGTCCTTCACCCGCGCGGTCGCGTCCCACCGGCTCTCGCCCTCGTGACGGCTCGCGATCGCGAGGGCGACGACGAGGGCGAGGAGCGGTACGAAGAGGTACCGGGCGAACGACGGCGAATTCTCGCCGGTGAACGGGGACATGGTGACAGGGTCACCCGCGAACCGCCGAGCAGGTTGCGTTGCTGCCGAGTTGCAGCACGGCCCGTACAGAACTGTGACAGTTCCCTTGCCCGTACAGGCCGTTCAGCGTCCCTCGCCGTGCTAAGGGGCTACAGGCCAAGCTGGCGCTCCGCCCCTTCCACGGTCTGCGCGAGGAGTACGGCGATCGTCATCGGGCCGACACCACCCGGTACGGGGGTGATGAGGGAGGCACGCTCGGCGGCGGTGTCGAAGTCGACGTCACCGACGTTGCCGGGGTTGTAACCGGCGTCGATCACGACTGCGCCCGGCTTGATGTCCTCGCCCTTGATGAACTGGGGCTTGCCCACGGCCGCGACGAGGATGTCCGCCTCACGGACGACCGACGACAGCTCGGCGGTGCGCGAGTGGCAGTACGTGACGGTGGCGTCGCGACCGAGCAGCAGCAGGCCGGCCGGCTTGCCGAGGATCGCGGAGCGGCCGACGACGACGGCGCGCTTGCCGCGCGGATCGACGTCGTACGCGTCGAGCAGCCGCATGATGCCCCCGGGCGTGCAGGAGACGAAGCCGGGCAGTCCGAAACCCATGGCGGCGAACGAGGCCATCGTGACGCCGTCGACGTCCTTCTCGGGGGCGATCGCCTCGAAGGCGGCCCGCTCGTCGATGTGCGGGCCCACCGGGTGCTGGAGCAGGATGCCGTGGACCTCGGGGTCGTGGGAGAGCGCGGTGATCGCGGCGACGAGTTCCTCGGTGGTCGTCTCGGCGGGCAGTTCGACGTGCTTGGAGCGGATTCCGGCCTTCGCGCAGCGGTTCTGCTTCATCTTCACGTACGTCACGGAGGCGGGGTCCGCGCCGACGAGCACCGTCGCGAGGCAGGGCGTGACGCCGGTGCGGCGGGTGATCTCGGCGGCGCGGGCGGCGGTCTCCTCGACCGTGCGGCGGGCGAGGGCGGTGCCGTCCATGAGGGAGGCGGAGCTGGTGGACATGGGCCACTCCTGGGCGTCGTCGATGACAGGGTGATCGCCCAGGCGCACGGCAGCGTCGGATTCGCGCGGGTGCGCGGGGTCCGCGGGCCGCTCCCCGGTGGTGATCCACCTCAAGCGCCAGTCACGGCCCGAGCCCTACTCTACGTGAGCCCTGGGCGGACCCCAGGGGCGGTCTCCGGACACGGCGCGCATGCCCGCGGGTCCGCAGGCTTGTCGGCGACCTCCCCGCACACCACGATGACGACCGACGGGGCAGGCGAAGGGGCCTGCCGACAGACGGAGCCGTACGAACAGGGAAGCCGCGGGATCAGCAGCCGCACAAGCAGCGGGACCTCGACGGGAGGCCGAGTTGAGCGAGGCGTGGGCGGCGGCGGGACTGGACGCCGGTGCGCTGCGGCGGGCGCACGAGGTGTTCACGAGCGGCGGCCAGGTCCACCTCCCCGCGGTGCGGCCCCTCGTCGCCGAGTCGTGGCGGCGCTCGGCGCGGGCCCGGGTGAGCCCGGACGGCGCGGCCCGTGTGGAGCTGGCGGACGACGAGCTCGCCGACCAGCGCGCGGGGCATCCGCTGGCCCTCGCGATGCCGGTGATCCGGGAGCTGATGGGCACGTACGCGACGGACGGCGAACATCTCCTGGCGGTCTGCGACGTGGCGGGCCGGATGCTGTGGATGGAGGGCCATCCCGGGACGCTGCGGCGGGCGCGGGCGATGAACTTCGTCGCCGGGGCTTGCTGGTCGGAATCGGCGGCCGGGACGAACGCGCCCGGGACCGCGCTCGCCGTGGGCCGCCCGGTGCAGGTGTTCGGCGCCGAGCACTTCCAGCGGCCGGCGCAGGCCTGGACCTGTGCCGCGGCTCCTGTACACGATCCGCGCAGCGGGCGGCTGCTCGGCGCCGTCGACATCACCGGCGGGGACCGGTTGGCGCATCCGCACAGCCTGGCGTTCGTGCAGGCCGTGGCACGGGCGGCGGAGTCGCAGTTGGCCCTGCTCGCGCCGCAGCCGGCCGCGGACCGGGTACGGCTGGCGGCGCTCGGCCGGGACGAGGCGCTGCTCACCGTGGCAGGGCGGCGGGTCCGGCTGAGCCGCCGCCACAGCGAGATCCTGGTGGTCCTGGCACATCGTCCGGAGGGTGTGGCCGGCGACGAACTCCTCACGCTCCTGTACGAGGACGAGGGCTGCTCGGATCTGGACGAGGCCGAGGCCGTCTGCCGGGCGGTGTGCGGTTTCTCGGAGATCGAGCGGGAGCGCCTCCCTGCCGCGCACACCCCCACGACGCCGGCTTCGTCCGCCCACCCGCACCGGCGGTTCCGCCCGCACCGCCCGCACCGCCTGCACTGCGGGTGCCCCGGGAAGCCGACCTCGTCCTCGCGCGGTACACCGCCTGGGAACGCGCGATGCTCGCCGACGGGCTCGCGTACGTCACCACCCGCCGCATGGTCGAGGATCTCGACCTCACCGCGCCGGAAGCACACGCCCTCTTGGCCACCCTGCGCGCGACGGAGCCCGCACGGCGGGGTGCCGGCCTTGTGGCGGCTGGCGCCGGCGCCCGCGACAACGGCGTGAATCGCGCCGGGCACACCCCCGGTGAAGTGCACCGACGCAGTCGGCCACGTTTCGAAAGCGCGTTCGCGGATACCTGGCGTTCCGTCAGGAACATCGCCTCACGGAGAGGACAGCCGCGGTACTGACCCGCAGACCGGCGTGACGCGGCCCCGAGCCGTTGCCGGGGCGGGGCGGCGGTGCGTTGACGGCGCGTGGGGCATCGAGAAGGGAGGGAGGCCCTGGTGAAGGCGATCGGGGGAGACCGTGGTGCGGCCCGGCGCGGTCCTGTGGCCATCGGGCGTGATCTGCTGCTGGCGGTGGGGCTCATGGGGATATGCGGCGGCGGCCTTGCCCTCTTCCTGAGGACTGCCGGAACGGCGGGGAGTCGCGGGGCCGGCATCTCGGTCGCCGTCCTCGCCACGCTCGCCGTCCTCGGGCTGGTCGTGGGGCGCGGGATGGCCAGGCGGAGTTCGCACGCCGTCCGGAACCGCGAGGACGTCCGGCCCCCGGGCGAGCTGTACGCGTCGCCGCCGGCCGCGGAGGTGGCGGAGTTGGACACCGGAGCCTTGGACCACGGCGCGGTCGACGCCGACGGCTTCGAGCACACGGTCGCCGCGCTGTGCGCCCGGGACGGCTGCGCCACCGTGGAAGTGGTGGGCGGGGCGGGCGACCTGGGCGCCGATGTGCTGGCGGTGACCGAGGACGGCCTGCGTGTCGTGCTGCAGTGCAAGCACTACGCGGAGGACAACCGCGTGGGGTCCCAGGATCTGCAGAGGTTCGGCGGCACCTGCTTCACCATCCACGAGGCGGATGTGGCGGTCGTCGTGACCACCAGCTCCTTCACCGCACCGGCCGCCGCGTACGCCGCCACATGCGGAATCGTCTGCGTGGACGGCGACGCGCTGGCCGCGTGGACCGATCAACTCGCGCCGCCCCCGTGGGAGACGCCCGGCCCGGATCCGGCGACGCCGGTCGCGGTGGCCGGCCCGGCGTGAACCTCCGTGCGACGGCCTGCCGGGCGGGCGGCGCCTGGCCGCGGCAGGGAGCACCCCTGGAGAGGAAGGGGCGGCGGGTGGAGAGCACCGGTTACCTGTGCGTACCGCATGGGCGAGACGTGACAGCGGCGACTGTCCCGGTCCTTCCTGCGCGTGACAACGTCATTCCATCACCGACCCAGGGAGTGCGTTGTGAACAAGGGGTACGCGGTCTTCTGCGACGCCGACCGTCAGTTCTACGACGCGCCCCACCGCCTCGTCTTCGCCGACGGAGCGGGCGACTCCCTCTACCCGGCCGCCACGCTTCCCGTCCCCGAGGGATGGACCAGCCACCGCACCGGTGACTGGCTCGCCCTGCGCCCGGTGGGCGGCACGCTTCCGTCGCAGGGCTGGAAGATCCACGTCTCGGCCTGTCTCGACAACGCGGAGCGGGTCCTGGACACGGTCCGGGAGTACTGCCTGCGCCACGAGGTGGCGTTCAAGTTCGTGCCGAGCCGGTACCTGCTGCACCAGCGCAACGCGAAGTACGCGGACCGCGCCGCCAGCGGCAAGTTCATCACGGTCTACCCGGCCGACGACGGGCAGTGCGAGCGCCTGGCGACCGACCTGGCGCACCTGCTCGACGGGGAGCCCGGCCCGTACATCCTCAGCGATCTGCGGTGGGGGCAGGGCCCCGTGCACCTGCGGTACGGCAGCTTCACGCGCCGCCACTGCTACGACGAGCGGGGTGAGCTGCGGCCGGCCATGGAGGACGGCTCCGGCACCCTCGTACCCGATCCGCGCGGGCCGGTCTTCCGCGTGCCCGACTGGGTCACTCCCCCGCCGTTCCTACGCCCGCACCTCGACGCGCGGGCCGCCGTGACGGTCCAGGAGATGCCGTACGAGATCGAGAAGGCCCTGCACTTCTCCAACGGCGGGGGCGTGTACGAGGCGCGGCACCGCGAGACGGGGCGGCGTGTCGTCCTGAAGGAGGCGCGCCCGTACGCCGGGCTGGCGGCCGACGGCGCCGACGCCGTGACCCGCCTGCACCGCGAACGTACCGCGCTGGAGCGGCTCTCCGGACTCGGCGGCACGCCGGAAGTCCTCGACAGCTTCACGATCGGCGACCATCACTTCCTGGTCCTCGAGTTCGTGGAGGGCAGACCGCTCAACACCTTCTTCGCCCGCCGGCATCCGCTGATGGAGGCCGAGCCTCCGGCGGAGCGGCTCGCCGAGTACACGGACTGGGCGCTGCGGATCCACGGCCTCGTCGAGCAGGCGGTGTCCGAGGTGCACGCGCGGGGCATCGTCTTCAACGACCTGCACCTGTTCAACATCATGGTCTCCGAGGACGAGACCTCCGTGGTGCTCCTGGACTTCGAGGCGGCGCAGCCGGCGGCGGCGGGCGGCCGCCAGACCGTCGCCAACCCGGCGTTCGTCGCGCCCGCCGACCGCCGCGGCTTCGACGTGGACCGCTACGCGCTCGCCTGTCTGCGGATCGCGCTGTTCGTCCCGCTCACCAGTCTGCTCGCCGTGGACCGGGGGAAGGCGGCGCACCTCGCGGAGGTCGCGGCGGCTCAATTCCCCGTGCCCGGCGCGTTCCTGGACGCGGCGGTACGGGAGATCCTGCGGGAGCCGGCCGGTGTCCCGCCGCGCGCCGGCGCGTCCGGCGGCCGTGCGCCGTTCCTGCCGGTCGAGCCCGGCGCGTGGCCGGACAGCCGTGACGCGATGGTGCGGGCGATCCTGGCGTCGGCGACGCCCGACCGGGAGGACCGGTTCTTCCCCGGTGACATCGCCCAGTTCGCCACGGCCGGGGGCGGCATGTCCGTCGGCTACGGCACGGCGGGCGTCCTGCACGCCCTGGACGAGAGCGGGGCCGCGCGGATCCCGGCGGCGGAGGAACGGCTCCTGCGGTACGCCAAGCAGCCCGAGTCCGGCACGCCGCTCGGCTTCTACGACGGGCTGACCGGCATCGCCTGGACCCTTCAGCGACTCGGCCACACCGCCTCCGCCCTCAAACTGGCCGAGCTGGTCCTCGCGCAGGACCACGAAGCGCTCGCGCCGGATCTGCACGGCGGGACGGCCGGAATGGGCCTCGCCCTGGACGCGCTCGCCGCCGCGACGGGCGAGTCCGGCCTGCACGCGGCGGCGCTGAGATGCGCCGAACTGGCGGCCCGCCCGGCCGTCACGCTGTCGCGGCCCGCAGGGCCGGGGGCCGGGGGGCGGGTACGGACCGGGCTGCTGCACGGTGCGGCCGGTCGGGCCCTGCTCTTCCTGCGGCTCTACGAACGCACCGGCGACTCCGCGCTCCTCGACCTCGCCGCCGAGGCGCTCCACGACGATCTCACCCGCTGCGTGCGCGGTGCCTCCGGCACCCTCCAGGTCGACGAGGGCTGGCGCACGATGCCGTACCTCGGTGCCGGGAGCGTCGGCATCGGCATGGTGATCGACGACTATCTCCTCCACCGCCACGACGAGGCCCTCGACCGGGCCCGGCACGAGATCGTGCAGGCGGCGCAGGCCACCTTCTACGCCCAGCCGGGCCTCTTCCGCGGTGTCGCGGGCATGGTGCTGCACCTCGCCCGCACGAACGCCGGCGGGCCCGGCACCGGGCCCGAGGACGTACGCCGTCAGGTCGGCTGTCTGACCTGGCACGCGATGTCCTTCGAGGGCCATCTCGCCTTCCCCGGCGAGCAGATGATGCGGCTCTCGATGGACCTCGCCACCGGCACGGCGGGCGTCCTGCTGGCCCTCTCGGCAGCTCTGGGCGACCGCCCGGCGCACCTGCCGTTCCTTCCGCCGCTCCGGCGGCCCCACGAACCGGCCCCGCTCCGGGGTCGTACCGCACCACCGTCCCCACACGAAAGGAAACGATCATGAACCTGTTCGACCTGCAGTCGCTGGAGACCCCCAAGGACGAGGCCATCGGCGACGTCGAGACCGGCAGCCGCGCGAGCCTGCTCCTCTGTGGCGACAGCAGCCTCAGCGTGACCACCTGCAACTGAGCCAATCCGGCTCCGCGCACGGTCCGTAGAGGCGCCGGCGCGTAGTCACGGTGCCCCGGGACCTCAGCTCCCGGGGCACCGATGATCGGGGCGGGCGTCGGGACCACGCGCCGAGCCCCGTGAGGAAGAGAAGCGTCGGGCGGCTCCTCGGGGAAAGGGCATCGGATGGCTTCTCGGATCTCTCGGACCGGGTCCGACGGGCTGCTGCGCGGCGCCGTACGGCACACTGTCGGACCGACGGCGGCGCTGCTCGTCTGCTCGGTCGCCGCGGCCGGCTGCGCACTCGCCGTCCCCTCGGTCGCCGGGCGCACGCTGGATCTCCTGTTGCACCGGGATCCGGCCGCGGGAGCGTGGTTGGCCTGGGCCGCCGTACTGCTCGTCGCCGAGGTCCTGTTGGAGACCGCCTGCGTCCTTCTGACGCAGCTGACCACCGCACGCGCCGCGGCCTGGATCCGCCTCCGCGCGTTGACCGGGCTGTCGGCCACCGCCCCCCACCGAGCCGAGCCGTACTCGGGCGGCGACGTCGCCTCCCGGCTGTGCGTGAACGCCACGGACAGCGGCGGCGCACCGGCGGCCCTTGCCACCTCGGTGTCCTCCGTCCTCGTCCCGACCGGCGCGCTTGTCGCGCTGGCCCTCATCGACCCCTGGACCGCGGCCGCCTTCGCGGCCGGCCTGCCGCTGCTCCTCATGGTCCTGCGGTCCTTCGCGCACCAGTCGTCCGACTCCGTCGGCCGCTACCAGCAGGCGCAGGGCGCCGTCGCCGCCCGGCTGGCCGAGGCGCTGAGCGGTGCGCGGACCATCGCCGCCGCGCACACGACACGTCGCGAGGAGGAACGCGTCCTCGCCCCGCTGGAGGACATGACGCGGTACGGCACCCGGATGTGGCTCGTCCACGGCCGCGCCGTGGCCCGCAGCGGCGTACTCCTTCCCCTGCTCACCACCGCCGTCGTCGCGGTGGCGGGGGCGAGGCTGGCCGCCGGGCAGCTCAGCATCGGCGACCTGCTCGCCGCTTCGCGGTACGCCGCGCTCGCCGCAGGCATCGGATCGATCGCGGCGCCGCTCGGCGCACTGGTCCGGGCCCGTGCGGCGGGCCGCCGCACCGCCGCACTCGCCGATCTCCCGCCCCTGACCCACGGCTCCGCGGCCCTGCCGCCCGACGGGCTCGGCACCCTGGAACTCAGGGACGTACGGGTGGTGCGCGACGGCGTCCCGCTGCTCACGGACGTGACGCTCACGATCGACGGCGGCTCGACGGTCGCGGTCGTCGGCCGCTCCGGCGCCGGCAAGTCCACCCTGTCCGCCGTCGCGGGCCGGCTGACCGACCCTGATCGGGGGCGCGTCCTCCTCGACGGGGTCGACCTGGCCGAACTGACCGGCGCGGAGCTGCGTTCGGCGACGTCCTACGCCTTCGCCCGCCCCTCCTTCGACAGCGTCGCCACGCCCACGGTCGGCAGCGCGATCGCCTCGGGGCTCGGGGATGCCGGGGAGCCGACGGAGGGGGCGGGTACGGGTGGTTCCCTGGGGAAGGTCCGCGACGCCGCGAGGGCCGCGAGCGCCGACGGTTTCATCCGCCTCCTCCCGCAGGGGTACGACACACCTCTGGACGAGGTGCCTCTCTCCGGTGGGGAGAGCCAGCGCCTCGGCCTGGCGCGGGCGTTCATCGGGAGCGGACGGCTGATGATCCTCGACGACGCGACGTCGAGCCTGGACACGGCGACGGAACGGCAGGTGGAACTCGCCCTTTCCACGTCACTGAGGCCGTGCACCAAACTCGTCGTGGCCCACCGGGTCTCCACGGCGGCCAGCGCGGACAAGGTGGTCTGGCTGGAGGCGGGACAGGTACGAGGGTGCGGGCCGCACCGGCTCCTGTGGAAGGACCCGCACTACCGCGCGGTGTTCCTGGCCGAGCCGGCGGGTGCGACGGCGGCCGTCGCTCCGGTGGATCCCCTCGCGGACGAACTCCGGAGCGACGCGTGACGTCGGAGGCGTACGGGGACCGGACGACGGACTCGAAGCGACCGTCGCCGCGCATCGGCCCTGCCCCTGCCGCCGAGCGCACGTCGCGGCGTGTTCTGGCGTCGGGACGGAGGTTTCTCGGGCAGCGCAAGGGGGTGCTGGTCCGGCTGGCGGCCTGGTCGGCGGCCGAGTCGGCCCAGACGTTCCTCGGCGGCTACTGCGTGGCCCGATCGCTGGACGACGGATTTTTGCGGGGGAGCATCACGGCGGGACTGCTCTGGCTCGCGGGGGCCTCCGTGGTCATCCTCCTCGGCACGCCGGTCGTCCAGGGCGTCTTCGCCCAACTTCCTCATCTCACCGAACCGTTGCGCGATCGACTGGTACGGCGGGCGGTGGCGGGGGCGCTGCGCGCGGCCACGGCCGGGCACGGAGTCGTGGGCACGACCGCCATCTCCCGGCTGACGAGTCAGGCGGAGATCGCACGGGACAGCTTCGCCGGACTGGTGCTCGCGGCCCGCTCCCTCGTCTTCGTCGCCATCGGGGCCCTGATCGGCCTGATGTCCCTGGCACCGCAGTTCCTCCTCGTCGTATGCCCGCCGCTGGTCCTGGGCATCGCCCTGTTCGCCGCCTCGCTGCGGCCCATGGCACGGGCCCAGCACCGCTACCTCGACGCGGACGAGGCCGTGGGTCGGCGTGCGGAGGTCACACGGACCGCCCTGCGCGACATCGTCGCCTGCGGCTCCCACGAAACGACCGCCGCCCGCAACCGCGCGGCGATCGAGGAGGCTGCCGCCGCGCAGCGCGCCCTCGCACGCTGGGCGGCGGTCCGGGCGCTGTCTGTGGCGACGGCGGGCCAGCTGCCCGCGTTCCTGCTCCTGGCGGCAACCCCGTGGCTGCTCGACCAAGGAGTGACGGCGGGCGCCCTCGTCGGTGCGCTCACCTATATCCTCCAGGCGCTGCTGCCGGCCCTGCACACGCTCATGACCGTCCTGGGCGCCGCGGGGGCGCGCCTGTTCGTCATCCTCGACCGGCTCACCGGGCCGGTATCCGGCTCCGCCGCCGCCTCGGACAGGCAGCCCGCCTCCGACGCGACTTCCGCCACCGGGCCCGGCCCGCCTTCCGCAGCCGCACCCGCAACCGGCGGGTACGCGCGCCCATCGGCAGCCGGGCCGACGACGGCCGCGCTCGAACTGCGCCACGTCCGGGTGGCGTACGGACCCGGTGCCCGTGCCGTACTCGACGAGCTGGACCTGACCGTCGAGGCCGGCGAGCACATCGCGGTCGTCGGCCCGAGCGGCATAGGCAAGTCGACCCTCCTTCAGGTGGCGGCGGGCATGCTGACGCCCGACCGGGGCGAGGCGCTCCTCTCCGGCCGCCCCGTCGGCGACCACCCGTCGCCCGAACTCGTCGCCCTCCGCGCCCTGATCCCTCAGGAGGCGTACGTCTTCAGCGGCACCCTACGGGACAACCTCCGCTATCTGAGCCCCGACGCCTGCCAGTCCGACGTCGACGACTCCGTACGGGCCCTCTCGCTCGAACCGCTGGTCGAGCGCGTCGGCGGGCTCGACCGTCCGGTGCGGCCGGACGCGCTCTCGCACGGCGAGCGCCAGTTGATCGCCCTCGCGCGCGTCCACCTCTCCCCCGCCCCCCTGCTCCTGCTCGACGAGGCCACCTGTCACCTCGACCCGGTGGCCGAGGCCCGGGCCGAACACGCCCTGCGTGCCCGGCCAGGGACTCTGGTCGTCGTCGCCCACCGGTTGTCGTCCGCGTTGCGAGCGGACCGGGTCCTCGTCCTCGACGGCACCCGCGCCCGATGCGGCACGCACGAGGAGCTGCTCGTGCGGTCGGCGCTCTATCGCGATCTGGTGGGGCACTGGAACGACATCCAGCCCTGAAGCAGGGGCCGTGCCCCGGAGAACTCACGGGGCGACGCCGCGGATACGTCACGCGGCGGTGGTCAGCCCCGCCGGCGGCGATCAGGTCCACCCGGCTCCTTGGGCGATCCGGATGGCGTCCACCCGGTTGCGGGCGCCGACCTTGCGGATGACGCTCGCCATGTAGTTCCTTACGGTCCCTTTGGAGAGGTACAGCGTCGCGGCGATCTCCCCGACGGGGGCTCCGTCGGCCGCGAGCGTGAGCACGCTCAACTCACGACGGGTGAGGGGCATCTCAGCGGCTTGGAGGAAGCCGAGGGCGAGCGTTTCGTCGATGAAACGTTCCCCGGCGGCGACCCGGTGGACGGCCTGGAGTAATCGATTCTTCGAGGCGTTCTTGTCGACGAAACCGGTCGCCCCCGCCGCGTGCGCCCGGCGCAGCACTCCGGGCCGTTGGGCGGGCGTCAGCGCGAGCAGCGCCGATCCGCCCGGTTCCAGTAACGCCGCCACCGACGTGGCCGGCATGTCGGGCTCCGCCCCCGCGGGCGGCAGACACTCGGCGTCGGCGACGTACACGTCCGGTGCCGGCGTGCTCGCCGGCTCCTGCGGCCAGTGGGAGACCGCGGAGACGACCGCGACCTCGTCGTCCGACTGCAGCAGGTCCACCAGCGCGGCACGCAGCAGCTGCGCCTCGTACACGACCGTGACTCTTATCATTCCCACCCCTTCAGTCTGCGTCACGCACCTGGGGCGCGACGCGATCAGCCCTCACCCCTCTGCCCGGCTCTCCCGCGCGGGAACACGGCATCGGGCGCACAGGGGGCGCACTTCGGGGCGCCCGGGCCGGATCCGATCCCTGCGTACGAAGGGTGCGCAAGCCACCGGGTGGGGGTTCACACAGCGCCGGTCGGAAATGTCCAGATCCGGTCGGTGCACTCACCGGCGTGGAGGGGCACGGACGCGCCGTGGAGCACGGAGCCGTTACAGCACCGGGGCGCGCGCCTCCGGCCGCTCCTGCTGTCCACGGCCTGGGGGGACAGGCGCGGGCAGCCTAGATACAGGCGGGCTCGCAGCGCCCCCCTCCTCTCCAAGGTTCGGCGGAACCCGGGGCGCTGACTCCCGCGTATGGCCGCTGCTCGGGGTATGCCGTGAACCAAGCACAGAAGCATCGGGCCAGCTTGACCTAGGGCGGCGGTAGGCAAACAGCCGCGACAGGCCCAGGCCCAGGCCTGGCGACCTTCTCTCTCGTGGCACGTTGGATCAAGGCATGCTCGGTGGCGGCCCGTCGGCCCGCCCCGCGCTTGTGTGCCAACTCGCCGCCGCCACGGGCCATCGGTCAGGGACCCACTCCGTGGACCAAGATCCGGGCCATACGCGGACCAGCCGCCTGCAACTTGGGCGAATCGTGGCCGTTTCCGCTGGTCAGAGGCTATGTGAGGCGTGTACCACCAGCACTCGAAGAATCTGCTGGTGAGCTACTCCCCGAAGAAGCAGGGCTTCTTCTAACGGAACGAAAGAAGGCGCCTGGCCTGGAGATTCACCGGGCCGGGCGCCCTCTGAGAGCACCCGCCCCTCCAAACGGGGGAGGCATCGGAGCGCGCCTGTTCTCCCAGTTCGTGCGCCATGCGTATCCCAGTCCTGACCAGCGGTTCCGGGCCGTACACGGGCCGCATCGCGGCTCAGCCGCGATGTCTCGGCGACGTGACCGGGATCTGCGCCGACTCGTTCTCCACCGCCGCGCACGCCGCCTGTTCGCCGTGACCAACACCCTGTCGCCACCCGACCCGGTCGAGTACACGAGTCTCGAGCCCGGTCGTGCACATGCGCCCCTTCCGTTTGGTCCAGCCGTAGTGTCTGCGCGAGTGCGTCCATGGCGTTGGCCGATGGCGGGCCGGCCACGACGGGGCTGGTGGCGGCCACGGGCGTGATCGTCATGGAAGGGCGCGGACGGCACGGTGGCGCGGGCGGGGGGACCGGCGTCCGTCAGGCGATGGCGTCGGCGAGCCACAGGCCGTGGCCGAAGACCTCGTAGCGGATGTTGCGGGCGGGGATCCCGCCGCGCAGCAGCTGGCTACTGAGTTCGCGCATGAAGGGAAGCGGGCCGCACAGATAGACGCCTGCGTCGGCGGGCAATTCCAGCGCATCGAGGTTCATCAGCCCCGTCTCGTCCGCAGGCTCTTCCAGGCGGGGCCGTGAAGGCGAGGCCGCCCGTCGCAAGGACGCGCCGGACTCCCTGTGCCGTCGAGCACGGTGTGGTCTTGCGGCCGGACCAAGCCGGCCACACCCCGCGCCGGCGGTCACCGGGGATGACGACGAAGCGGTGGGCCAACTCGGCGCCGTCCTGGAACGGGCGATCCGCGGCGGGCCTTCTCGGCCCGACCGCTACGCCCCGCTCGGCGGTACGGAGGAGGTGTCTCGCCGGTCCGCTGTCAGCCGGTCGACCACGCCGACGACGCCGTCGACCCGCCATGCCGCCCGGACCAGCGCCGTCGGGTTGATCTCAGGTCCGGCAGCGCCCTCGATGGTGACGATCCCGTCCCGGACATCGACACGAAGTTCGTCGGCGTCTCGAGCGGGGCTGTGGAGGCAGACAGCGTCGGCCACGTCCTCGTAGATCTCCTCGTCGGTGCGCAGGAAGACGCGCAGGAGGTCGCGACGTGTGGTGATGCCGATGAGACGGTCTTCCTCGTCCACGACGGGCAGCCGGTCGATGTGGCGGCGTTCCATGATGCGCGCGGCGTCGACGACGCGCTGTTCGGGATGCACGGTGACGGCAGGGCTCGACATCAGCCCGTCGGCGGTCAGGGCGGTGGGGCGAACATGGCGCGTCAGGGCCCGCAGCACACGTCCCCGGCCGGACCCGGACCGGCCGCGCGCCGCCTGTCGCCGGGTCAGGTCGGTCCGGGAGACCACGCCCATGACCTTGTCGTCGTCGTCCACCACCGGCAGACCGCTTATGTGGTGGGAGGTGAGCAGGCGAGCCAGCTCCTTGAAGGAGGTGTCCGGGTGTGCCTGGACCACTTCGCTGGTCATCACCTCGCCCACGGTCCGGTGCTTCACCACGGTTCTCATCTCCGTTCGCTCGGGTGGTTCCTGGCCGCCTCCCAAGGCAGCGCCCTTCGTTCCCTGCGCGCCTTCGGACCTCGTTTCTCAACCGTCGGGGCATCGATGCGGCTGCCGCGGGAGGCTGAACGCGGGCCCGGGGAGAGGATCGGGGCGCTCCTCAATCACCAACGGCTCCCCCAGGGGCTTCACCACCGCTGCCTTCGTGGCTCGCTCCTCCTGTTTGCCATCGCTTCCCAGAGTGGTGCGAGGCGGAAGGAGGGGACAGAACCGGTCAGGACCCGTTCTGCGGGCCGTTCGACCCGTGTTCCGGCCACTCGGCGGGTTGGAGAGGAGGGCCCAACGGCACGGGGACAGCCCCGTTCGACCCCTGCCGCGGGTGGGTGGGAGCCCTCACGGGCCGACCTCACCCTCGTCCCGGAGCAGCCGGTGTCCGCGGAGGACCTCAACTACGCCTTCCTCGACGCCGCGGACGGACCGCTGAAGGGCATCCTGCGGGTCGGTGACGCTCCGATCGTCTCGCGCGACATCGTCGGCGACCCCGCCTCGTGCATCGTGGACGCCCCCTGACCCAGGCGCACGGAAATCTGGTCAAGGTGCTCGCCGTCCACCAGCTCGTGCGAGGGCGCCGCGCTGCACAGTGGGCCCGGAATGGACGCGGGTCGCCCCGGAGTGGGGCCGCAAGAACGCCTGACGAGGAGGCTTCGGCGCCCGCCTCCACCCCCGGCGAGGGCGTCACCTCCTACGCCGGTCCCCGGCCACTGCCCTCGATCTGATCCACCGGCCTTTGCCCCCGTACGGCCGATAGGCTGGCCACGGTAGGGGCGGGTGGTTGACGGAGGAGGCCCGGTGGGCGTGGAGGAGCCGCTGTCGCGGATGCCTCAGATGCGGCTCGACGAGCTGCTGGAGGAACTGCAGGCGCGCATCAACGCCGCCCGCGGCACCCGGGACCGGGTGCACAGCCTGTTGGAGGCCGTCGTCTCGGTCGGCCGCGAACTGGACCTCTCACAGGTGTTGCGGCGCATCGTGGAAGCCGCCGCGCTCCTGGTCGACGCCCAGTACGCGGCGCTCGGGGTGATTGGGCCCGACGGCCGGACCCTGTCGCAGTTCCTCACCGTCGGCCTGACCGATCAGGAGATCGCCCGGATCGGCCCCCTGCCGGCCGGGCACGGCATCCTCGGCGAGCTCATCCGCAACCCCGAGCCGCTGCGTCTGACCGACCTGGGAGCCCATGAGGCGTCGTACGGATTCCCCGCCCACCACCCGCCCATGCGGACGTTCCTGGGCGTGCCCATCCGCGTCCGGGACGAGGTGTTCGGCAACCTCTACCTGACCGACAAGCACGGTGGAGTGGACTTCGACGCCGAGGACGAGTCGGTGATCTCCACCCTCTCCGTCGCCGCCGGCGTCGCCATCGACAACGCGCGGCTGTACGAGGCTTCGCAGCGCCAGCAGCGCTGGCTCCAGGCGAACGCGGAGATCACCAGCAGCCTCCTCTCCGGCAGCCCGCGACTGGCGGTCCTGGAGCTCATCGCCCGCCGCGCGCAGGAGATCACCGGGGCAGCGCTCGCCGATGTCTCCGTTCCCGTCGCCGGGACGGACGACCTCGTCGTCGAGCTGGCCATCGGCGCCGACGGAGAGACCCGCCGCGGCCTGGTGGTACCGGTCGAAGGCACCCTTTCCGGCGCCGCTTACAAGGCCGGCGCGCCCGTGACCACCGCCGGCCTCGCGGAGGACGAGCGGTACACCGCCGGGCCCCGCCGCTTCGACGGCCTGGGCCCGGCGGTCGCCGTCCCGCTGGGCACCGCCGCCAAGGACACCCGAGGCGTGCTGCTGCTGGCCCGCCACCAAGGTGAGCCGGTCTTCACCGAAGCGGAACTGGAGCCGCTGCTGGCCTTCGCCGGGCAGGCCGCGCTCGCTCTGGAGCTTTCCGAACGCCGCAGCGACGCCGAACAGCTGGCCATCCTTGAAGACCGTGACCGCATCGCCCGGGACCTGCACGACCTCGCCATCCAGCGCCTGTTCGCGACTGGTATGACCCTGCAGAGCGCTGCACGCCTCGTGCAGCACGAGGGCGCCGCCGAACGGGTTTCGCGCGCCGTCGGGGACCTCGACGAGACCATCAAGATCATTCGCTCCACGATCTTCGGCCTGCGTGCCCGCGAGGAGGACACCGGGCCGAGCCTCCGCGCACGCGTAGCACGCGCCGTGGGCGAAACCGCGACCACGCTCGGTTTCCCGCCCCGCCTGAGCATGGAGGGCCTGCTGGACACCGATGTCCCCCCGCAGGTGGCCGATCACGTCACGGCGGCCCTGACCGAGATGCTCAGCAACGCCGCCCGCCACGCGCACGCCACGCGGGTCGAGGTCACCCTGCAGGCCACCGCCGACGAAGTCGCCCTCACCGTGACGGACAACGGCCGTGGAATCCCCGCCGACGGCAGGCGCAGCGGCCTGAGCAATCTCGAAGAGCGGGCCCGCAGCGTGGGCGGCACCCTGGAGATCGGGCGCCCGGACGAGGGCGGCAGCCGGCTGGTGTGGCGCGCGCCCCTCACTCCCGGCGTCCGTGAGTGACTTCGGCGTTGCCGCCGGCGGACATCCGATCCGGTGAAGGGCGGCTACCGTGGCATGTCTACGTCCCCGCCGGAGTTCCGGGCGGCCGCCGCTCGGCAGGTGCGCGGTCGCGGCGAGACATCCGTCGTCGCACGTCAAGGTCCCGCGCGACGGGCAGTGCCTACACGGTGAGCTGCAAGCCTGTCACCAGGTCCGGCCGGATTCGCAACGCGGCGTTCATCGTGGGGTGTTGCACCCACGGGCGCAGCCGGGCGGCGGAGCGCGCGAGTTCCCTCTCGTCGGTGATCCGGTGAGCGTATCCGGTGACCACCACGCTCCAGCCGATGTGCGTCTCGGGGTCGATGACGTCCGCCTCGTAGGCCACCACGACACCGGCGGCCTGGGTGGGCGTCACGATGGAGGCGAGGGTGGCGCCGTCGTGCAGCTGGACGATGATGTCCTCGCCGTCCATGAGGTGGTTGACCGGGCGGATGGCCGGCAGGGCCTGATGCGTGAAGACGATGCGCCCGAGCGACACGCTGCCGAGCAGCCGCAGGGCCTCGGCGCGGTCCAGCCGTCCCACCCGCCGGGGCGCCACCGCCTCACGGTGGTCGTCCACCGAAGTGTGCGTGGCTTCGTCCTTCATCGTGCCCACCTTCTGCTCCAGCTCGGTCCCAGGGCGAATGCGATGCCTCCCGCCAGCCTCTCCTGTCACACGCTGCCCCCATAGGGCCGAAGGGACCTTTCAGCGTGCCGGTCCGCCATCGCCGCGCGTCGGGACCTTCCGATGGGTCAGGCGAAGGAGCAGGGCACGGCGCGGTCCACGCCCAGAGCCCGGATGACGCGAGCGGGAAGCCGCTGGATGCGGCACAGACTCAGGCGCACGCCGACCGCCACGCACCGGCGGTGGATGCGCAGGAACAGGGCGACGCCGGAACTGTCGCAGAAGGTGACGCCCGCCAGGTCGAGCAGCAGTTCGCGGTCGGTCTCCCGTGTGAGGTGGGTCAACATCTCCTCGATGCGGGCGACGGTGTACACGTCGAGTTCTCCAGCCAGGGCGACGGCCGTCGCGCTGTGGTCCAGCGGGTTCATGGTCAAGCTGATCGGGGGCGTCGTCATGGCGGCAGCCCTACTTTCTTGATCCAGGCGGGGTCCCGGGGCCCTGATTGCCCCGGTCGTGCCGACGCAAGGAAGTCCACCAGAACGCGAGTGAAGGCATCAGGTCCGGCGGGTCCCTCCTGGGGGCCAAAGGTCCCTCTCCGTCATGCCTCGCCGTCTCAGGGGGAACATCGCTGCCGAAACGCGACGATGGCGCCGACGGGCGCCCGCCGTCCACCCGGCCCGTGATCGTCGGCGACAGGGGTTGCGTGGGGCTTTGCGGCGTGGGGTACGGCATCTGCGGGGCCTCGCCCAGCGGTATGAGGGCCATCCGGCCCTGGTCGGTGGTCCCGCCCGCGCGGCACGATGCGTAGTAGCCCCTTCGGGGACGGGCAATTCGGCGGAGACGGAGTGGGCCATGACAGACAGCAGCGGCAGCCTCACCGGGAAGGAACCTGTCAGGGTCTTCCTTCTCGACGACCATGAGGTGGTGCGCCGCGGTGTGCACGATCTGCTGGACGCCGAGCCCGACCTGACCGTGGTCGGTGAGGCCGGTACGGCCGAACAGGCACTGGTGCGGGTGCCCGCACTGCGCCCGCAGGTCGCCGTCCTCGACGTGCGTCTGCCCGACGGAGACGGGGTGAGTGTCTGCCGCGAGCTGCGCTCCCGCATGCCGGACCTGGCATGCCTGATGCTGACGTCGTTCGACGACGAGGAGGCGCTGCTCGACGCGATCATGGCCGGCGCATCCGGCTACGTCCTCAAGCAGATCACCGGCACCGACCTGGTCACCGCCGTCCGCACCGTCGCCTCGGGCCAGTCCATGCTCGACCCCGGTGCCACGGCCCGGGTGATGGCCCGGCTGCGCGGGGAGTCCCCCCGGGAGAAGCAGCCGCAGGGGCTTCCCGGGCTGACGGACCGGGAACGGGAGATCCTCGCGCTGGTAGGAGAGGGGCTGACGAACCGGGAGATCGGCAAGCGCCTCTACCTGGCGGAGAAGACGGTCAAGAACAACATCTCCCGGCTGCTGGCCAAGCTGGGCGTGGAACGCCGCGTGCAGGCCGCCGTCATCGCCACCCAGGCCCTGGCCTCCCACGACGACCAGGGTGGCTCGGCCGGGCGCGAGGGCCGACCGCGGGGCTGACGCCGACCGCCTCCGCATGGCTACGACTCGACGACGCAGCCCCTGCTCAGCGCCCCTCGGGGCGTCGAACAGGGGCTGATGCGTGCGTCCCCTGCGTACGTGCGTCCCCTGCGTACGGAGAGCATCACCGGCCCGGCAGCCCGCCGGGCCTGTTCACGTTTCGGTCGGCCGGCGGCGTCACCACGCACCGGTCCGGCCGGGGGGCGTTCGTGGCGGGGTACGGCCGCGCGGCCGTACCCCGCACGGACTGGGGCCTGGGTCGTCAGTCGTGCGGTACGACAGCGACAGGGCAGGGGGCGTGGTGCAGGGCGGCGTGGGCGACCGACCCGATGCGGGTGCCGACGGGCGCGCGACGCGTCCGGCGGCCGACCACGAGCAGTTGCGCGTTCGGCACGGCCGACAGCAGTACCTGTCCCGCGCTGCCGATCTCGACGTGCTCGATCACCGGGACAGCGGGGAACCGCTGCCGCCACGGGGCGAGCGCCTCGGCCAGCGCCTTCCTCTCGAACGGTTCCAGTGCTCCGGCCTCGTCCGCCAGAAGCATCGAGCCGGGGCTGTAGGCGAGGACCGGCGGCAGGCTCCAGGCCCGTACCGCGCGCACGGCCGTGCCGCGTGCGGCCGCCTCCTCGAAGGCGAAGCCGAGCACCGCGTCGCTGTCCTCCGGCGTGCCCTGCTGGCCCACGACGATCTCACCGCCCTCCTCCGACGTCCGACCGTCACGGGCGCGCACGGAGATGACGGGGCGTTTCGCGGCGGCGATCACCTGCTGGCCGTAGGAGCCGAGGAGGAAGCCGACGAGCGCGCCGTGCCCACGGGAGCCCAGCACCAGCATCTCCGCCGCTTCCGCCTCCCTCAGCAGAGCGGCGACCGGGGTGTCCTGGACCACGTGCGAGGTGACCGTGAGAGCCGGGTGGCTGTCGGCGACGTGTGTCTCGGCTTCACGGAGCACCGCGTGGGCGGACTTGGCCTGCGTCTCCCTGTCCTGGACGACGGGGACGTCCAGCGGCTGCCAGAGCCAGGCGTGCACGATACGCAGCATCATGCCGCGCAGAGCGGCTTCGCGTGCCGCCCAGTCAGCCGCTGCCAGGCTTTCCGCGGAACCGTCCACTCCTACGGTGATGACGCTGGTCATGGGGATTCCTCCATACGGATCGACGGGTGTGGCCGCCTCGGCCGCCCCTTTGCTGGTCTCAGCATCCGTGGGGAGGCGCGATCCGCCGAGGGCCCATCGGCCCTGACTCCCGGCCGTTCGGCCACGGCGCCCCGGCCGACCGGCAGGCGATGCGCGGCCGCGAGGTCCACCGGCCCACGACAGGGACCTCCGGCCCCCTGCGCGAGACACCCCAGCCGATCACCGTGAAGGGGCAGCGCCCGACAGGGCGCCCCCGAGTGCCGGACGGCCGACTCCCCTTGGAGCCCCCGAACCGGCCCACGTATGCCGCGCCCGGCCCTTGCGGTCGCCAGACTTACGGAGTCCCCATGTATCGCACCGTCACCGTCGGCCTCGACGGATCGCAGGAAAGCCTCGCCGCCACGCAGTGGGCCGCCCAGGAGGCACTGCGTCGCGCAGTGCCCCTGCGACTGCTCAGGGCATGGAGCATCGACGAGGATCCCCGTACCCGTCTGGTCGATCCGGCGACCGCACGCGGTTGGGGCGAGCGCACGCTCGCCACCGCCGAAAGGCGGCTGCGGCGCCGCCACCCTGGTCTGGACATCGAGACGAAGTGGGTGGCCGGCGACCCGGTGGAGGTGCTGTGCGCCGCTGCCGAGGAAGCGGACGTGCTGGTGCTCGGCTCCCGCGGTCTGGGCGGCCTGGGCGGCTTCCTCGCAGGGTCGGTCTCCTTGGCCGTGCTCGCCCGCACGCGGCGGCCTGTGGTCCTCGTCCGCCCGCACGACCCCTTGGAGCCCGAGCAGGACCGTACGGGGGAGGTGGTCATCGGTCTGGACGTGTCCGCCCCCAGCGACGAGGTGCTCTCCTTCGGCTTCGCCGCGGCCGACCGGTACGGCTGTGACGTGCGGGTGGTGCACAGCTGGGCCGTCCCGGCGCTCTACGGGCCCGACATGGGCGGCGTACTGCCGCTGCTCATGACGGAGGTCGCCGAAGACGCGCGGCGGGCGCTCGACGAGGCGGTGGCCCCCTGGACCGAGAAGTTCCCGGACGTCGTGGTGGTGCGCGACTGCCGCCAGGGTCGGCCGGCGCAGGACCTGACGGAGCTGTCGCACGACGCCCGGCTCGTCGTCGTCGGCCGCAAGATCCGGCGCGCGCGGATCGGTACCCACATCGGGGCCGTCACGCACGCGGTCCTGCACCACTGCCTGGCTCCGGTCGCGGTCGTCCCCCACGACTGAGCGGGCCGGCCGGCGCGTTCCTGGCCGGCCCCACGGACCGGACACTCACCGTGTGGCACGCGTCGCCACCCTCTTCCCCGCGGAGCGCCGCAAGGGCATCTCGCCGGACCCGGGGCGTACGCGACGATCCGTCGTGGGCGACCGTGGGCCGTGCGGGCACCAACGAGGGCCGACCGGCCCTGTGGGGTGGCCGACCGCACCTGTGACCCTGGGAACGAGACCGTGCGATCCCTTACTGAAAGGCGGTGGGGATGATGACGTGGCCCCTGGTCGTAGGCGTGGACGGCTCGGAATTCAGTTTCCAGGCGGTGGACTGGGCCGCGGACGAGGCGGTCCGCCGGGGTCTGTCACTCCGACTCGTCCACGCGTCCCTGTGGCCGCGCTACGAAGGTGCCGCCCTTGCGGCCAGCCTCGGCCGCCCGGACGGGCAGGTGCTGGCCGAGAACATCGTGGGAGCCGCGGCGGAACGTGTCCGGAGCCGCGCCCCGGGCATCAAGATCGTCACCGACGTTTTTCCGGAAGACACCGTGAGCGCGCTGCTGCGACTAGGGCGGCACTCCTTCGCCCTCGTCACCGGATCCCGGGGCCGCGGCGACATCGCCGGCCTTCTGCTCGGGTCGGTGAGCCTGGCCGTGGCCGCCAAAGCCCACTGCCCGGTCATCGTGGTGCGCGGGGACAAAGCCGGACTCGCGGGCACGCACGAACGGATCACGCTCGGCGTCGGAGACGCCGACGTCGACTCCGCCGCGGTCCGGTTCGCCTTCCAGGAGGCGGAGCTCAGGGACTGCTCCCTGGACGTGGTGCGCGCCTGGCGCCGCCCCGCCCACGAGACGACGGACCACCCGCTGCTGGCCGGAGACCCCGCCCGCTACTACGAGGACAAGGCGTCCGCTCTGCTCGACGAGGCACTCGAAGCGGCCGCGCGCAACCACCCGGACGTCCGGGTGAAGCGAGCCACGGTCGAAGGGCCTGCGCGTAAGGTCCTGCTCAGCCGCTCCGCCGCAGCCGATCTGCTGGTCGTCGGAGCACGACGCCGCAACAGCGAGTTCGGCATGCAACTGGGCCGCGTCGCCCATACCGTCCTCCACCACGCCTCGTGCCCCGTCGCGGTCGTTCCTCAGACCCCGTGACGGAGCCGGAACCGAGGTCGCCTACCGGACCTCTGCGGACGCCGGGCCGGCCAAAGCCGCCGGCCACGAGGTCGCCTTCGAGGTGGACCGCATCGATGACGTGTTCAGCCGAGGATCGAGCGTCCTGATCCTCGGAGACGCACAGCCGCAGCCGCCCCTGGGCCGGCGGAGTGCGTGACCTGTGGATCACGCTGACGCCAGGCCGGGTGACCGGGCGCCGCATCGTCGTCCGCGGCCGGTGACGCACGGGCCGGTGAACCGTCAGGCGAGAACGAGTACCTCCTGCACCGGACGCCGGGGGGTTGCAGGGGCCTCGGGGCCGTACCCCAGCCGGAACAGCATCTGCGGGTAGCCGGCTGTCGAGGCGGGGTCGCGCAACGCCCAGCGCAACTGCGGCCATTCGAGCGCCTGCGAGTTGAGCGAGGTGGCCAGCCCGTCGAGCGTCGCCTGCAGCAGCACTCGCTCCATGGCCTGGCCGGCGCGCAGCCAGTCCTCGCGTCCGTCCTCGCGTGTGCCGAGAACCGCCAGGCAGGGCGACCGCTCGAACACCGCGGACCCGCGTCCCTCGACGCGATGACCACCCGTGAAGTCGCGCACCGGTGCACGACCGTCGTAACGGCGGGGGCCGAGGGACTCCATGGGGATGCCTTCCGGCCGCGCGGGATCCGAACCGGTCGTCCACCGGACGATCTCCTCGCGCACGCCGGGGGCGAGCTTCTCGGCGCGCTCGGCGTCCCACACGAGGTCGAGCAACGTCTCCACCTGCCATGCGCCCGCCACATCGAGGCGTGTTCCCTCCGCCAATGCGGCGCCGCGCAGCCCGTCGAGCACCGCCTCGGGAACGGTCTCGTCGGTGAACGGTTCCCTGCTCGTATGCCGCCTGATCAGCGCCGGGTGCAGATCGGCGAGGGCGTCGTCCACGTCGGAGGGCCGGAACGTGATCACGGCCAGCGTCTCGGGATCGGCCGGATCAGGCAGCAGCCGGACATCCGGCTCCCATCCCGCGCGTGCGGCGGACACCCGCAGGTTGAACAGTGCCGCCCCGCATCCGAGGTGCAGTCCGCGGGTGGAGGGATCGGTGTGCGGCATCGTGCGAGCCGGGTCCATACGCATGGTCAGCACGCCCTCCGCCTGGGCATAGCGAAAGAGCCAGGGCTGGGCGTTGTGCATGGACGGCGCGGTGGTCGCATCGGCCACCCACGAAGTCATGGACGGCGGATCCGGTGTACGGGTGGACACGGGGTCACCTCCAGAAGGGGCAAGTCAGCTCGGCCGCAGCTGGTCCTCGCGACGACGTCAGTCTCGCTCCATCGCCACGAAGCGCCATGTTTCCGACTTCTTTCCAGCCTGCCCGCTGTCGAGCAGGAGGCGATAGGGGCCGCTCGGGCACGGCGTGGGCCGAAGGACCCTCGCCGCCTGGTGGGAAAGCCATGTGAGAACCCCAGGACGACGTGCAGGGGGCGCACCGTGGTGATGCGGCACCGGGGTCCGGCGTCGAACGCCAAGGCCGGCGGAGGCCGAGGTCGGCGGGCCCGACATCCGAACGGGAGGCCAGGGGCGAGGGACCTTCGGCCCTGCCGCGGGCCTGCGCTGCCCTGCCCTGACAGCGCCGACAGTGACAGCGTGAAGGGTGCGACGAGCGGATGTCCCCGAGGAGGAACCATGATCACCGGCCCCTCCCCGGGCCTCGAATCGGGGGCGGTCGTCGTCGTGCCCATCGTCGCGGGCCGCCGCACGGTTCGCCCTGGAGGAGGCGTGTCTGCGCGGGGCGGATCTCCACGCGCTCTGGGCATGGCGGCCTCCCTGGACCCCGCCTACAACGTCGTGACCGAGGACTCGGCCGCGTGCCACGCCCGGGACGACCGCGTCGGGTCATGGCTGCCGTTTTCTCCCACCGGCGTGAGTCAGGGACGACCGTGGATGTCGGCACCGGGCCGGTGGCACGGTTGCCGCCGGACCGGGGCGCGGGCTCGGGTGTGGACCGGCGGAACCCGGTCAGGAGGGGGGTCGTACGGCGCTGCGGCGCTGTTTCCGTCGTGGGCGAGTAGCGTACGGAGGGACGGTTTCATTCCGTGCGGGGCACGGGAAGGGGGCTCGCGGTGGCCGGTCTGAGGCTGGGTCCGCTCCTGCGGCACGTGGACTGGCAGTCGGGCACGAGGGCGACGGTGTGGGTCGAGACCGACCGGGCGTGCACCGCGGAGGTCCGGTGCCCGGGCGGCGCCGGCGGCTCGGCGCCCACGTTCCGCGTCGCCGGCCACCACTACGCGCTGGTGGTCGTGACCGGGCTCGTCCCCGGGACCGTCACCCCGTACGAGGTGCTGCTCGACCGCGAGCGGGTGTGGCCCCTCCCCGACTCGCGCCAGCCGGCCAGCACCATCCGCACGCCCCCCGTCCCGGCGACGGACGTGGTCGTCGCCTTCGGGTCGTGTCGGTGGGCGGCGCCTGCCGTGGGCAAGTCCGATCCGGTGGGTCCCGACGTCCTCGACACCCTTTCCGCCCGGCTCGCCGCCGACCCGGACGCCGAGCGGCCGGACGTTCTGGTCCTCCTGGGCGACCAGGTGTACGCGGACGAGACCTCCGCCGAGACCCGCGCCTGGATCGCCCGGCACCGGCGGGCCGGCGGCACCGGCTCCGCCGCCCCGCCGGACCAGGTCGCGGACTACGAGGAGTACACCCGCCTCTACGACGAGTCCTGGGGCGATCCCGAGCTGCGCTGGCTGCTCTCGACCGTGCCCAGCTGCATGATCTTCGACGACCACGACGTCATCGACGACTGGAACACCAGCGCCGCCTGGGTGGCGGACATGCGGGCGACGGCGTGGTGGCACGAGCGGATCACCGGCGGTCTGATGTCTTACTGGGTCTACCAGCACCTCGGGAACCTCTCCCCCGCCGAGCTGGAGGAGGACGAGCTGTACGCGGCGGTGCTGGCTGCCGGTGACGGCACGGAGGTGCTGCGCGCGTTCGCCGAGCGCGCCGACGCCGACCCGGCGACGGTGCGCTGGAGCTACCGGAGGGACTTCGGCCGCACCCGGCTGCTGATGGTCGACACCCGGGCCGCGCGGGTACTGGAGGAGCAGCACCGGGCGATGCTGGACGACGAGGAGGCGGCCTGGCTGCGGGCGCAGGCGCTCGACGGCCTCGACGGCGTCGACCACCTGTTGGTCGGGACCTCGTTGCCGTGGCTGCTGCCGCCGATGGTCCACTTCGCGGAGGGGTGGCACGCCGCCCTCTGCCGGGGCGAGCACGGGCCGCGCTGGGCGCAGTTCGGCGAGCGGCTGCGCCGACAGGTGGACCTGGAGCACTGGGCGGCGTTCGGCTCGTCCTTCCGCGGGTTGACGGAGACGGTCGCCGAGGTGGGGAGGGCCGAAGCCGCCCCGGCCACGGTGTGCGTGCTCTCCGGGGACGTACACCACGCGTACGTGGCGGAGCCCGTCTGGACCTCCGGGCGGCAGCCGCGCTCGCGCGTCTACCAGTTCACCTGCTCACCGCTGCACAACTCGGTGCCCCCGGGAATGCGGTGGGCGTTCCGATTCGGCTGGAGCCGGTTCGCGAAGGTGATCGGGCATCTCTTCGCCCGCCACGGACGGGTCGCGAGGCCGGCGGTGCGGTGGGAGCGCACCGGCGGACCGTGGTTCGGCAACCAGTTGATGACGCTGACCCTGCGGGGGCGCACGGCGCGGCTGCGGCTGGAGAAGGCATCGGCGGACGGGAGGCGGGAGCGCCGTGGGACCGACCGGGCGGGGGCACGGCTCACCGGCGTCCTCAACCGGAGTCTGACGGACGCGAGGTGACACTCCGGCGGCCGGTCTCCCGCCGGCGCGCGGAGGCGGCGCCCTCGAGGCCCTTTCCGTCAGCCTCCGAGATCAGTACGGCTGCAGCCGCTCGTCTTCCAGGTGTTCAGGCTCGCAGGCCCGTGACTTCGCCTACGTGGCGCAGGCTCGGGGTGAGGAGGACTTCGTGCAGTTGCTGGAATACCTGACGCGCCGTCACCGCGTTCCAGTCCGGGGGCAGTAGTTCGGTGGGCAGGCCCGGGTCCAGGTAAGGGAGTCGGCGCCACTGGGTGAGCAGGGGGACGTAGTGGCGGAAGGCCTCGGCGGGGTCGGGCTCCGTTTCGGTTGCCGCCAGGCGGGTGGCCACCGGTGCGTAGGTGTCGGTGAACTCCGCGTACTGCTTCTGGATCGCCGGGAAGTCCCACCACGAACTCACCGTGCCCGGCAGATCGCTGAAGGCCGCGTACTCGGCCGCGAACAGGTGGACGTAGTCGCTGAGGCCGAGGCGTACGAGCATGCTCCGGGCATCCTCGAGGAGGCGGCCCGGCGCCAGCCATACGCCGGGGGCGATGTTGCCGAAGCCCAGCCAGGTCAGGCGGGTGCGCAGCTGGTAGCGCTGGGAGCGTTCCGACTCCGGTACGGAGAAGACCGCCATGGCCCAGCCGTCCGCCAGGTCGGCGGGTTCCAGGCTGGCGAAGATCCGGCGGTCGCCCTCGTCGAAGACGGGCAGGACGGCCGGACTGAGCCGGTAGCCGGTGGCGCCTCGGCGTTCCGGTTCGAGGACTCCGCGCTTCTTCAGCCGGGAGATCGCCGAGCGCACCGCCGGGCCGTCGACGTCCAGCTCCCCCATCAGCGTGATCAGGTCCGCGATGGAGATCCAGCCGCCGAGGCGGCGCAGGAACGCCCCGTAGACCGTGTTGATCAACGAGCTGGGCCTGAGGGGGCTGTCCGACATGATCGCCTTCCGTTGTACGCGGTCGCGATCATATCGGGGCCCCCTCCAGGCCGGGTCGGGTCAGGCGTACGCCCCCGACAGCAGGTGCCCCGCGCCGGGAGCCACGGCCGGGAGGTCGAGGGCGCGCAGCATCTGATGGGCGGTGCACACGGCCGCCGACACCACCGGCTTGCCCAGAAGCTGTTCGGCCTCCTCGATGACGGCGAGCGAGGGCATCTGGACGCAGGCCGAGAGGACGACCGCGTCGGCCTCGGCGTGGTCCAGGGCGCGGGCGAGCCCCGGCAGCCTGGCCGGATCGTGGGCGGCCACGTCCAGGTTGTTCGGGATCTCCAGGGCCCGGTGGTCGAGGACCTCGATGCCCTCCCGGGTGAGGTAGTCCACGACCGTCTCCGTGAGGGGGCGCATGTACGGGGCGAGCAGCGCGATCTTCTGGGCGCCCATGGTGTTCAGTCCGTGGACGAGCGCGCCCGCGCTGGTGACGACCGGAGCGGGGGCGCCGTTCTCGACGGTACGCAGGTGCAGCCGCTCCTCGGAGACCCGGTGGTAGCCGGGCCCCATGCTCATGATGGCGACGAGGCAGGCGTAGCCGAGTACGTCGACGCGTGCGTCGGAGAGCTCCACGGCGCAGCGGTCGGAGTCGGCGTCCATGGTCTTGAGCTGCTCGGGAGTGACGTGGGTCATGCGCATCCGGCTGGAGTGGAAGGTGAACCGCTCCTCCGGCGAGCCGGCCTCGCGGGCGCGCAGGATCGCCGGAACCTCGGTCTCCATGGTGACGTTGGAGCTCGGCACGATCTGACCGATGCGGTAGGTGCGGGGGTGTTGGGGTTGGGGTGGCACGGGGCTCCTCGTTCTCGTACGTGCGTGTCTGAGGGGTCAGCGGGCGTCGACGACGGGGTTGGTCAGGGTGCCGATCAGCTCGACCGTGGCCTCCACCGTGTCACCGGGCACGAGGAACTCGGGCGGAACCATGCCGGCCCCCACGCCGGACGGTGAGCCCGTCGCTATGACGTCACCGGGCTCCAGAGTCACCCCGGAGCTGATGTCGGCGATCAGGCGGGCGACGGGGAAGAGCATGTGCCGGGTGTTCGACTTCTGCTTCGTGACGCCGTTGACCCGCAGCGAGAGGTCCAGAGCCATGGGGTCGGGGATCGCGTCGGCGGTGACGACCACCGGGCCGAAGGGCGCGTAGGAGTCCTGCCCCTTGGAGAAGAACCACTGGCCGGAGCGGCGCTGGTCGCGGGCGCTGATGTCGTTCACGATGCTGAATCCGAAGATGTGGTCGTACGCGTCCTCCTCGCTCACCCGGGACGCGGTGCGGCCGATGACGACGGCGAGTTCGCACTCCCAGTCGAGCTGGGTGGTGAGGTCGGCGTTGTGCAGGATGGGGGCGCCCGGGCCGGTGACCGCGGTGGCGGGCTTGCTGAACAGGACGGGGCGGGAGGGCAGTTCCCGGTCGGTGTCGAGGCTGCGGCTGGACTCCTCGACGTGTTCCACGTAGTTGAGTCCGACTCCGATGATCTTGCCGGGGCGGAAGGGGGCGCCGAGGCGGACGTCGCCTGTCCGGTGGACGGCGTGGGCCGGGCGGTCCCCTTCGAGCAGGCGGCACACGGCTTCCAGGGCGGTCGGACCGGCCTGGATCAGGCCCAGCAGGTCCTGTGGGAGTGCGACGCCCGCGTCGTCGGCGAGGGCCGTGAGGTCCAGGACGTGGTCGTCGGTCTCGACACCCAGCCGTGGTGCGGCACCGGCGGGGGTCGTGAAGGTCAGCAGACGCATGGGGGCTCCTCGGGGGTCAGACGGCGGGTTCGGCGGTGACGGGCTGGTGGCCGCCGTTGTCGGGGTACGCCTCTTCCCGGTGGAAGCCGAGCGAGCGCATGACGGGGAAGTCGTTGAAGGAGAAGAGGCAGGCGTCCTCGGACGGGTCGAGGTTGTGGTGCTCGTGCCAGGCCCAGGACGGGACGCAGAAGATGTCCCCTTCGGTCCACTCGAAGCGCCGTCCGGCGATGACCGACGCGCCCCGGCCCTTGGCGACGGTGTAGATCACCGAGCCGGTGTGCCGGTGGGCGGCGGTGGCCTGACCGGGGCGCAGCAGCTGCATGTGGGCGCCCATCGTCGGCATCACCGAGCCGCCGGTGACCGGGTTGGTGTACTCGGCGATGACCCCGTCGTAGGGAGATCCCTCGGTCGCCTTGGCGAGGCCGCGCAGAGCGTCGTACGTCGGCTCCCACGGATAGGCGAGCAGCGGCGAGTAGGGCCGGGTCCACGTCTCCATCCCGTACGGGAGCAGGGTGCCGGAGTAGGTGAGGACGGAGGAGTTCACCACCTCGCCAGGGATCTGGTGGAGCTTCGGGTGCACCTCGTAGAACCCTGCGTCCAGGGCGTTGACCAGCGGGATGTCCAGGCCGTCCTGCCAGATCACCGGGGCGTCGGTCCCGTCGTTGCCGTGCTCGTGCCAGGTGCCGTTCGGGGTGATCGCGAAGTCGCGCGGGCCGACCTTGAGTTTCTGGCCGTCGACGATCGTCCAGGCGCCTTCGCCCTCGTGGACGAAGCGCAGGGCGGCGGCCTGGTGCCGGTGTGCGGTCATGGCCTCACCCGGGCCCATGATCTGGAGGCCGGTGTAGAGCAGTCCGGCGGCGGCGCTGACGTCCTTCCGACCCGGGTTGACCAGCATGACGACGCGGCGGCCGGCGTCGTCGGCCTTGACGAGGCCGAGGGCTTTGTGGACGAGGGGCCGCAGTTCCGCGTAACGCCACAGCACGGGTACGGACTTGGGCTGCGGGTACCACGGCTCGATGTCGTTGGCGACGGTCCACAGGGCGCCGGCGTCCAGAGCCTCGAGTTCGCCGTAGTACGCCGCGAGTTCGGGGGTGTCGGAGACCCGGGCGCGGCCGAGCATGGTGTCGTCCTGCTCGATGGTCATACGTCCTCCTCAGATGCGGTGGTGGTCACGGGACCCGTCGGCGGCGCGGTGAAGGTCACAGGCAGGCGCGGGGTGTTGTCGACTTCGAGGCGGAAGATGTCGAAGCGGTTGTAGTGGCCGGTGATGTCGTGCATCTGCTTGGGCTGGATGCAGCGGCGGAGGTCGATCTCGCCGTAGACGATGCCTTCGTCGTCGACGAGCGGTTCGGTGACGGGGCGGCCGTCGGGGCCGAAGATGCCGGACAGCGCACTGCGCGGCCGTTGGAACAAGGCGCGCAGTTCCTCGTCGTCCCCGGCGACGGTGTCGACGATCTCCGGGGAGACGGTGGAGCAGGCGACGACGGAGAAGACCTTGCCCTCGAAGCTGTGGGCGGCGGTCCGCACGGCGATCGCGTCGGCCATGTCGTAGTCGGCAGGGGCGACGGGCAGGGCGATGTAGCAGGAGGCGTGGACGAGTTCGCCCTGCGCGAGGAGGGTGAACCGAGCCAGGGTGTTGGTGTTCTCGCCGCAGGCGAGAGCGCCGAGCGGGCCGACCGGGGTCCGGTGCACCCGCAGCGAGCTGCCGTCACCGCCCGTCCAGGTGAGCTTCTCGGCCCAGGTGGGCACCAACTTGCGGTGCACGCCGAGGAGTTCACCGTCCGGGCCGATGGTGAGCAGGGTGTTGTAGAGGACGCCGAGGCTGTGGGCGGCGCGCTCGTTGACACCGATGACCAGGACGACGCCGTACTGGCGGGCCGCCGCGCGCAGGGCGTCGACGTGCGGGCCGGGGATGTCGACCGAAGCGCGCTGGAGGCGCTCGAACCAGGGCGAGCCCTGGACCGGGTTCATCGTCCAGTTCCAGTAGGGGTATCCGGGGACGAACGCCTCGGGGAACACGACCAGTCGGGCGCCGTTTCCGGCCGCCTCGGCGATCAGGGCCACGGCCTTGTCGACGGTGGCGGCGGGGTCGAGGTAGACGGGCGCGGCCTGGACGGCGGCTGCCGTGAAACGGGGCAGGGTGTCGGGGATCGGTGGCGGTTGTGGCACGGGTGTGGCCTCTTTCGTCGGGCGCGGAAGGCGGGGGCGGTGGCGGCTTCGGTCGGCACGGGAGCGGTGGCGGCTTCAGCCGGCGCGGAAGGCGGAGGCGGCTTCGGTCGCCCCGGACGTGGTGGCGGCCTCGGTGGTCGCGGTGGCGGCTTCCGCGGGCGCGGTGGCCATGCGCGGCAGCCAGCGCTGGTGCACGGGGGCCGCGGGCTGGCGCAGGAGTTCGAGCCGCGGTGGCACCCGGTCGGTACGGGCGGCGGGCGGACGGCCGCTGCCCGCCCTCCAGGAGGGTGCCCACGGCGCGGCCGGGCCGCGGTAGCCCTGGGCGGCGGCCGCATGCAGGGTCCACAAAGGGTCGTGGAGCTGCGCGCGACCGACGCCGCACAGGTCGGCGCGACCGGCCAGGATGATCGAGTTGACGTCGTCGTACGTGGAGATGGCGCCGACGGCCATGGTCGGGACCCCGGTGGCGTTCCGGATCAGGTCGGCGTACGGAGTCTGGTAACTGCGGCCGAAGCGGGGCCGCTCGTGCGCCACGACCTCGCCGGTGGACACGTCGATGGCGTCGGCGCCCGCCTCGGCGAGGGCTTGGGCGATACCCACGGCGTCCGCCTCGCTCAGGCCGCCCTCCGCCCAGTCGGCGGCGGAGATCCGGACAAGGAGCGCCTTGCCGGCGGGCCATGACTCCCGTACGGCACGCAGCACTTCCAAGGGGAAGCGCAGCCGCCCGGCGAGGCCGCCGCCGTACTCGTCCGTGCGCCGGTTGGTCAGCGGCGAGAGGAACCCGGAGAGCAGGTGCCCGTGCCCGTACTGGAGTTCAAGGGCGTCGAACGCCGCCCGGTCGGCGCGTCGGGCGGCTGCCACGAAGTCCCGTACGACCAGGTCCATGTCGGCACGCGTGGCCTCGCGTGGCACAGGGCCCTTCTCGTCCCAGGGCAGGGCCGAGGCGGCGAGCAGCGGTCCGGTGGCCGCGCGGCGGCCGGCGTGGGTGAGCTGGATGCCGAGGCAGGTGTCGCTCTGCCCGTGCACGAAGGCGGTGATGCGTCGCCAGGCGGCCTCCTGCTCGTCGTTCCACAGCCCCGGGCAGCCGGTGTCGGGGCGGGCGTCGGCGCCGACGGCGGTCATGCCCGCGATGACCAGACCGGCTCCGCCGAGGGCCTGGGTGCTCAGATGGACGAGGTCGAAGTCGCCCGGGACGCCGTCGCGTGCGGTGGCGAGGGCGGTGGGCGGGACGACGACCCGGTTGCGCAGGCGCAGTCCGCCGATGCGGAAGGGCCTGAACATCGGCGGGACGGGCTCGGTGGTGTTGACGGCGGTGGTGAAGGCCTCGTCGCGGACGCGCAGGTTGTCGTAGGTGACGCGACGGCTGCGGGTCAGCAGGTTGAAGGCGAACTGGTGCGGGTCCTGGCCGGTGTAGCGGTCGATGTTCTCGAACCATTCCAGGCTGGCCTGGGCGGCTCGCTGCGTGGACTCCACGACCGGCCGGCGCTCCTCCTCGTACGCGGCGAGCGCGCCCGGGACGTCGTCCGGGTGCTCGTGCAGGCAGGCCGCGAGGGCGAGGGCGTCCTCCATGGCGAGCTTGGTGCCGGAGCCGATGGAGAAGTGGGCGGTGTGGGCGGCGTCCCCGAGCAGGACCACGTTCTCGTGCCGCCAGGTGCGGTTGCGCACGGTCGTGAAGCGCAGCCATTTGGAGTTGTTGGGCAGGAGGCCGTGGCCGTCCAGGTGCGCTGCGAGGATCTCCTCGCAGCGCCGGATGCTGTCCTCGTCGCTGGCGCCGGGCGGGTACTCCCGGTCGGCGGAGTCCGCGAAACCGGCGCGCCTCCAGGTGTCCTCGTCGAGCTCGACGATGAAGGTGGAGCGGGTGTCGTCGTACGGGTAGGCGTGCACCTGGAGGGTCCCGAAGTCCCGCTCCTCCACGATGAAGGTGAAGGCCTCGAAGACCTTGTCGGTGCCGAGCCACATGTAGCGGCCGGCGCGTTCGTCGAGGTCCGGGCCGAAGGTGTCGGCGTAGGCGGCGCGGGTGGCCGACCGCACGCCGTCGCACGCCACCACCAGGTCGTACTCCACGGCCAGTTGGTCGGCCGGGGGCGCCTGGGTGCGGTAGCGGACGTCCACGGCGAGGGCCGAGCAGCGGTCCTGGAGGATCCTCAGCAGGCTCCGTCGGCCGAGGGCCGCGAAGCCGTGGCCACCGGAAGTCAGGGTCTGCCCCCGGTAGCGGACGTCGATGTCGCTCCAGCGCGCGAACTCCGCCGACATCGCGGCGTGGATGACGGGGTCGGCGGTCGCGATGCCGTCGAGGGTCTCGTCGGAGAAGACGACCCCGAAGCCGAACGTGTCGTCGGGCGCGTTGCGCTCCCAGACGGTGACCTCCCAGTCCGGGGAGAGCTGCTTGACCAAGGCCGCGAAGTACAGGCCGCCGGGCCCTCCTCCGATGACTGCTATGCGCACGGGGCGCCTCCTGTCGTTCTGTGGATCAGCTCGGGCGCCTGCGGGCCCGCCTTGGTGAGGACCTCGCGGACATCGGCGGGCCAGGGGGTGGTCCCGGTGGCACGGGCCGCCGAGTGGGCGATGACCATGCGGCCGGTGGCGGCCTCCGTGCCTTCCTCGCCGAGGACGGTGAAGGCGTAGTGCAGGGAGCTCGCGCCGACCTTGGTGACGCGCAGCTCGGTGCGGACGGCCTCGCCGAACCAGAGCCGGGCGCGGTAGTCGGCCTCGAAGTGGACGCGGGGCGTACTGCCGAAGAGGTGGGACAGGCCCAGCCGGCGCAGCAGCACGGCCTCGGCCGCCTCGACCCAGCGGACGACCGTGGAGTGGTGGTAGTGGCCGGCGGCGTCGGTGTCGGGCCACTCGACGCGGCGCTCGACGGTGACGCTGGGCAGGCGCGCGACCAGCCCTTCGGGGGCTCCGGCCGCGCAGCTGCCTTCGGGTCCTTCGGCCGCCGTGCGGGTGGCGCCGGGTCCGCCGGTGGTCGTCCCGATGGCGCCGGGTCCGCCGGTGGTCGTCCCGATGGCGCCGGGTCCGCCGGTCGTCGTCCGGGCGGCGTCGGGTCCGCCGGTCGTCGTCCGGGCGGCGTCCTCGGCGCGGGCCTCGACCCGCGCGAGTCGGCGCAGTTCGCCGCGCTGGAGCTTGCCGTTGGCGGTCTTCGGGAGTTCGGCGACGAACTCGACGGCCCTCGGGTACTTGTACGGCGCGATGACCTGCTTGACGTGGGCCTGGAGCTCGCGGACGGTGTCCTCGGCCGTGGGGACGCCGTCGCGCAGGACGACGTACGCCTTGACGACCATGCCGCGCCGCACGTCGGGGGCGCCGACGACGCCGCAGTCCTCGACGTACGGGTGGGCGGCGAGGGCCTTCTCGACCTCCGGCCCGGCGATGTTGTAGCCGGCGGAGACGATCATGTCGTCGCTGCGTGCCACGTACCAGAAGTAGCCCTCGGCGTCCCGGATGTAGGTGTCTCCGGTGATGTTCCACCCGTTCCTGACGTACGTCGTCTGGCGCTCGTCGGCGAGGTAGCGGCAGCCGGTGGGGCCGATGACGGCCAGCAGGCCGGGCTGCCCGTCGGGTACCGGATCGCCCTGCTCGTCGACCACCGCGGCGCGGTAGCCGGGGACGGGCCGGCCCGTGGAGCCGGGCCGGATGTCCTCGTCGGCGGCGGAGATGAACACGTGCAGCATCTCGGTGGCGCCGATGCCGTCGATGATGCGCAGGCCCGTGGCGGCGTGGAACTCCTCCCAGACGGAAGCGGGCAGGGGTTCGCCCGCGGACACGCAGCGGCGGAGTCCGGACAGCTGCCCGGTCGCCCCTGCGGCCATGATCGACCGGTAGGCGGTGGGCGCGGTGAAAAGGACGGTCACACCGTGTGCGGCGACCAGTTCCGCCAGCTGCTCGGGAGTGGCCTGCTCGACCAGCAGGGTCGCGGCGCCCACGTGCAGGGGGAAGACCACGAGTCCGCCGAGACCGAAGGTGAAGGCGAGCGGCGGAGTGCCGGTGAAGACGTCGTCGGGGCGGGGTTTGAGGATGTGGCGGGAGAACGTGTCCGCGTTGGCGAGGACGTCCCGGTGGAAGTGCATGGTCGCCTTGGGGCGCCCTGTCGTGCCCGAGGTGAAGGCGATCAGCGCCACGTCGTCGGCTGCCGTCTCGACGGCGGTGAACCGACCCTCCTTGGTGGCGCAGAGGGCGGTCAGATCGGCCGCGCTGGGGCCCCCGTACGGGATGACGGGCAGGCCAGGTAGGCCGGGCGAGCCGGACAGGGCGGGGATTCCTGGCGGGCCCGGAGGGTCCGCCGCCTCGAGTTCCGCTACGTATCTGTGGTCGCACACGGCGACCGTCGGACGGCTGATCTCGCACAGTTCGGCGAGTTCGGCGGAGCGCAGCAGCGGCATGGTGGTGACGGCGACACCGCCGGCCTTGAGGACGCCGAACCACGCGGCGACGAGCCAGGGGTTGTTGGGGCCGCGCAGCAGAACGCGGTTTCCGGGCCGGAGCCCGTGGTCCTCTGTGAGCACCTGGGCGACCTGATTGGCCCGCCGCTGCAGCTCACCGTAGGTCCAGCGCTCGGTCGGGGTCAGCAGACAGGGGCGGTCGGGGCCCCAGCGCTCGACGGCGTCGTCGAGCAGGCGGCGGGCACAGTTGAGCCGGTCGATGTAGTCCAACTCCGGTAGGTCAAAGAGGAGTTGGGGCCAGAGGGCGAAGTCGGGGAGCCGGTCGCGGCAGAAGGAATCGGCATGCGCCGAGGGGGAGAGCTCCATGGGGCGGCACCTCAATCAGGGAGCAGCGGGGAGATGGAGCAAGTATGCCGACAATTTTGCGAGCGTCAACTTCTCGCGATATTCCACTCCCCCGCAGCGCCGCCCGAGCTGCTCAGGCGAGGGGGATCCGCACCCGCACACACTTGCCGAACTCGTAGGCCAGCACCGCGAGTTCACCGCCCACTTCGGCCACCAGAAGCTGAACCAGGAGCAGGCCCCGCCCGCCCTCGGCGTCCGGATCGACCTCGGCGGCAGGATCGGGCAGCCGGGGCAGGGAGGCCGCATCGTCGGCGACCCGCAGGCACAGCCAGCCACCACCGGAGGAGACACCTACGCGCATCCGGCAGCCGCTCGCGCCGGCGGCATGCTGGACGACATTGCCGACCAGCTCGCTGACGGCCAGCAGGAACGTGTCCGCGACGTCGGCAGCGATCCGCCACCCCTCGAGCAGGGCGCGGACGCGCGCGCGAACCGACGGAACGGTCGCGGCCGTGGGTTCGGGCACCCAACGAACGAAGGCCTGCACGGGAAGGGAGATCGGCGCGAGGCCCGAAGCGTGGCCGCCCGCGCCATGGGCCGGCGCGCGACCAGGAGCCGGAACACCCGGCGCGGGATGAGCGGTGGCGGTGAGCATGACGCGCTCCCAGAGGGGGACACGCGACGCAACCGCTAGGTCACTCGTGTAACTCAGCCGAGAATCGAACGGCTTCCAGGCTTGTCGGCAGCGGAGATGCGTCGCTAGGGTTTTGATAACACGTGTAACACGTTACGTCTCCCCGGGCGCCACGCGCAACCATTTCGGACAAAGCGTTACGAACCCCGGGGCCCGCAGAAGGGCCGCAATGACGCAATCCCAACCGGCCGAGCTCGAACTGGCCGACATGACCTGGCCGCCCCCGCCCTACCAGCCCCCGGTACCTCCCGTGACGGGCGAGGACGGCGTGCGCCGCTTCGACGGGGTCACCTACGCCACTACGCCCGGCTACCGTCCCCGGCTCCTCGACGTCCAAGTCCCGGCCGGGGAAGGACCGTTCCCGGCGGTCGTCTGGATCCACGGCGGCGGTTGGCTGGACGGCGACCGCCGGTACCCGCCGCCGACCGTGCCGGCCGCCCTGCTGCACGGTTCGGTCCTGGCCGCCGGGCTCGCGCTCGTCTCCATCGACTACCGGCACAGCCTCGAAGCCCCCTTCCCGGCCCAGCTGCACGACGTGAAGGCCGCGATCCGGTACGTGCGCCGCTTCGCCGGCGACCTCGGCATCGACCCGGACCGGATCGCCGTCTGGGGCGAGTCGGCGGGCGGCCACCTGGCAGCGCTGGCCGGCCTCGTCGGCCCGGGCAGTGCGAACGCCGAGGCGCTGGAGGGC
This sequence comes from Streptomyces sp. NPDC054975, assembly GCF_053609105.1. NCBI lineage: Bacteria > Bacillati > Actinomycetota > Actinomycetes > Kitasatosporales > Streptomycetaceae > Streptomyces > Streptomyces sp. NPDC054975. The sequence continues at coordinate 71,442 of NZ_JBSGWV010000032.1, forward strand.
AGGCACGGAGTGGGCACCGGTGACACCGGCGTCCGGGCCGTCGTCGACTGGTACGGGGTCTCCGACCTCGCCGCCCTGGTCGGTCACCCCCTGCCGGGGATGCCCTCGGGCGTCGAATTCCCCGACCCGTACGACGCCCTGCTCGGCGGCACCGAGGCGGAGCGCCCGGCGCTCGCCCTGGCCGCGAGCCCGGTGGCGTACGCGCGGGACTCGACCCCGCCGCCGTTCCTGCTGGTCCATGGCACGCGGGACGGCCTGGTCCCGTTCAGCCAGAGCGAGGCGCTGGCGGAGGCGCTGGTGGACTCGGGTGGAGAGGTGACCCTGCGGCCCGTCGAGGGCGCCGACCACATCTTCCTGGGCTCCTCCGACATCCCGGGGATCGTCGCGGAGAGCGTCGCCTTCCTGGTCAGGCACCTGGGCGCGGAGGCCTGAGGCTCCCGCCCCTGGCCCTCCTGGCGCGGCGCGTCCTTCCCAGCTCCCCCGGAGGTTCATCCTCCACCCGACCAGCTCCGTTCCGTAGCGGTCCTGCCCTTTCCCGTCGCGTCCCGTTCCGTCGCAGTCCCGTTCCGTCGCAGTCCTGATCCTCCGAGGGGCCCGGTCCGACCGGGCCCCTCGGGTACGTCGACCACCACAACGGCCGCGGACCCACCCGCGCGGCCGCGAGAGGCACTCATGTCCTGGAATCCGGTCATCCCCTCCCCCCTCGCCGAGAGACCCGAAGTGGCGTCCCCACGCCGTCCGGGAGTCCTCGTGGTGGGGCTCCTGCTGCTCGCCGCGGCCGCACTCGCGGCCCTCGTCGTCAGGCCGAACCCGACGAACCCACCGTTCCAGGGCCTGGACGACCAGTGGCTGGCCTGGATGGGCGGCCCGCACGACGGGCTGTACGCCGCATTCGCCGCGGTCCTGAACTGGTTCGGCGGCCCGCTGGGTGTCGTCGTACCGCTCGCCCTGTTGTTCTTCCTGCTCCTGCGCAGACGCTGGACCTCGGTGGGCTTCCTGCTCGGCGTCTACTTCGCCGGCAATCTGCTCGTCGTCCAGGGGCTCAAGCACCTGGTGGACCGGCCGCGTCCGGCGAACCCGCTGGTGCGCGTCGACCACGGCTCGTTCCCGTCCGGCCATGTGGCAGGGGCGGCGCTTCTCGTCGTACTCGTCGGGGTGCTGCTGGTCCCGGCCGCGCGGAGAGGGGCCTGGTGGTTCGGCGGCACGGTGTTCACGCTGGCCATGATGTGGAGCCGTACCTGGCTGCACGCGCACTGGCTCACCGACACGGCGGCCGGAGCGGCCGCCGGCGCCGGCGCCGGTCTGCTGGCGTGGTGGCTCTGCGCCCCCGCACTCGCCCGGGAATCCGTCCGCGACCGCCGGGGGGGGGCGGCCGCAGCCACCCCGGAGCCGGAACCTGCGGTGCCGTAGCCGACGGCGGTGGCACCCCGCCCCTGTACCCCACCGGCCGGGAGCCG
>NZ_JBSGWV010000033.1:0-72131 GCF_053609105.1 Streptomyces sp. NPDC054975
GCCTGGGGCAGCCGCCCGCCGGTGGACGGCCGACCGGTGGTGATGCCGGCCGGAGGAAGGTCAGCCGACCTTCTGGACCGTCCAGATCTGGGTCGCGCGGTCGTCCGCGCGCTGGAGGTCGAGCAGCCACTCGCCGTAGTACGGGCGCTTGCTGACCGTCAGGGCGTATCCGCCACTCGGGTCCGTGATGGTGGTCGTGCCGCCCTTGGTGTTCAGCTTCCACCGCTGGGTGGAGCCGTTGCCGCAGGGCTGCTGCGCGATCCACGTGCCCTCGGCCGGGGCACCGCCCGTCTGCAGGCACTTGCCGGAGACCGCGGACTTGATGCGGACCAGCCCGCCGCCCGCGTCCTCGAAGAGCCATTGCTGGTGGGCGTAGCCGTTGGCGCGCGCTCCGACGAGCACCGTGCCGTCGGCACTGCGACCGCCCCACAGCTCGGCGGCCATGCCGGTGCTGCCGTTGCCGAGGGTGTAGCGGGCGCCAGGAGTGGTGCGGTCGTCGGCGCCCGCCGTACGGAAGGTGGTGGCTTTGCCGGGTCCGCTGTCGCGGCCGGACGCGTCACGCACGGAGACGGCGACCTTGTACTCCGTGCCCGGCTGTAGGTTGTAGATGCGCACGGCCTGCGACTGAACCCACGTCAGGTGCTTGCCGTTCAGCAGGACCTGGTACCAGGCGGCGCCGTCAGCCTTGGACCAGCTCGCCACGGCAGAGTTCGACTGGATCTGACCAACCGTCACCGCCAGCTCGTCGGTGGGCTTCTTGGTCGGGGTCGGGCTGGGCGTCGGGTTGGGGTTGGGGCCCGGATCGACGCCGCCGCCCTTGGTCTTCATCAGGAACTGGTTGTCGGCGATGTTCCAGTGCGTGGCCAGGTAGCTTCCGGCCTTGGGACTGGTGTGGAAGTAGTCGTCGTGGTTGCAGTCCAGGATGTTCTCGGACGCCTTGTTGGTGCAGACGTTGCGCATCTGCGGGTAGTACGGCGTGTCCGAGTAGCACATGACGTCGAACTCGTCGGTGCAGTGGGCGCCCCGGCTGGTGTTGGGGGCGCTGTTGTTGACCGCACCAAGGTTGTGGCCGAGTTCGTGGGCGGCGGTGTGGCCGCCCCAGCAGCCGGAGTCCGTACGGCCGTAGGACGGGCCGAAGTTGCTTTGGTTGGCCTGACCGGGACGCTCGTCGCCGGCGAAGGTGCCGATGCCGCAGTAGACCTTGCTGTCGGCGAAGATCATGTACTTGCGGTCGCGGCGGTCGAGGCCCTTGGCGGCGAGCGCGCTGTTGGTCGCGCTGAACTCGGCAAGGGCGGAGGCCGGGACCTCGATGTTGAGCACCGTGGGGGTGCAGTCCGCGGCCGTGACGTAGCGGATGTGGCGTACTCCGCCGGTCTCCTGGGCGCTCGCCGAGTAGATGAGGTCGGCGTCGGCCGCCCACTTGCGGAACGAAGCGACGTACTCGGCGTACCGGTCCCGGCCGGGGCCGTGGACGTACACCACCTGGACGCGGTTGCCGGAGCTGCCGTCACCGTCGCACTGGACGGTCTGGCCTGCGGGCCCGGCGGCGACGGCCTGGCGGTTGCCGCCTGCGGGGGCCGGGGCCTTCGAGGCCGGAGTCTTCGCGGTGCTCGCGTCGGCGGCGGGCGCGTCCTGAGGGCGCCCGCTGCCTTCAGCCGTCGCGGCGCCGCCGTTGGGCTTGGCCGGATCGGACGCCACGGCCCGGGTCTTCACAACCGGGGAAACATCCTTCTTGATGTCGACGCCCTTGGGCGGCGCGTCGGGACCGTGGCTGCAGTGTCCAGCCGCCGTTCGGTAGACCCCGACGCAATGATCGCCCTTCGGCGCGGCCTTGAGGCCGTCGAAGACCATGCCGCGCGCCGTGTCGTTGGCGGGGCTGCCCACGATCGGCTCCGGTTCCGCCTCGCGGGCCGGTGCGGCGGCCGGTGACAGGGCGTTCTCGGCAGGTCTGGCCTGCGCAGGCGTTCCCGCCTTGGCTTGGTCACCAAGGCCGGAGTAGGCGATACCCCCCGCTATCACCGCTGCCGAAGCCATGGCGGCGGTGAGAAGTATCAACCTACGTGGTCTGCGCCGATGTTCACGTCTCTTTCGACGATGACTCGTCATGTGCACCTCAAATCCCTGGTCGAAGGAGTGGGTGAGCGGAAGCCTGCCAGACGGGTACGGTGGAGATTTCGGGCAAACGGGAATTAGGCGCAAGATATCTGACTGTTACCTTGCCCTACCTATTTGATGAACAGTCAATTCTGTTTGGGAGTAAGGTAGTTAGTCGACTGCACCGGGGATGGTCCAGGCCTTTTAGGCGATCTCGTTATCGAATCGAGATAAGCCCTGAGCCCTTATTGACGTTAATTCAGTCGAGGATTCATCTAATTACTACAAGCCGAATTGGCCCTGCTACGGCCGGTGAGAACCCGTCAACTTCGGTTGTGCAAAGGGTGAAGGCCGATGCCAGGGCAGGCCGGTGTTCATGCGGGCGGAGACCAAGAGGGCGGTCCGTGAGCGTTTGAGTTGAACGCAAGCCGTGCCCGGGCGACGGGCCGATGGGCAGTGGCGGTTGGTCGAGCCTCTGGCCACGGCGTGGAAAGACCGGCACCGCTCGGTCAGCGGCCACCCAGGGTGTCTCTGTGTGTCAGTTCCGGCCGGAATTCGGAGGAGCCCCATCCGGGGAGTCCGCGGGCGCTGTGGCGGTGGGCCGGTGTGGACAGCCGCCTGGTGATCGCCCCGGCCCGGCCGGCGCCGGGGAACAAGGCGGACGCCCACGTATGGCGGGAGCCGGGCCTGCCGGGGGCGGCCGGGGCGACGGTGATCGCGGACGGCCCCTACCTCGGCACCGGCCTGATCGTTCCGCACCGCAAGAGAGCTGGTCGCCCCTTCCTGCGCGGCCAGGAGGAGGACAACGCTGAACACCGACACGTCCGTGCCCGCGTCGAGCACACCTTCGCCGGATGAAGAACTGGAAGATCCTGCGCGACTGCAGCCAAAAAGGACGGCCTCCTTCACGCGGGCCAGGCCGTCGCCATCATGCACAACCTCGCCATGACACGGCCCGGCTTCCCTGCGCCGTCGCCCTCACGGTATGCGCCCTCGCCTGAGCGTCTTCCCCGCCGGCGGGCCAGGACCCGTCAGTGTACGTTCCGTGCGGGCCCAGTCAGGGGGCGTCAGGAAGCTGCCGCACACGGGGCCTGCGTTTCCAGGGGAGAGTTCTGACGGGCCCGGCGAGCCCATCGGGCCATCCTCGATGGAGCCCTTCACGCCAGCGGACGGGCTCGTGGTTCGGCGGTTGCTGAGGGCCACTGAGCGAGTCACGTCCCGCACGATCCGAGCATGATCAACCATTGACGATTCAACGTCTCACCCGTCTGTCGTGCACGAGCTCACCAGCGGGGCAGCGCACTACGTAAGTGACCGAACCTGGTGGTTCCGCTCAAGGCCGCCGAGAGTCCGAACGCGTATTCCTCGTTTACCTGCCGACACGAGATTCTCCGGTGCTGGTTCGGTGCTGACTTCGTAGGGCTAGCGGCGGAAGAACCGCAGGTCCCTGGGCTCATCACCATCGGCTGTGGCGTCCACAGGGGGGCTCCGGATCGAGGCCGCGGGCGCGTGAGGCGGGGCACCGGGCGGCTTCCGGGGGCCACGGGCTGTCCCGCAAGCCGCGGCACGGCTACCGCATCGCCCGCCTCTCCCGCGACGTCCTCGAGCTCGTCGACCACCTCGGGCTCGAACGGTTCGACGCGCCGGGCTGGTCAGGGCGACAACCTGACCGCCCCGGCGGCCGGTCAGGCGCTCAGTCCTGCCGTGGGGCTGGAACGCGGACCTGAATCCGACTCACGGTGCGCGCCAGAGGTTCGCGAAGGCCGTGTTCTCGATGGTTCGCCGCTGGCGTGCGGCCTCCAGCTCCATCACGGCGTCGTGGACGGCGGCAACCACGGTGGTCACCGCCTCGTCAGCGAGGCCGGGCTCGTCGTCGGATCGTCCGTCGTCGATGCCTACGGCCGAGGCCAGGGCGGTCAGGACAGGTTCCTTGTCCGCCCAGCGGTGCTCTGCCCGGCGGCGGGTGGCCGTATCGACCGACTCCACCTGCTCGGGACCGAAGGGCAACCAGCCGCTTCGCTTCCGCGTCAGCTCGCCGTCCTCCTCCAGGGCGGTCTGGTACGCGGCCGAGAGGTCTCGGCCCCGGCGCCACAGCCAGTCCTCGATCCGCTCGTAGGGTGTCTGCCGGGTGAGCCGTTCCGCAGCCTCGCCGAGGAGCCGGTCGTCCGGCGTCGGCGGCCCGCCCGGCACGATACGGTCGCCGTCCACCGTGATGGCACCCGCACCGATGAGATCGATCAGCTCGGCCCCGGCGAGTGCGAGCGACAGGTCACCCTGTCCCACGGCATGCTCCGGCCTCGCGTCCATGGCGATGATGAACAGGTCTTTCGCCGTGGTCATGAACGGCTCCCCTCGGAGACATCGACAAAAGTGTGTCACCCGTGCCCGGGCCGCGTCCGCAGTCGGTTCGGCGGCCGGGCGACGACTGTCACGATCAGTATCGCCTCCGCCCCGGCGGCCAAGGCCCTGTCGCACGGCAGGAGACTCTGCCGATGACACCGGACAGGTCCGTCACCCGCCCGTCGTGACGGCCGCCTTGTCGATGAGCGTGTCGAGCAGGGCGAGCAGGACGTCGCGGACGTCTGCGCGCAGGCGGGCGTCGAGCATGAGGACCGGCGTCTCCGGGTCGCGCAGCCGCAGCGCGGCGCGGATCTCCTCCGCCGTGTACGGCTGTTCGCCGTGGAAGCAGTTCGCGGCGACCACGAAGGGCAGCCCGCGGTTCTCGAAGAAGTCGACGGCCGGGAAGCTCCGGTCGAGGCGGCGGGTGTCGACCAGCACGATCGCCCCGAGCGCGCCGTTCAGCAGGTCGTCCCACATGAACCAGAAGCGCTCCTGACCCGGGGTGCCGAACAGGTAGAGGACGACCCCGGCGTCGGTGAGCGTCAGGCGGCCGAAGTCCATGGCCACGGTGGTGACCGTCTTGGACTCGATGCCGTCGAGGTCGTCGACGCCGACGCCCGCGCTCGTCAGCCGTTCCTCCGTACGCAACGGCTCGATCTCGGAGATCGTCTCGACCAGGGTCGTCTTGCCGACCCCGAAACCCCCGGCGACGAGGATCTTGACGGGGGCCACTTCTTGGGCAGGGCTGTCATATCCGGGCAAGGTTGTCCCTGATTCTCCTGAGCAGGTGGACATTGGTGGTCTCGGGCCCTTCCAGGGGTGGCCGGTGGACGATCAGTCCACGGTCCGAGAGTTCGCCGAGGAGCATCGTCATCGGGGTGAGACGGATCCCCATCCGCGCGGCGATCTCGGCGACCGCGAGGCCGCCCGGCGGCGCGCACATGTCGAGGACGGCGCGCCATTCGGTGGGCAGTCCGCTCCGGGCGTCCGCCCCGGCCGCCGCCGTGATCGTGGTGTCCATCGTGAGGACGGTGTGCGGCGCTGCCGTACGCCCGTCGGTCAGGGCGTACAGCCTCGGCCGGCGGCGGCCCCGCGACGGCCGCGCTGGTCCGCTCTGCGGCTCGTCCGCCATCAGGTCCTCGGCGCCTGGGCGCGTTCGGGGGTGCCGAGCCACTCGCCGAGCGCCTGGGCGGTCCGTACCGCCTCGCCGCCCAGTTCGCCGAGCCGGGCCTTGCGCGAGGTCACCACGATGAGCGTGCTGCCCTCCCCGCACCCGACGATGCACAGGTACCGGTCGTCCATCTCGACCAGTTGACGGATTACCCGGCCGCCCTCGACCTCGCGGGATATCGCCTTCATCGTGGCGGCGATCCCCGAACACGCGGCGGCGATGCGCTCCGCCCGGGGCCTGTCGAGGAGGTAGGCGCTGAGCATGATCCCGTCGTTGGACAGCAGCACGGCTCCCTCGACGCCTGCGATCCGGCTCAGGTTGTTGTCCAGGACGCTGTAGATCATTTCGTTGGATGGCGTAGTCATGACTGTTCCCGCGTTTCCTGTCGGAGCTCGTCTTCCGCTTGCTGGGTGCCGTGTTCGTAGTCCGCCCAGGCGTCGGCCACCTCTTCGGGGGTCGCCGCGTCCCGGTCGACGGCCGCCTCCGGTGCGCGAGGGGCCCGGAGCTGGTCTGCCATGTGGGTCTGCGGGACGCGCTCGGGCAGGGCCGGCCGCGCGTCGCCGTCCCGAGGCGCGGGGCGGACCGGCTGGGGGTTCTCCCGCTGGGGCGCGGGCTCGGGAGCTCGGCGGCTCGGCAGCCCGGACGCGGTGTGCAGGACCAGTTCGGGCCTCAGGTCGGCGGGCCTGAACTCGGCGCCCTTGCGCTCGGAAGGCTTGAGCTCGTCAGGCGTGCGCTCCTCGGCCCGGAGCTGCGCGGGGACGGACGGCGCCGGAGTGCCCGACGGCGGCGGCTCCTCGGTCGGCACCAGCAGGCCCTGGGGAAGGACCACCACGGCCGACGTGCCGCCGTAGACCGAGCGCCGCAGCGTGACGCCCGCGCCGAGCTGGTCGGCGAGGTGGCCGACGACGAACAGTCCGAGCCGGTGCGCGTTCTCCGCAAGGACGGAGTACGGCGGGGCGGAGTGCAGGCGCCCGTTCATCTCCTCGTACTTCTCCGTGGCGACCCGGGGTCCACGGTCCTCGATCTCGATCGACAGGCCGTCCGCCACGAGTTCGGCACGGATGGCCACCTTCGATCTCGGCGGGGAGAACCGGGTGGCGTTGTCGAGGAGCTCCGCGAGGAGATGGCTGACCTGGCTGATCACGCTCGGCATCACACTGATCTCGTCCAGCGCCTGCCGCTCGATCCGCCTGAAGTCCTCGACCTCCGCGGCCGCTTCGCGCAGCAGGTCGGCGACGCGCATGGGCTCGGTGTGCGGGTCGGGGATCTCGCCGCCCGCCAGGATGAGCAGGTTCTCGATCTGCCGTCGCATACCCACCGTCAACTGATCGGACCGCATCAGCCGGGAGAGGAGCTCCTCGTCGTGGCCGAACGCGTCCTGGATGTCCTCGGTCAGGCTCAGCTGGCGGCTGACCAGGTTGCCGGTACGCGAGGCGATGCCGGCGGCGAACATGCCGAAGCCGTGGCGTTCCGCCGCGAGCCGGCGGTGCCCGTCGACGGAGACGGCGACGACGCGGGCGAACGCGTCGCTGACCCGGCCGACCTCGTCCCGGTCACCGCTCTCCGCCGGCAGGGCGTCGGCCTCGACGCGCTGTCCGCGCTGGAGCCGGGCCACGACGTCCGGCAGCGTCTCCTCGGCGACGGTCACGGTGCGTTCGTGCAGGCCGCGCAGGCGGCGCAGCATCGAGCGTGTGGTGAGGAAGACGACGACCACGACGACCAGCAGGGCGCCACCGCTTCCCGCGACCAACCAGGTGACCTCGGCCTCGAGCTCCGCGGCCTTGGCCTCGGCGGAGGCGAGCACGTCCCTCGAGCGTTCGGCGTTGAGCGCGGTCAGCTGGTCCGTGACCTCCTTGTGGGCGGCCTGCCAGCCGCCGACCTCGCGGGGCAGCCTGACGCCGGACGCGAGGTCCCGGTGGTCGGAGATGATCGCCTGCTCGATACGGATCTTCGTCAGCCACGCCTTCGATCCGGTGATCCGCTCGAAGGAAGCGCGCTCTTCAGCGGGCAGATACGGGACGATCGACGTGTCGTGCAGGTGGTTTCCTGCGCCGACGGCCTTGATGAACTCGGCGAACCCGGCGGAGCTCAGCTCCCTGGAGCGCCCGGCCGACGCCAGGATCGCGTCCTCGCGGGCCGTCATCTCGGAGGCCGAGAGCATGGCGACGACCGGCCGGCTCTCCTGGGTGAGTTCGGCGTCCTCCGCGTGGCTGAACTCGTCCTGGAAGAGACGGATCATCCGGTCGATCGCATCGGTGTAGTAGCCCGTCGTGGCCTCGACGTTTCCGTGACGTTCGTCGGCACGCTCGCGCTGCGCGGCCAGCGTGTCGAGGGCGCTCGTCACTTCTTCGAGGTGACGGTCCGTACGCTCGGCGTCCGCCCCGGCAGCGCCCGACGACCGGCGGAATTCGGCCACGACGCGGTCGGTGTCCGTCCGCTGCCGACGCAGCTCGTCGTCGGCCACGGAGTCGGCGTCCGCCCACCGCGCGGCCGTCATCGTCCGCTCGGCCTGCATCTCGGCCATCAGCCTGAACAGAGGTGCGCCGATCCGTTCACCGGCCGCCACGTCGGCCCGCAGGTGTTCCGACTGCGCGAGCAGCCGCTGTGTGCTGACGGCGACTTGGGCGCCCATCGCCACGGTGGGGACCACCGCCAGCCAGATGAGCAGCGTACGCAGGCGCACGGTACGCCGTCTGCGGGTCGTCGACCGCGGGCGTGGACCTTCGTGGTGTGTGGGAGACATCGGTCCTCTGAGCGGGGAAGGGCCATGACGGACCGACAGCCGGAGCGGCCCAGTCCCTGGGGAGGGGGACAGGGGGAACGGCCGCTCCGGCTGCGGCGACTTACGAAGGTGCCGATCATAACCAGCCACCCGGGAGAGCGGAGTTCTTGATTCCGATGGTGGGGCGTGGTATTTGGCGGCGAGATTTTGCCGACCGGAGTCCCTATCGGAACGCAACCGCGATGTCACGCACCGGTGGCCGGGGAGCGGATGGCGCCCCCCGCCGGCCGACGCGTCAGGCGGCGGTACCGGTGGCGTTGAGCGTGACGGGGATGTTGTCCCGGGTGGCCTTGGAGTACGGGCAGATCTGGTGGGCCGCGTGCGCCAGTTCCTCGGCGGTCGCCTGATCCACGCCGCCGAGGACGGGGCTGAGGACGGCCGAGAGGGAGAACTCGCCGTCATCTCCGTGGGTGAGCGTGATGTCGGCGGTGATGGTGGTGCTGGTGAGCCGGATCTTGCGGGTGGCGGCGGCGCGGCGCAGGGCGCCGAGGAAGCAGGCGGCCCAGCCGGTGGCCAACAGCTGCTCGGGGTTTGTCGCGTCGCCGGAGCCGCCGAACTCCTTGGGGATGGCGAGCCGGGTCTCCAGGAGGCCGTCCTGGGAGCGGACGCGACCGCCGTTGCGGCCCTCTCCGTCGACGTCGACGTGGGCCGTGTAGGTGACTGCCATGACTCGTGCTCCTTGTCCGAGGTGAACGCGCTTCGGCATGCCTGATGGCCCCGGGACACCGTCGGGGCGTCACCGGTTGAAGCGGTGACGGCATCGTGGCAGGCGTCTGTGTCACCGGTCAAGCGGGTGGAACTCTGGAGCGCGTAAACCGCCGCTGACTAAGGGGTTCTGACAGAGTCGCAGGTGGACGCATGGGCGCGTCACTGGTTTGACAGGTGACTCGCGGCATGTGAAGGTGGCCGTGCCACCAGCCGGCTGCGGGCCGGTCCCCGGAAGCGTGCGACGGAGGGGTTTCTCGTGATCAACAGGCGTATGTTCGGCAAGGCCGTCGGCCTGGGTACCGGCGCGGCCGCGGTCTCGCCGGCCGGCCTGCCATCCACGGCGTCCGCCATGGGCGGTACGTCCGGCGCGTCCAGTGCATCCGTCGCGGTCGCCACGGCCGGCACCCACACTGCCTTCCCCGCACTCAAGCAGGTCAAGGCGGGTGTCCTGGACGTCAGTTACGCCGAGGCGGGGCCCGCCCACGGCCCGGTCGTCCTGTGCCTGCACGGCTGGCCCTACGACATCCACAGCTACGTCGACGTCGCCCCGCTCCTCGCCGGCCTGGGGTACCGCGTCATCGTGCCGTACCTGCGAGGCCACGGTGGTACGCGGTTCCTGTCCCGCCGTACACCCCGCACCGCCGAGCAGTCCGCCGTCGCACTCGACATCGTCGCCCTGATGGATGCCCTCAAGATCGAGAAGGCGGTGCTCGCCGGCTTCGACTGGGGCTCGCGCACCGCCGACATCATCGCGGCCCTATGGCCCGAGCGCGTCAAGGCCCTTGTCTCGACCGGCGGTTACCTCATCACCAACCGCAAGGCGCAGCAGGAGCCCGCCGCCGCGGCCGTCGAGCACAAGTGGTGGTACCAGTGGTACTTCGCCACGGAGCGCGGCAAGAAGGCGATGGAGGACGTCGACGAGCGCATCGCCCTGTGCCGCTACGTGTGGACCCTCGTCTCGCCCCGTTGGGACTTCGACGAGGCCACCTTCCGGCGCACCGCCGAGGCGTTCAAGAACCCCGACTACGCGGCTGTCGTGCTCTTCAACTACCGGTGGCGCATCGGTCTGATCGAGGGGGAGGGCCGCTACAGCCGTTACGAGGCGCAGCTCGCCGCGCAGCCGCCCGTTCGGGTGCCCACGATCACCCTCGACCCGGCTCTCGATCCCTTCACCCCGCCCGGTGACGGCTCCGCCTACCGCCACCACTTCACCGGCCCTTACGAGCACCGCACCATCGCGGACGTCGGCCACAACCTGCCGCAGGAGGCGCCGACCGCCTTCGCGCAGGCCGTCGTCGACGCCGACCGCCTCTGAGGCGGGTCTCACTCGCTCGTCACCTCGTTGAGGAGTGACGAGGGGAAGATCAGTCGAAGAACACCGATGAAGTGGAGTACGGGAGATGAACGAGGAACTCGCCGCGGAAGCCGCCGCGGCCGCGGCGCGGCACGCCCGCTACGGCAAGCTCCCCGAGCGGATCCGCTTCGAGGACATGGCCGAAGAGGTGGAGAGCGAGCCGGGCGGGGCCGCTGCGTCGTACGACCCCGCTGGCTCCTGGAAGTACCACTCGTGCCTCGCCCTCGAATGGGGGCTGTAGGCGGCCGTCGGCCTTCCGCGACCGGCGCCGTCTTCTTGCGGGCGCGGTAGGCCGCGGCCTTGATCTTGTTGCCGCAGGACTCCATGCCGCACCACTGTCGGCGCATCCCACGGGAGCGGTCGATGTAGACGCGCGTGCACTCGGGATTGCCGCACTCCTTGAGGAGCGGGACGTCCGAGCCGCTGAGCAGTTCGACGGTCTGTCGGGCGACGGTGGCCAGGGCCTGCGCGGGCGTCGCGTCGGTGTGCCGGCCCCGCAGGGTGAGCTGGGGAGTCGCAGGAACCTGGCGGGCGGCGGCGTTGAGTACCGCGAGCGCCTGCCGGTCGAAGTCCTCACCGAGGCGACGGTCGGTGACGAGCCGGTACACCGCCTCGCGCACCGCGATCGCCTCCCGGACGTCGTCCTCCGTGCCGGGCGTGACCGTGTCCACGAGCCCCGACTCCACGAACCAGGCGTTGAGCCGGTCCGGCGTCACGAACATCTCGAACCGGGTCGAACGCCGGGCGCGCAGCGTGGCCGCGAAGTCGAGAGCCGGGTGGCCGCACACGAAAACATGGTCAAGATTCACATCACCATCTTGACAGGTGACTGGGGCGGCGGGCAAGGTTCGTCGCTGTCCAGCCGTTCAGGGCGGCCCCCCGGCGTACCCGGCGCCTCACCCCATCGGGGCCCCCGTCGTCTCGAGCGTTCCGTCGGTCAGGCGCAGCCAGCGGTTCACGCCGATCTCGGCGAGGAACCGCTCGTCGTGGCTGACCACGATGAAGGCGCCCCGGTAGGAGTCCAGCGCGCTCTCCAGCTGGCCCACGCTGACCAGGTCGAGGTTGTTGGTCGGCTCGTCCAGGAGCAGCAGTTGAGGAGCCGGTTCGGCGCACAGGACGCAGGCCAGGGTGGCACGCAGCCGTTCGCCGCCGGAGAGCACGCCGACGGGCAGATGCGCCCGCGGTCCGCGGAAGAGGAAGCGCGCGAGCAGGTTCATCCGCTCCGCCTCGGGCCGCTCGGGCGCGAACGCGGCGAAGTTCTCCGCCACCGTACGGTCGAGGTCCAGCAGGTCCAGGCGCTGCGAGAGAGAGGCGACGCGTCCGTCGCCGCGCTTGATCTCCCCGCCGTCCGGGGCGAGTTCGCCGGTGATCAGCCGCATCAGGGTGGTCTTTCCGGCGCCGTTGGGGCCGGTCAGGGCGATGCGCTCGGGCCCACGCACGGAGAGGTCGACGCCGCCCTCCGCGAAGACGGCCCTGCCGTCGTGCCGGACCTGCATTCCCTCGCCGAGGAAGAGGTTGCGCCCCGCGGGCACCTGCGTGTCAGGCAGGTCCAGGACGATGCGCTGCTCCTCGCGGAGCGCGCGCCCGGCCTCGTCGAGGCGGGCCTTGGCCTCGCCGACCCGGGACGCGTGCATCTGCCCGGCCCGGCCCGCGGACTCCTGGGCGCCACGCTTCATGTTCCCGGCGAAGATGCGCGGCAGACCCGCGTTCTTGAGGTTGCGGGCCGCGTTGCTCGCCCGGCGCTCGGCGCGCTCGCGGGCCTGCTGCAGTTCCCGCTTCTCCCGCTTCAGCTCCTGCTCGGCGTTGCGGACGTTCTTCTCGGCGACCTCCTGCTCGGCCCGCACGGCCTCCTCGTAGGCGGTGAAGTTGCCGCCGTGCAGGCGCAGTCGGGAGCCGCCGAGTTCGGCGATGCCGTCCATGCGGTCGAGCAGGGCGCGGTCGTGGGCGACCAGCAGCAGAATGCCGCTGAAGTCCGCCAGCACGTCGTACAGCTTGTGCCGGGCGTCCCGGTCGAGGTTGTTGGTCGGCTCGTCGAGCAGCAGGACGTCGGGGCGCTTGAGCAGTTGGGCGGCGAGGCCGAGTTGGACGACCTGGCCACCGCTGAGCGTGCTCAGACGGCGGTCGAGGGCGAGGCCGGTCAGGCCGAGACGGTCGAGCTGGGCGCGCGTGCGCTCCTCGATGTCCCAGTCGTCGCCGATCGTGGTGAAGTGCTCCTCGCTCACGTCTCCGGACTCGACGGCGTCCAGGGCGCGGATCACGGCGGCGACGCCAAGCACCTCGGCGACGGTGACGTCGCCTGTCAGGGGGAGCGTCTGCGGCAGGTGACCGAGGGTGCCGCCGACGGACACCGAGCCGGTGGCGGGCCGCAGTTCGCCTGCGATCAGCTTGAGCAGGGTGCTCTTGCCGGAGCCGTTGGGGGCGACCAGGCCGGTCCTGCCGGTGGTCAGGGTGAAGGACAGGTCCTGGAAGACAGGGGTGTCGTCGGGCCAGGAGAAGGACAGGTTCGAGCAGACGACGGTGACGTCGGACATGAAAGAGACCTCGGGAGGGCTGGGGGCGAAGACAGCTCCGCCCCGGGCAGACGCGGGGAACGGGGGTACGACGAACGGCCCGCTTCGGCGGCGCTTCTTCAGCACGCCCGCGGCCGTCAGCTCCGGATCTCACCCGGAGATGTCGTCGTCACCCGCCACGACTGCAACTCCTCAATACATGGTCTACGTCTCCGCCAGCCTAACAGTCCTCCTCAAGAGGGGACGACGATTTCCGGGCTGCTGGACCGGCGGCTGGACCGGCGGCTCGCCGGGCTGCCGGACCGGCGGCTTCGGGCCGTGCGCAGGGCCGAGGCGCGCTGGACGAGGCGGCTGACGCCCTTGGCGTACGCGATGCCGAAGGCGAGGGAGGCGACGAGGGCCAGGGGCTCCGACACGTCGTCGAGGAGTGGGAAGACCTGCCAGTGCGTCAGGTAGATGGCCAGCGAGCTGCCGGCGAGCAGGCCGGCCGCCTGATTGAGGCGGTGGCTGCTGGGGAGGGCCGGGAACCACACCAGCAGGCAGAAGCCCGCCATGACGAACAGCTCACGGCCCGGTTCGCCGGGGAAGAAGCCAGGGACGGTGGCCAGGGCGGCGAGGGTCACGAGGAGCCGCCGGCCCGTGGTGGAGGACTGGGCAGCCGCCCAGCCGAGGGCGAAGAGCCAGAAGACGCTGACGGCGTCGGTGATCTGGGCGCGGGGCGGCAGGCCCACCAACTCGTAGCGGGAGAGCAGTCCGACGGCGGCCAGGGCTACGGGCAGCGCGTACGGAAAGCGGCGCTCCAGTCGGTGGACCGAGGGGACGGCGAGCAGGGCCATCAGCGCCAGCAGCATGTAGACGAGGGCCTCGACGAACCAGAGGTGTATACGGGTGCTCGTGTCCTCGGGCCAGAGCGCGTTGTGCAGGAGGAAGAGGTTGGAGAGGTCGTAGTCGTCGTCGATGAGGAGCGCGAAGGCGGTCCACGCCACGGTGGGGACGGCGATCCTCGCGATGCCACGGGCCGTACGACGCGTCCTTTCGCGCCGCTCGGGAGAGGCGAGCAGGAAGCGGGCGAAGTTGTAACCGGCGACGGCGAGCAGCAGATGGGCTCCGCCACGGAGCTCGAAGAGGCTGATGTGCGAGCCGACGATGCACACGATGGCCACCGCGCGCAGGACGACGCTGGTCTCCACGTGCCGCCGCGACCGGCCTTCCCGGGCGGGCGTCCCCTGCTTCTCCAGTTCGCGCAGGGGCGTCGTGTGCCAGTTCGGCGGCAGTTGACCGAGGCGCTGTTCGAGGTGGAGTGACATCTCGACGTACGACAGGGAGTCGCCGCCGAGGGAGACGAAGGAGCTGTCCGGCGTCACGTCGGGGCGGTCGAGGATCCGTGCGTAGAGCGCGCGGAGGTCCTCCGGGGCCGCGCCCGCGTCGGCCGGGGACTCTGCGGCCGGGTGGTTCAGGGCGCGTACGGCCGGATAGTCGGGCTTGCCCGTGGGGAGCCGGGGGAGTTCGGGCATCAGATGGACGCGGACCGCGCGGGCGGGCAGGCCGCACGCGTCCACCACGCGTCTTCGAATCCGTCGTTCGTCCCAGCCGGGTCTGCGGACGACGGCGAGGGCGAGTGCCTCGTCGTCGCCCGCGCACAGGGCGTCGAGGCCGTGCCGTTGGAGCATGGCCTCGATCTGCTGGGGGTCGATGCGCAGGCCGAGGATCTTCAGGAAGTGGCTGCGCCGGCCGACGATCTCGTACAGGCCGTCCTCGGTGCGGCGGGCGAGGTCGCCGGTGCGCAGGGTGTCGACCGTCCGGCCGAGGGCGAGGTCGTCGCGGGTGTGGGCGTAGCCGAGCATGACGTTCGGGCCGGAGTAGACGAGTTCGCCGACGTCGGGTCCGGGTGACTCCTCGACGGGTTCGAGGGAGAACGAGCCGCCGGGCACCGGGACGCCGATCGCCCCGGGATGTGTGGTGGCCAGGGCCGGCGGGAGATAGGCCATCCGGGCGGTCGCCTCGGTCTGGCCGTACATGACGAACAGCTCCCAGCCGCGGCGCGCGCCCAGTTCGGCGTAGCGGGTGACGTGTTCGGGCGCGAGGCGACCGCCGGCCTGGGTGATGTACCGCAGGTGGGGGAGGTCCATGTCGGCGAAGCCGACGCGGTCGAGCAGGTCGAAGGTGTAGGGGACACCGGCCAGCGTGGTGCCGCCGGCCGTCCGGAAGAGGTCCCAGAAGCAGGCGTCGGCCACGGAGAGGCCGGTCAGCACGAGTCCGGCGCCGCGCAGGAGGTGGCTGTGGATCACGGACAGGCCGTAGCAGTAGTGCATCGGCAAGGTGGTCGCGGCCCGGTCGGTGTCGCGGATGTCCAGGTAGGTGGCGATCGCGTCGGCGTTCGCCTGGAGGTTCTCGTAGGAGAGCCGGACCAGCTTGGGCGAGCCGCTGGAGCCGGACGTGCTGAGCAGGAGCGCGAGGTCGGGGTGGAGGGTGTGGGCGGAGGTGGGACGCCGCTCCTCGATCCGCCATGCGCCCTGCCCGTCCTCGTCGTCGCCCGGGTGGGCCACGACGTCCGGGTCGTACGCGGAGGTGAGCGCGGCGACCGCCTCGGGGTGGTCGCCGGGCACGAGCAGCACCGCGTGGCCCGCCGACAGCGCGGCCAGGTGGACGACGAGCGCTCCGACGGTGTTGGCGCCGGGCAGCAGGACCAGCCGGCGGTGCGTGCCGAGTCGGCGGGCCGCCTCCTCGACCCGGTGGGCCAGTTCGCGGTACGACATCTCGCCGCCGGCGGTCACGAGGGCGGTGCGGTCGCCGTGCAGCGCGAGGTCACGGGCGAACGGAAGGGCGTGGCCACCGACGGGCGGGGCAGGGAGGAGCGTCACGGGCGCATCGTAGGTAAGCCTTTCCTTATCGAGAAGAGGGGGAGGTGGTTCCGGATGCCTACTCGGAACCGTGTTGTTATCAAAGTCAGGCTTGACCCTTAGGTTAGCTTTACCTTATCAATGCCGTATTCACAGGTTCCTTGGTAACTGACAGCAGGAAGGCCCCACCCGTATGCGCCGCCCCTTGGCCCGCACCGTGACCGCGATCGCCGCGGCCGTCCTGCTCACACCCGCGCTCGCCGCCTGCGGCAGCGACGAACCGGCCGATCTCGTCATCTACTCCGGCCGCAACGAGAAGCTCGTGAAGCCGCTCATCGACAAGCTGGAGAAGCACCTCGGCGCCAACGTCGAGGTCCGCTACGGAGACAGCGCCGAACTGTCCGCCCAGCTCCTGGAGGAAGGCGACAAGACCGAGGCCGGGCTCTTCCTCTCCCAGGACGCCGGAGCCCTCGGCGCGCTCTCCGCGGAGCAGCGCCTCGCCCCGCTCCCCAAGGCCACCCTCGACAAGGTCGCCGCCGCCCACCGCAGCTCCGCCGGCGACTGGACCGGTGTCAGCGGCCGCGTCCGCGTTCTCGCGTACGACCCGGCCCAGGTCCCGACCCCGCCGAACAGCGTGCACGAGCTGGTCAAGCCGGAATGGAAGGGCAAGATCGGCTTCGTCCCGACCAACGCCTCCTTCCAGGCCTTCGTCACCGGCATGCGCGTCCTCGAGGGCGACGACGCCGCCCGCACCTGGCTCAAGGGCCTGAAGGCCAACGAACCCAAGGCGTACGACAACAACCTCAAGGTGCTGGAGGCCGTCGACAGGGGCGAGGTCCCGATCGGCCTGGTCAACCACTACTACTGGTACGAGCAGGCCGCCGAGAAGGGCGCGGACAAGCTCAAGGCCAAGGTGCACTACCTGCCGGGCGGCGACCCCGGCGGTCTGGTCAACGTCGCCGGCGTCGGCATCCTCAAGGGAGCGGACAAGAAGCAGGCCGAGTACGCGCAGAAGGCCGTCGACTACTTCCTCTCCGCCGAGGCGCAGACGTACTTCGCCGAGGAGACCAAGGAGTACCCGCTGGCCGCCGGTGTGAAGACCGCCGAGGGCGTGCCGCCGCTGGAGACCCTGCAGCCGCCGAAGATCGACCTCGGCAAGCTCGACTCCCTCAAGGAGACCCTGGCCATGCTCCAGGACGTCGGACTTGTCTGACGTGACCTCACCGGACGACCAGGTCCGGCCGCACGACGCCCTCCGCCCGGCAGGTGCCCCGGCACCCGCCGGGCGGCGGCGCGCCGCGGGCCGGCCCTCCTGGATCCTGATCGCGCCCGCCACGGCCGCCGCCCTGCTGGCCGTCCTGCCGCTGGGCTACCTCGCCGTCCGCGCCCTCGAACGCGGCCCCGCCTACGCCTGGGACGTCATCGCCGACGACCGCACCGGCGAACTGCTCCTGCGCAGCCTCGGCCTGACCGCCGTCGTCGTCGCCGCCAGCCTGCTGATCGGCGTCTCGCTCGCCTGGCTGACCGTGCGCACCGCGCTGCCGGCCGCCCGCGCCTGGTCCGTCCTCGTCACCCTGCCGCTGGCCGTGCCCAGTTACGTCACCGCCTTCACCTGGCTCTCGGCGGCCCCCTCGCTCGCCGGATTCACCGGCTCTGCGCTCGCCCTCACCCTGGTGAGCTTCCCGTACGTGTACCTGCCGGTCGCCGCCGCCCTGCGCGGCACCGACCCCGGCCACGAGGAGGTGGCGCGTTCCCTCGGCCACGGCCCCCTCCGTACCTTCGCCCGGATCACCCTGCCGCAGCTGCGACCCGCCGCGGCCGGCGGCGGCCTGCTCGTCGCGCTGTACGTGCTCTCCGACTTCGGCGCCGTCTCCCTCATGCGGTACGACACCTTCACCCTCGGCATCTACACCTCCTACCGGGCCAGCTTCGACCGCACCCCGGCCGCCGCGCTCAGCGCCGTCCTGGTCCTCATGACGGTGCTGCTCGTCGCCGCCGAGACACGCACCCGCGGCCGCGCCGACTACGCCCGTACCGGCACCGGAACCGCCCGGCGGGCCGTCCCCGCCCCCCTCGGCCGCAAACGGCCCCTCGCCCTCGTCTGGTGCGGCGCGATCGTGGCCCTGGCCGTCGGCTTCCCGCTCGCCACCCTCGGCTACTGGCTCGCCGTCGGCACCTCCGCGACCTGGGACCCGGCCACGCTGACCAGCACCGCGCTCACCACCCTCGGCGTCGCCGCCGCCGGCGCCGCCCTCACCACCCTGCTCGCGCTGCCCGTCGGCGTCATCGCCGCACGCCACCGGGGCCGGCTCGCCCACCTCCTCGAACAGGCCGCTTACGCGGGCCACGCCGTGCCCGGCATCACCGTCGCCCTCGCCATGGTCTTCTTCGCCGTCCGCTACGCCCGCCCGCTCTACCAGGAGACGCCGCTGCTGATCTGCGCGTACGCGGTGCTCTTCCTGCCCGTCGCCGTGGCCGCCACCCGCGCCGCCGTCCTCCAGGCGCCGCCCGTCCTCGACGACGTGGCCCGCTCCCTCGGCCGGACGCCCCTCGGCGTGCTGCGGGAGGTCACGTTGCCGCTCGCCGCACCCGGCGTCGCCGCCGGCGCGGCCCTCACCTTCGTGGTCTGCATGAAGGAACTCCCCGCCACCCTGCTGCTGCGACCCACCGGCATGGACACCCTGGCCACCCGGCTGTGGACCGAGACCGGAACCGGGTCCTTCGCGGCCGCCGCCCCCTACGCGGCCGCCCTGATCCTGCTGGCCGCCGTCCCCTCGTACCTCCTCGGAAGGCACCGCACATGAACGAGCTCGAGGTCCGCCAGGTCGTCACGGCGTACGGACCGGGGGCGCCGGTCCTCGACGGTCTCGACCTCACCGTCCCCGGCGGCTCCTTCGCGGCCGTCCTCGGCCCCTCCGGTTGCGGCAAGACCACCCTGCTGCGCGTGATCGCGGGCTTCCTGAAGGCCGACGCCGGGACCGTGACCGTCGCCGGCCGGCTGCTCGGCGGGCCCGGCGTCCATCTGCCGCCCGAGCGGCGCCGCATCGGCATCCTGCCCCAGGAGGGCGCGCTCTTCCCCCACCTGAGCGTGGCTCGGAACATCGCCTTCGGCCTCACCGACCTCGACCGGGCGGCCCGGCGCGCCCGGGTGGCGGACATGCTGGACCTGGTAGGCCTGCCCGGCTACGGCGACCGCATGCCGCACGGGCTCTCCGGCGGCCAGCAGCAGCGCGTGGCCCTCGCCCGTGCGCTCGCTCCCCGGCCCCATCTCGTGCTGCTCGACGAGCCGTTCAGCGCCCTCGACAGCGGACTGCGCGGGACCGTACGGGCGGAGGTCCGCGCCGTGCTCCGGGAGAGCGGCGCCACCGGCCTGCTCGTCACCCACGACCAGCAGGAGGCCCTGTCCACCGCCGACCTCGTCGCCGTCCTGCGCGACGGCCGCGTCGCGCAGTGCGCCACCCCGCAGGACCTCTACCGCAGACCCGTGGACCCCTGGGTCGCCTCCTTCGTCGGCGAAGCCGTCATCGTGCCCGGCACCGCCGACAAGGAGGTCGCCACGACCGCGCTGGGACGCATCCCGCTGGCCACGGCCCCCCAGGGCTTCCGTGACGGCTTCGTCCTCCTCCGCCCCGAACAGCTCCAACTCGCCGAACCGCAGGCCGTGGACTCCGAAGGTGTCGTCACCGAGGTCCGCTTCTTCGGCCACGACGCCATGGTCACGGTCGCCGTCGACGGCCTGGACCGGACGGTCGACGTCCGAACCCCCAGCCCCCTGCGGGTGGCACCGGGACAGAGGGTCGGCGTACGCCTCACGGGCGAAGCCACCCTGCACCCCCACACGGCCTGACCGGGGCGCGTCTACTCGGCCTCGTCCCGCAGCCAGGCCAGCTTCTCCTCGGCGTCCCGTTGGCGGGGATGGCCCGGGCCGTAGATGCGCCGGTAGTCGCGGACACAGCGGTCGAGGAGTGCTTCCGCCTCGGCGTGCCGCCCCACGTCGATCAGTACGTTGGCGAGGTTGTCCCGGGTCGACACGGTCGTCGGGTGGTCCTCGCCGTTCAGGGCGACCCGGGCGGCCAGGACGTCCCGCAGGACGGGGACGGCGTCCGCGTAACGCTCCATGGCGTGCAGCACGGCCGCCAGGTTGTTGCGCGCGCTGAGGGTGGTCTCGTCGTGGGGCCCCACGGTCGCCTCGAAGGACCGGATGACGGCGCGCAGCTGCGTCTCCGCCTCGGGGAGGCGGTTCAGCCGCACGAGTACGGCACCGAGATTGGCCCGGGCTGCCGCGGTGCGCTCATGGTCGGGCCCGTAACGCCGCTCCACTCGGGGTACGAGGCTGCGCAGCGCCCGCTCGGACTCCTTGTGGCGGCCGCACTTGAGCAGGGACGCGGCGTGGGCGTTGGCGGCGGTCAGCACCTCCGGATGGTCGGGCCCGAGCAGCTTGGTGCGCCGCTCCAGCACGTCCCGGGCCAGCGGTTCGGCCTCGGGCGCGCGACTGAGGTCCTCCAGGACGGCGGCCAGCCCGGCCGCGCTGCGCAGGGTGTCGAGGTGATCGCGTCCCAGGGTCTCCGACTGGCTGCGGAAGGTGTCGCGCCAGGCGGATTCGGCGAGTTGCAGCTGCCCTGTCCGGTGGAGCATGTCGGCGAGTTCCGAGGAGGTGCGCAGCGTCTCCTCGTGGTGGGGGCCGAGGACGGTCCACTGACCTCGGACCACCTGTTGGTAGAAGTCCACCGCGTCCTCGCCGCGTCCGGGAGTCGCCGCGAGCACCCGGGCCAGGTCGCGCACCGCGTCGAGCGCCTCCGGGTGCTCGGGGCCCAGTTGTTGGATGGCGGCCCGGGCGCGCATCGTGTGCAACTCCTCGGGGGAGATCTCGATCCGCGCGATCTCCTCCTCGGGACGGCCATCCGTCACCTCCGTGATGGTGATGTGTCCGCCCGCCGGCCGCCGGACCCGACCCCCTTCCTCCCGCATCCGTTCCTGTTCCTGGCCGTGTCCGGACGGTCCCGCCGCGTCGGCCGTACCGTCCGCGCCGTGCTCCGCGTCCCCCTGTGCGGCCTTGCGCCGCCACCACCGGCTCATCGCGACTGTCTCCTCTTGTCCGTGTGAGTGCGTGTGAGTGCCTCAGGCACCCGCGTGTACGTGGGCGGCCCACAGGCTCGGGCTGGCGGCGAACGCGGTGCGGCACTCCCGGACCGCCTGGTGCAGCGCGGCCGCCGTGCGGCTGTCGTCCAGTGCGGGCCCGCCGTCGCCTTCGTCGGTGCGTAGCCCCCGGTAGAGCAGGCGGGTGACGCGGACGGCCACGACGTCGTGCACCGGCCAGAGCGTGCCGACGGCGTGGGGATAGCCCGCGAGCTGGAACGCGGAGGTGATGTGGATGGACTCGTCGGCCAGGTCCCCCTCGGCACGCGCCGTCTCGCAGGCCGAGAGCACCGCGAGTCGCGCGGCCGGCAGGTCGAGCCGGGCGATCTGCCGGACCGTCAACGGCCGTGTCCGGTGGTCGTGCACGAGCAGCCGCCCCGCCGAGGGATCGGCGGGCTCACTGACTCCGTGGCAGGCGAAGTGGACGCACGGGTGATCCGGCAGGGCGGCCATGACCTGGTCGAAGGTGGCCCCTTCCCCGTACAGCACATCGGTCGGCAGCAGCGCGCGCAGCGCCTCCACCTCGCGTCGTGCCCCGCCGAGCCGCCCGGCTCCCGGGGTGTCGGGGAGCGCCACGGCGAGGAGCCGGCCGGACGGCCGCGGGGCGGCGGCCCGGTCCCGGGCGTACCGGAGAGCCCTGACGGTCGGGGTGTACGAGGAGATCACCCGGTCCATGACCGTCCGTGGCCCTGTCCCGGCCCCGCCCTCCTGCGGCGCGGTATCGGGGCTCTCGCCGTGGTGACCTGCCGCGTGCAGGGGCAGGGCGGCCAGCGTCCCGCCCGGAGACCACCACAGCCTGGGCAGCGGGCCCCCTGCCGGGGGAGCGCCGGACAGCCCGAGCCGGTCGAGCACGGGGCCGGTGACGTGGTCCCACGTCCATGCCAGGACCTCGGCGACGGTCCGCTGGGCGGCCTTGTCGCGGGCGGGGTCCATCGCGTCGGCGAGCGCGAGCCGGAGGCGGTCCGCCTGTTCGGCGACCGCGTCCGGCGTGGCCCGCGGCAGCGGTACGAGGAGGACTCCCCCTGGACGCAGGACCAGTGCGTCGCTGCGGTAGCCGCTGCAGTAGGCGAGCACCACCGGGCCGTCCGCCGCGCACGCGAGCAGGGCTCTCTCGTCCGGCGCGGCGAGGAAGTCGGAGAAGCCCGGTGCTTCGCGGATCTCCGCCACCAGCTCCTCCAGCCGGCTCGCCAGGGTGTGCCGCTGGTCCGCGGGCGTGGACGGCACCCGGCCCAGGGCCGTCTCCGCCATGTCCACGGCCTCCAGCGCGTCGAGCCGGTCACGGATCGAGACGAACCGCTCGGCGAGACCCGGATGGGCGGCGCGCAGCCGCCCGAGCCCGTCCCGGGTGGCCATGGCCCGGCTCAGCAGCACACCCCGGCCCTGCTCCAGGAGCGACACCGCGCGTTCCGGACGCCCCGCGTTCACCGCGCACGCGGCGGCCTCGGCGGCAAGACCCCGCACCCGCGACAGGCCGCGCTCCTGGTCGCGACGCGCCAGTCGGCCGGAAGCGGCGAACGGCAGGAGTTCCAGGGCCCTTTCATGACCGCGCAGGGCCTCGTCCCAGCGGAGGCCGGCCGCCGCGGCGGCGCCCCAGTCCCAGGCGGCGAGCACCCGCTCGTAGGCGGGCATGGCCTTCGTGCCGGCCGCCTGCCGGTAGGCGTCCTCGGCGGCCCGGAGCACCCCCGGGTCGCCGTCCTGGTGGTGCAGGGCGCGTAAGGCGTCGCCGTACGCCTTCAGGTAGGTGCCGTGGGCCGAGCTGCCCTCAGGGGCGGACCAGACGGCGCGGCCCACGTCGCTGACCGCCTGTTCGAGGAGTCCGTCCTCGGGGCTGTGATGATGCCGTGTCAGACGGGCGGATCCGAGGTTGGAGAGCACGACCGCCAGCACCGGATCACCGTACGGAGCGTGCTCGACGGCCTCCTCCAGCAAGCCGATCGCCTCGTCGAGGTCCGCCACGTCGGCGCTCCCGTCGAACCGCGTGCGCAGGGCGTTGGCCAGGTGGTTCAGGCGGTCCGCGCGGACCAGGCCGGTCCGAGGGGCCAGTGCCAGGGCCCGACGGGCCACACGGATCGCCTCGTCGGCGGCGGCCGTGTCGCCGGTCGCGCCGTGCCAACTCTGCAGGACCACACCGAGGTTGGCGAGGCGGACGACCTGCGCGGCGGGGCTCGCCGCAGCCGCGTCGACCGCGTTCCGGGCCAGCCGGGCGGCTTCCCGCAGAGAGTCCAGGTCGTCCGTCTGGACGGCGCGCTCCCAGAGGGTGACGGCGAGATTCGCCAGGGTGTCGGAGTACGGGCCGGTGCCCGGCCGCTGCTGGTCCAGGGCGGACCGCAGCACGGCGATCGCCTCGTCCAGCACGGCTTCGTCCCCCGTCGACTGGGCCAGCCGGTGCAGGGTGTTGCCGAGGCTGTTCATCCTCATCGCCCGCTCGGGGGCGTCGGCGGCGTACAGCGGCAGGGCCTCGCGCAGCAGGTGCGCCGATCGGCGCAGCAGCTCGGGGTCGCCGTTGTTCTCGGCGGCCAGACGCAGGGCGACACCCAGACCGGCGAGCCGCTCGGGGCGGTCCGGATGGCCCACGTGGCTCTCGGCCAGGGCGGCCTGGTGCACGTCCAGCATCTCCGCCCGGTGCGCCTCGTCGGGGTGGTGTTCGTGCCAGTGGCGAAGGCCCTGGGAGAGGTTCCCCAGCGCGAGCCGGCGGATCTCGCCGCCCGGCGGGCTCTCGCGGACCACGGCCCGCCACAGGCCCAGGGCCTCGCGCAGCGCCTCGGTGTCGCCGCTGTGGCGATAGGTGCTGTGCAGCGCGGTGGCGAGGTTGTTGCGGTAGCCGGGCCGGTCCGGCGAACCAAGGGGGAGGATCTCCAGCGCGTCCCGTAAGGCGCTCGTCGCACGCGCGAGATCCGTCCCGTCGGCCGTACCCGGGCCCTCAAGGCCGCCGCCTGCGCCGTTGCTGTGCCGCTCCTGCAGGGCCTCGCCCAGGGAGCCCAGCGTCTGCGCCCCGGTCTCGGCGTTCTGCGGCAGATCGGCGGCCCGATCGAACAGGTCGACCGCCCGGTCCAGATCGCTCGCCTGTCCGTGGACGTCGAAACGGTGACGGTACGCCAGGGCGAGGAGGACCACGTCCTGGGGACGCACGCGGTCGACGGCCAGCCGTTCATGTCCGAGGTCGATCAGGGCGGCCAAATCGGCGGTATCACCCGTCAGTTGCCACCGCCGGTACAGGGCGACCAGGAGATTGCCGGCGCGGCCGGGTAAGGAAGCGTCGTCGGGCGGCGTGAGCGTGAGCTCCTGGCGGCCCAACCGGATGGCCTCGTCGAGCGCGCCGCGGTCGCCCGTGGCCTCATGGTGCCGCAGCAGTTGCTCGGCATCGGGCCGTGGGCCGGGTCCTCCGGCTGCCGTCGCATCCGCCGCGCTGACCACGACCACCCCCGGACGACGCCCACCGGACCGCGCGTCCTCGCGCGCGTCCTCCGCGTATCTTCCACGGTACGGCCCGTGTTCGCGACAGCCAAGGAGCCGACCGATCGCCGACGTCCGGCCGTACAATCACCACGACGTGACGACCGGCGTCCGAGGGGGAGCGGGAGCGTGGAGCACACGGCCGGTGGAGCGGGCACAGGCGACGGGGCGGGCACAGGCGAAAGCGCCGGAGCAGGCGGCGGTGCCGGCACGGGCGACGGGCGGCTCGGGGAGCTCTGCAGTCGGCTCACCGACCCCTCGTCCTCGCCGGAACTGGGCGCTCTGGGGGAGCAGGGGGCGCGGCTCGTCGAGACCATTGTCTCTGCCGTGCGCGACGGCCGTTCTCCCGAGCAACTCGACGATCTTCTCGACGCGTTGGAAGAGCAGCTCCTGGCCGCGGGACACACTGCCGGGCTCGGCTCGTACCGCACGACGCCCCCGCCCCCCAAACCCGGCTTCCAGAGTCTGCCGGTGGCCGGGTCGGGGCATCCCGCGCTGTACGTACTGGCCTGCCCCACGGGCCGGTGCGGGCGGGTGGAGGCACCGGACCCCGACGTCCCGGATCGGCCGGCCTGCGGCATCCTCGGCCGGCAGCTGAGCGAGGTGCCTCTCCGGTGACCAGCGCCTTCCTCAGCGCACTGGGGGGCCGGGTCGCCGAGCGGTGGCTGACGCTGCTGGCGCTGCCCGGCCTGCTCTTCATCGCCGCCGTCACCACGGCGATGGTGCTCGGTCACGAACACTGGGCCGACGTGGGGGAGTTGCGGACGTGGCTCGACACGCTGGCCGCTTCTCCCGTGTCCCGGAGCGTCGGCACCATCGCCCTCGTGGCGCTGGGGGTGCTGCTCGGTTCGGCCGCGGTCGGTTCGGCCGCCCAGGCCCTGGGCGCCGGAGTGGAACTCCTGTGGTGCGCCGAGCCCCGTGGGCCTCTGCTGCGGCGTCTCGCCGACCGTCGGCTACGCCTCTGGCGGGCAGCCGACGCCGCGTTCCGCGACGCGCTGGTCACGGCCGGCCGGGCCCGTATCGCCGGGGCGGACGACGCCGACCGGCTCGCCGACCTCGCGGAGAGCCACCTCGCCGAGCGTGACCGAATCGCGGCGGCCGCACCACGTCACCCGTTCGGGATGGGTGACCGGCTCGGGGCACCCGGGCAGCGGCTCTGGCGTGTGTACCGTCTGGATCTGGCGGCGGCCTGGCCCCACCTGTGGCTCCTCGCCGCCGACGGCACCCGCGCCGAACTGCAGGATGCCCGTGTACGGTTCGGCGCGGCGGCGCGCCTGTGCGCCTGGGGCGCGGGATACCTCGTGCTGGGCGTGTGGTGGTGGCCTGCCGCCCTGGTCGGGATCGGCGCCGTCACCGCGGGCGTCCGCCGCGGGCGGGCCGCGGCGGACGCGTTCGCCGAACTCACCGAGGCGCTGGCCGACCTGCACGTCCGTGACCTGGCTGCCGCCCTGGGCATCGACGCCGCGTCGGGCATGGACCGCGCGCTCGGCGAGCGCCTCTCCCGGGCCCTGCGGAAGCCAGGCTGACGGCCCCGCCCCGCCGGCCTGGGCCCCCGCCTACTTCGCGTACCAGACCCCGAGGTTGTTCTCCCCCGCTTCGGCGGCGCGCCGCAGGGCGTCCGAGGGGCCCACGATGCCGTGCGGCAGGTATCCGGAGCGCACGTCCAGATCCCATCCGTGCACCTGGACGGCGAGCGCCGCCAGGGCGAGGGTGTCGAGCGGCAGCAGCGTGCGCGGGGCCGGGTCCGTGCCGGCGCTCTCGCGGTGGACGACGAGCCGGTCCGCCAGGGCCTGTTCGAAGGAATGCTGGTCGTCGTCGAGCAGGACGCGCAGCAGCCGCTGATCCGGCGTCAGCGACGCGACGGCGCCGAGGCCTTCGGCGGCGGTCGCTCGCTCCTGCGGGTCCGGCTTGCGCAGCGGCACGGTCGGCCAGTCGCGGGGCAGGTGCCCGCGCGACTCGGTCAGATAGAGGCAGAGCGCCTCCATCGCGGCCAGATCGGCCGGCTCCGACGTCGAGGTCAGCTTCGAGTACGGAACGCCGTCGCGGATCGCGGGGGCGAAGTCGTCGCGCAGCAGCAGCCCCGTCACCCGCTGCCAGTCCCACACCAGGCCGCTGGCCACGATGGCGGCGAACGTGTCGAGCCACGTACGGGCCGTGGGAGCCTCGTCGACGACGTGGCGGAACGCCAGCTCCTCGCTGGTCAACTCCTCGCGGACGAGCGGCAACGTGATCACCTGGTCGCCGTCGGGGAAGCAGCCGAGGCTGAGCACACCCAACGAGCACTCCGCGGCCGTCAGCAGCGCGAGGCGCGAGGTGTCGTCGAGGCCGGGCTCCGTCAGCGAGCGGGCGGCGACGTGGTCGAGCAGCTCGTCGGCCGTCTCCCGCAGCCGGTCGAGGCGGAAGCTGTCGTAACGCATGCTGTGCCACCTCCCGAAGGCCCGCCCGTGTATGTCGTCGAGCGCCTGAGCTGTCCGACCCTCGCTCAGCTCGTGAACCGCCACTTCCCGCACGAATGCCGTCCCTTCAAGATCGATTCGCCGTCGAGCGGCACGCTATCAGCGGCCTCGGACATCACCTCCCCAGCGTCGCGAGGGCAGCGCCGTCGGGCCGGACGGTGATGCCGTACGCGGCCTTGGTCGGCGTGGAGCGGAAGCGCGGTACGTGGACGGGCAGAAGGTGTTCCAGGAGGACGATCGACTCCCGGAGAGCGAACTGCAGACCCAGGCAGGCCCGGGGCCCGATGCCGAACGGGAGGTAGCTCCCCGGGTGGCCGGGGCGTCGTCCAGGGATCGTGAAGCGCCCCGGGTCGAACCGCTCGGGGTCGCCCCAGAGCCCCGGGTCCCGGTGCGTGAGGTAGGGGCAGACCAGGACGTCGGTCCCGGCCTCGACGTCGTAACCGGCGAGGACGTCGTCCTGCGCCGCGCAGCGCGGCAGGATCCAGGCCGACGGGTAGAGCCGCAGCGTCTCGTGGACGAGCGCCTGGACGGCCTGCCGCCGTTCGGCAGAGCCCTCCGCGCCCGCGGCGAGGGCCTGCTCCCGGGCCTGCGGGTTGCGATCCAGGAGGAGAAAGAGCCAGGTCAGGGTGGTGGCGGTGGTCTCGTGGCCGGCGACGAGGAGGGTGACAAGCTCGTCGCGGATCAGCCGGTCGGTGTACTCGGGGCGCGTTCCGGCCGCTTCGATCAGGACATGCAGCAGGCCTGGGCCGTCGGGCCCGGCCTCTCCGTCTCGGGCCGCGGCGATGGCTCGGCTCGCCACGGCGTCGATTCTGGCCAGGTCGGCAGCGACGGCCCCTTCGGCGGCGGAGGCGTCGGCGGGCAGGCTGGGCAGCGCGGCCACCACCGCGGGTACGGCGCCCAGTTCACGCTCCGTGCCGGGGTCGAGGGGATGACCGGTCATGGACCGCCAGATGGTGTCCAGGGCGAAGCGGCGCATCTCGTCGCCGACGTCGAACACCTCGCCTGTGCGGGCGTACGCGTGCCAGCGCGCCGCGGCGGTCCTGGCGGCGTCGTTGATCCGCTGCTCGTAGCGGCGCATTCCCCGTCCGGTGAACTGCGACTGCAGCAGCTTCCGTTGCCGCTGCCACGCCTCGCCCGTCGCGGCCAGGACGCCGTCGCCGATCAGCAGCCGGGCGCGGTGTGAACGCTTCCCGTACCGGTCGGGGTGGAGCGCCAGTACGTGCTGCACGGCCTGCGGGTCGGTGACCAGGACGGTCGGCTGCGGACCGAGCCGGAACGCGGCGACGCCCCCCAGCCGTTCGCGCGCCAGGGCGAACAGGTCGACGAGTTCCCCTTGGTCCGCCTGCCACTGCCGGACGACGGCGGGCTCCAGTTCGGGGACGGAGCCTGGGCGAGCGGTGGTGGCCACGGGCTGCTCCTGTTCGACGGCTGTACGTCGGCACGGACCGGACGGGTCGGGCGGGGCGCATCACGCACTGTAGGGGAGCGGGCGCGGCAGCCGACAGACCACCCCGCCCGCCCCCGTACGCCGGGTCAGACCCGGTCCGCCGCGATCAGGACGTACTGGAACGAGCCGTCCTTGTACGAGTTGATGAACGCCTCCTCGATGCCGGTGACCAGGGACGACGTGGCCCGCAGCTCCCAGTAGGGGAGCGTGGCGGGGGTCAGGTCGACCACCGCCTGCGGGACGAGACGGTTGTCGGCCATGGCGCGCAGGTACTCCCGACGGGAGTGGATGTTGCACTCGAAGTGCGCGTTGATCTGGGAGACCCACTTCGAGGGCTGCCCGTAACGCGGGTTCCAGCAGCCGGTGATGGTCACGTAACGGCCGCCGACCCGCAGGACGCGGGAGTGCTCGGCGAAGAGGTCGTGCAGGTCGACGTACATGCTCGACTCGTTGTTCCAGGAGGCCGCCGCCTGGCCCGTCTCGAAGGGCGTGTCGAGCATGTTGCACACACGGGCGTGGACGTGGTCCTCGATGCCGAGTTCGCGGGCGCGCTTGTTCGCGAAATCGGCCTGCGTGGCCGAGAGGGTGACGCCCTCGACCTTGCACCCGAACCGCTGGTGGGCCATGACCATCGAACCGCCCCGGCCGCAGCCGGCGTCCACGAGCGTGTCGTCACGGCCGATGGAGCCGAGGTGGTCCAGGAGGACGTCCGCCTGCGCCGACTCCAGGCGGTGGAGCTCGGCGATCAGCTTCTTCTCGTACGCGACGTCCTCGGCGTCCCCGAGGGCGGCGTGGTCCACGTCGCCGATGCCGTAGTGGTGGTGGTAGAGCCCGTCGACGTCACCGAGACGCAGGTTCACGGGCCTGGCCTCGTTGTTCCAGTAACGGGCGATGTCTCCCTGGTAGGGCGTCGCCGGGGCGGGCACGAACGCGGAGATGCCGTTGACGGTGGGGAGCTCGGTGTGGGTCACAGATCAATCCGTTCTTACCAGAAATCGGGCAGGCTGTAGCGGTAGGTGTTGGTCCGGTGCCAGTAGTGGTTGCCGTCGACCCACGCGGCCACGCCGCGCAGGAAGCGCACGACGCTGGGGACGGGGCAGGAGGCGGCCAGCTCGGCGGCCGCGTCCTCGAAGGCGTGCATGAGGTCGTTGTGGACCTCGACCGCCTTCAGGTAGGCATCGCGCTCCGAGCACTCCTCGCGCTCGGCGATCACCACGGGCAGATTCAGGTGCCGGCCGGGGCTGTTGAGCTCCTTGGTGTAGGAGTACAGGTCGTTGACGATGGTGGTCGCGTTGCCGGCCAGGGCGATGACCCGTTGCATGGCGGGTTGCGCGTGCAGGTCCGTCGGCAGTTCGTAGCCGCCGATGGTGTCGGTGATGGTGGGGCAGGGGCGGAAGTTGTTGAACTGCCGCATCGCGAGGTACTCCCACACCTCCGGCACGTGGTCCGTCTCGGACCAGGCGGCCTCGGCGAGGTACCCCAGGTGCAGCCGGGCCATGTCGTGCCGGAACCGGTCGGCCTGGGAAGGGGTCGACTGCTGGACCAGGTACTCCATCGCGGAGCGGTAGGCGCGCCGCGGGGCGTCCGCGTGCAGCGACTCGGCCCACTGCGGCTGGTAGTCCGCCGTCGTGTACAGGGGGTCCAGGGCGGTGTGCGCCAGGAGGAGGCGGCCCCCGAGGCCGATGGGCGAACCTCCGTGGTCCTCGCAGTAGCAGTCGTCGACCGCGTTCTCGGCGACCATCAGCCGAGTGGCGATCATCAGGTGGTCGACGGTCGGAGCGTCCGGATGGCAGGCGACCATGTACCGCCCGACGGAGAAGCCGTCGAACTCGCCCTCCCACTCCTCGGGAAACAGCTCGACCTCGTCCACCGCCCAGTCCTTGATCCTGCGACTGACCTCCTCCACGCGCACCGGGTCGGGCTCGGGGACGGGGTGGTGATAGAGGCCGGGGATCGGCTTTCCCTCGGCGGGTTCGGCGGGTGAGTCGGGGGCCGAAGGCGCCGGGGGCTGCTCGCGCCGGCCCGGATAGAGGCTCGACGTGCCCAGACCCGTGGGGCCGCGCAGGATGTGTTCCAGGGAAGACAGGGTGGGGGAGAGCCCGGAATCGGGCATCCGTAACTCCTCGAAGGATGGGGGCTTCTAGCCGTGCCTACGGGCGATCTGCACGTTCTCCAGCACACCGAGCGCGTTGGGCACGAGGATGGCAGCGGAGTAGTAGGCGGTGACGAGGTACGACATGATCGCCTGCTCGTCGATGCCCATGAAGCGCACCGACAGGCCCGGCTCGTACTCCTCCGGCAGGCCCGTCTGGCGCAGCCCGATGACGCCCTGGTTGTCCTCGCCGATGCGCATCGCGAGGATCGAGCTGGTGTTCTCCTTGCTGATGGGGATCTTGTCGCAGGGCAGGATCGGTACTCCACGCCAGGCAAGGACCTGGCGCCCGTCGAGCTCGGCGGTCTCCGGGTAGAGCCCACAGGCGTTCCACTCGCGCCCGATGGCGGCGATCGTCCGGGGGTGGGCGAGGAAGAGCTTGGTGCCGCGGCGGCGACAGAGCAGCTCGTCGAGGTCGTCCGGGGTGGGCGGACCGGCGTGGGGCTGGATCCGCTGCTTGTAGTCGGCGTTGTGGAGCAGGCCGAACTCGCGGTTGTTGATCAGCTCGTGCTCCTGGCGCTCACGCAGCGCCTCGATCGTGAGCTTGAGCTGCTCCTCCGTCTGGTTCATCGGCCCGTTGTAGAGGTCGGCGACCCTCGTGTGGACCTTCAGCACCGTCTGGGCGAGGGAGAGCTCGTACTCGCGCGGCTTGAGCTCGTAGTCGACGAACGCGCCGGGCAGCCCGACCTCGCCCTTGTGGCCGGCGGACATCGCGATCTCGGCCTCGCCGTGGCGGTTCTGCCGCTGGCGCGGCAGGGCGCTGAACTGCCGGAGGTGGGTCTCGAGGTGGGGCGCCGCGGAAAGCACGGCGTCGAAGTCCTCGCGCGACAGCGTGAGCAGGGTGCCCGCGGTCACGGCGGTGGCGGAGTAGTCCCAACTGCCCTCGCCGTCCAGGAGGGCGTGCTCGCCGAACCGGTCGCCGTCGGCGAGCACGGCGACGCCGACTTCGTCGCCGTACTTGCCGACAGAGGTCTGGTTGATCCGGCCGCGGGCGATCAGATGGACCTGCCGCGCGGGTGTACCGCGCTCGACCAGCACCTCGCCGGCCCGGAAGTCGCGCTGGACGCACCGGTCGGCGATCGCGCTCAGCACCTCCACGTCGTCGAAACCACGCAGCAGCGGCAGTTCGCCGAGCTCCTGCGGGATCACCCGTACGTCGGTGCCGTCCTGGACGAACTCGATGCGCCCGTCGCCCACGGTGTAGCTGAGTCGCCGGTTCACCCGGTAGGTGCCGCCCTTGGTATCCACCCAGGGGAGCATCCGCAGCAGCCAGCGATCGGTGATCTCCCGCATCTGCGGGGTGGACTTGGTCGTGGTGGCGAGTTTGCGGGCGGCCGCGGTGCTCAGGCTGGACTGCCTGGCCGGCGCCGCCTCCGCTTCCGGACCGGTCTCAACGGTCATGGGACGAGATCTCCTTACGCGCGGCTGGTGATCGGCGTACGCGCACGCCAAGCGGTGACAGGGGGATGGGAGCGAGGGAGGAAAGGGGTCGAAACGTCGGGAATCCGTCCGGACCCCGATGAACAGTAGCGGCGGAAACGCCCTGGTCACCCCTGGCCCTGGGGGTATTACCTCGATGAAGTGACCTTGGTCCGTGGGGGGTTTATCCGGGCGACCGATGACTTTCGAGCCACGTGACCGATAGCCACCTGACGGACGGGCACCGGACCGTCCCCGGGCCGCGCGCCCGGGGCCGACGTCCAGAGATCAGGCGTGCGACGCCCACCGCATGAGGTTCTGGAACAGCTCGGCCTGTTCGATCGCGTCGTCCAGGGCGTTATGGGTGTGAGGGCGGGAGGACAGCAGATGGGGCGGCATCGAGCGCTTCGTCGCGTCCTTGATCGGCACGGCGGCCTTGGCGGCGTACAGCGTCTTGAGGTCCATGCAGCGGGAGTGGCCGAAGGGCGAGCCGGCGTCGGCGAACCGCATGAAGTACCAGTACATCCACATCCAGTCGTAGCCCAGCGGGTACGCGACGAACACCGGTGTGGCGGCCAGCTCGGCGGACACGGTGGCGAGCCAGGCCGCCGCGGCATTCATGGCCTGTGCGGGGTCCTGGCCTTCCTGGGCCAGCAGCCCGCGGTCCAGGCCGCTGACCGCCAGGGCCTCCGGGTCGTAGGTGTCGCTGATCGGCTTGAGTTCGGCGTAGAACGTGCGCTCGGCGGGGTCACCGGGCTTGAACGCCTGTCCGTCGTGGACCCCCGCGACCGCCAGACCGAAGCTCGACATCGAGAACGGGCCGGGAATCGGGCCGTCGGCCTCCACGTCGGCCGACACGTAGAACTCAGCTTTCGCCATGGCCTTTACTCCGCATCCCGAGGTCGACGAGTGGACGGGGTGGTGCCGGCCGGCCGGGATCAGTCGACCCGCTTCATGACCACGTGCAGGCCCCGGTCGGGGACTTCCTCCACGCGGTCGAAGACCCACGTCTCGCCCCCTACGACGAAGGTGTCCCCGGGCACCAGGTCGTAGTCCTGTTCCTCGTCGGCAGCGACGGTGAAGGAAGCCAAAGGCGGGTGGCCCGTCCGAACTTGAACATGCGCCAGAATGAAATCGACATCGCCGCTCTGGGCGGGAACGCCGGTCCGCAGCCAGACTTCACCGGTCATGTCATTGCTCCAAAGTGGTGTAGCGATTCTTGATGAATTCCCTGAACTCCGTGACCGTGAGCGGCTCGGGGTGCCGCAGGTTGTGGGGGTTGCGCAGATGTATCAACCCGCGGTCGTCCACCTCGGTCACTTCGTAGGCATGGCCCGGGATGAGCTTCTTCGGGAGCTTCGCGTCTTCCGACTCCAGGCCCACTGTGCCGACCAGCACCGGGCATCCGTCGGACAGTTTCGCTCGGAACGCTTCCAGGAGCTGCCGGTCGGGGCTTCTTCCCTGGAAGTCGTATCCCGTCGGGAAGTCCTCGGTGTACGCGGACCGGCCCGTGAGCTGGGTGAGGAGCTCCGCACGGTGATTGGGGAAACTTCCCTGGTCGAGCCGGACATAGCCCTCGTTCGGCTTGCTCCGCCCTTCGTCCCAGGTCTGGTCCACTCCGGCAATCGCCTTCTCGAGCACCGACGGCCACGCCACATTGCCGTCCCCTGATTTCGCGTACAGCGGCCTGTCGGGCGACAGAGCACTCACGGGGAGTTCCGGCGTCACGGTGAGGACGGTGACGGCACCCGTCGGCGAGTAGTGACGCCAGTCGCCGTCAAAGGTGCTCTTCGTTTGATGGAGTGTGACTTCATAGTTTCCGTTCTCACCCTCCTTGACGCATTCCGAGATCGCCGAGGGTCGATGTCCGGCAACCGCGCCCATCGTAGAGACGATGCCGCAGTCGTTCAGCGCCCCCTGCTTGGTCTGGTCACGAGAGGGCGGACCGTCGAACAGGGGAATCCGCCGTCCGTCGGGCCCGTCCAGGGGGGTGCCGTAGCGTGCAAGGGTGATGCCCTCTTCGGGTAACGCCATGTCGTTGAAGTCCGGCTGATCGACCGTGGCAAACGTGTCCGCGGGCTGATCGTTCGGTTCCCTCCAGCCGGACACCACATCCCGTACCCGACCCACCAAGTCCCCGACCAGGGGCGCTCCCTCAGCGTCCGCCGCTTCCGACGCCGCCGGCAGCTCCGGTTCGCCGGGCTCCGACGGTTCGTCGCCGATGTCGCCGAGCGACTCCTCGTGGTCCGTCTCCCGAACCGGGGCCCCCGGTTCCTCGGGTTCGGCCGGTTCTGCGAAGTCGTCGACCGGGGTCGATGAGAGAGAGGCGTCGGGGCGAGGAGGCACCTCGGGAATCGTCGCGTCCGCTCTGTCGCCGGGCGGGGTGTACAGCTCGCTCACTCCGGGCTCCCCGTGGCCCGTTCCGGCGCCGGTGGCCTGCCGGGTCGGCGGTCGAAGCACGCGAGTGTGCGGGCGAAGCGCTTGGTCCACTCCTCCGACGGGTCCGTGCAGCCGACCGCCTTCTCCAGCAGCGACGGCGAGTAGCGCCCGTGGTAGAACTGCCGCGTCTTCGTCCCCTTCCGGGCCTTCCATCGCGGTTCGGCGACCGGGCAGGGGTCGTGTCCGTCGAGCTGGGCCCGCATCACCGCGGCGACATGCTCGGCCAGCGCGTCGGGTGAGGCCGTGGCTCCGACCCGGCTGTGGACCGCGCGGTCCACAGCCTGGCCGATGGCGCACTCCACCATGCGCCGGTCCGCGGACCAGTAGGGAGCGAGGGCGCGGCGCATGGCCTCTCCGGGAAGGGGCGTGGTCCAGCTCAGCAGATGGGACGCCACGGTCATCTCGGCCCAGAGCGTGATGCGCAGCTCGTCCTGTTCGTTCAGGCGTTGCGCGGTGCGCAGTTGCCGGAGTGTGCAGGGGGCCGTGCCGCACTCCGCGCCGCATGCCCGGCTGCGCGGCGCGATCAGCGGTGCCGGAGACGCCGGCCGGATGGCCGCGGCGTCCTCGCGGGCCGTACCGTCCTGCATCCGGACGAGGATCGGATAGTCCATGCCGTCGGTGAACACGGCGGCCTCGCCGGGCTTGAGGGTGACCAGGTACTCCGACTGGGCCTCGGTGATGTTCATCGTGGCGCCGACGGCCTCGCGGTCGTCCTGTGCCGGCAGGCGGTGGACGACCTTGGCCGCGGTGTTCTTGATGACGTCGGGGACGAGTTTGCTGGGGATCTGGTCGGCGATCACCAGACCCTCGCCGTAGGCCCGGATCTCGGCGAGCAGCCCGGCGAACATCTCCACGGCGTGCGAGCTGGCCCCGCCCTCCTCGGAGCGGCGCAGGAGTCGGTGGGCCTCCTCGAAGACGGTCAGGTGACGCAAGGGGAAGGAGAGCCTTCGCGTCGTGCGCTGTTCCATCCGCAGGTACTCGATGAGCCGGATCAGGATCGTCCCCATCAAGAACGCCTTGTCCTTGTCGTCGCCGACGTCCTCGATCTCGAAGACCACGTTCCGCTTGAGGAGTTCACCGAAGTCGATGGGGTGGCCGCCCTCCAGGAACCGCCCCGTGGTTCCGAGCCGGAGACTGGCGAGCCTGATCTTGATGAAGCCCTGGACGTTGTCGGTGATCTCCTTGCCGTAGCCGATCTCCGACACGATCTGGAGGGCTGTGTGCTCCAGGTCCTCGAGCGTCGGGTAGCGCGGCTCGGTCCCGGAGGCCTTCGGTTCGCCGAGAGTGAGATCCCAGCCCAGGTCCTCGTAGCAGCGCGTCAGAGCGGCGCTCAGTACCTGAGGGAACGGCTCCTGCGGGTCGAAGGAGGCGAGGAAGAGCGCGCGGACCATGTCCAGATGGGTCTGCAGGGGGAAGCGCTCACCCCCGGCGAAGAGGGAGGGCTCCAGGGGGTTCAGCCCGGCGGGGAGCGCGTCACGCTCGCCCGGCTTGATGACGATGACCTCGTCCTCGTCCCTCAGCCGCGCGGACATGAACCGGTACTCCGCCTTGGCCGGCTCGACGACCAGCCACGGCAGGCCCTCGCGCGTGGCGGCTTCGAGCAGGCCGCGGACCGTCTGGGACTTGCCGCCGCCCGTCGCCCCACAGACGAAGGTGTGCCGGTTGAGCGTGGAGCGGGGCAGGTCCAGGTCGCCCACGGGGCTGCGGTTGCGGTCGAGGACCGCCCCCAGCCTGATCGGGGCGTCGGTGGGCCCGGAGCGCTGGGACGAGCTCTCCGGGGTGACGTCGAACTCGGGGCGGAGCGCGAAACGTATCCCGGGAATTTCCTGGGAAGGGGTACGGGCGACGGCCGCCAGCAGCTCCGAACTCGCGTGGAAGGGGAAGCCCGTGGGCTCCGGCAGGGACGCGCCGAGCAGGGTCGGCAGGTCGGCCACCTGCCCGGTCGGCTTGAGTGCGTACGGCAGCCCTTCGACGTCCGTCGACGCGCAGACCAGGGCCGCGACCCGTTGCGCGTCCTCGGCTGTCGCGGCGCCCGCCAGGAGACGTACCCGCCACAGCCCGGTGGCCTCCGCCCTGGCCAGCTCCTTGTGCCGGTGCTCCAGTCGAGCGCGCTCCAGGCCGTACTCCGGTGAGCTCTCCGCCTTGGACTGCACCCGCCGCTGTCGGTCCGCCGTCTCACCGGCCATCTCGTCGAGTTCGTCCGGCGCGACCGGGTCGGCCACCACCAACCACGCGAAGGAGTCCTGCCACACGCCGAGGAGACTGTCCTCAAGGGTCGGGCGGACGCGGGACGCCCCCCGTTCCCGAGGCTCGTCCTCGACCAGCAGCCCGTCGGCGACGCCGGCGATGGCAGTCCAGTAGGGGAAGCCCGCCATCGCCTCGCTGTACGTCCCGGGAGGTGTGCGCCGTGCCCGAGCGCCTGCGGGGAGCCGGAGCAGTACCGTCTCCGGGCCGGCGGCGTCGGCGCTGCCGACGAGGGACGAGCCGCCGAGGAAGACGTCTACGGAGCGTGCGGCCGACGGACGGGACCAGCTGAGCAGGACACGTCCCGGGGGCGGGCCGGCTGTCACCGCAGGGCCGGGCGTGTGGCACGCGGAGACCAGCGCGGCGAATCTCTGGGCGCGTAGATCGTCCTCGTGATCGACAGGCCGGGAGGAGTCGGGCCTCGGGCGCGGCACCTCGGTCAGGCGGTACGTCGGCATGTCCAGGACGTGTTCCCACAGCACGATCGGCTCGATTCCCCCGTTGATTTGATCTTGAAACCGCATCCTAGTCGCCCGGTTCCGCGGGCGGTGGGGCCGCTGACCTGCGCAGCGGCCCCACCGTGACGGCGTTACCCCTGCGGTGGCCAACCCTGGCCGGGCCACTGCTGGTTCGGCTGGGCCGGCGGCGCCTGGGGTGGCCAGGTGCCGGGAGGCTGCTGCGGGGCGGCCCCCTGAGGCCAAGGCCATGCCGGCTGTGCGGGCTGCCCGGCCGGCTGGGCGCCGTACGCGCCGTAGGGGTGGCCGCTCGCGGCAGGCGGCGGTTCGTGCACGGGGTGCGAGGGCACCTGGGGCGGCAGGACCGGGGCGGGTTGATCCGGGACACCCGCGGGCTGCTGCGGCGGCATCGCGGCGCGCGGGGGCAACGCAAGTTCGGCCAAAGGCTGGTTGCTGAACCGCTCGAGCTTCACGATGTTCGGGTTGCACAGGGCCGTACGGGTGCTGACGGATCCGTCAGGACCGCGTTCCACGAAGACGAGATTGAAGTCCGCGAGCCCTTGCAGCTGCGTCGGCTCCAGCACGTATTCGTACACCCGTTGTGTCGTCCTGCCGTCGCTCGTGCTGACGCTCCTGCTGGCCGTCTGCGTCGTCGACTCGTTGGTACCGACCGTCCTGGTCGTGCTCCGGTTCTCCGACTCCGTGTAGCTGCCGCCCTCGCTGGAGCCACTCGTACTGCTGGTCGGGAACCCGGGGCCGTCGGAGTAGGTGTCGGACGAACTGGTGCCCCAGTTCGTCCCCCAGGACCGCGAGAAGCCGACCGTTGACGCGGTGGAGGTGGAGGTCCCCTTCGTGAGCGCCACCGACGTGCTGACGCTCTCGCCGTGGGTGTCGGTCAGGGAGTGCAGGATGAACCGGTACTCCCGACCGAGGAAGTCGGCCGCGACGCCGGCTTCCTGGTGGTTGCCGAGCCGCATGAACGCGACGGCGCCGCCACCGATCATGTCGCGGGCGGTCTCCCGTAGATGAGCGTGCATGACGGTCAGCTGAGCACCGCGCCACTCACAGACACTGGCGAGCTGCTCCAGGTGACGCCGCTGCACCTCATGCTCGCCGAGGGCCACCACGACCGCCGGTGCCTGCTCGTCGAGTGTCGAGAGGCGACGCGCCACACTGAGGATCGCGAGGTCGGTGAGGAGTTCGATGCTGGCGCTGCCGGTCGTCCGGTCCAGGCTGAAACATGTGAGATAGCCGGGGCCTCGCCCCGCACGCTCACTGCCCAGCTGCGCCAACGGCTGGATGAACGCCTCCAGCCGCATCAGTCCTTCGCGTATCTGGTCCTTGTTCTTGTCCGTGAGCAGATCGTCGGCAATGCGGTTGCGCTCGGCGCGGGTCAGAGAGCCGCTCTCGTCGAGATCACCGAGCAGTGCTCGCAGACCGGCGGCGATCCGGGCCGGCGTGACGTTGTCACCGAGGGCCTCGCAGAGCCTGTTGAGGATCCGGGTGTCCATGGTGCGGCCCGCTCGGGTGGCCTCCGACGTGTCTCCGTAGACGGCTTCGACGAGCGCGTCGACCAGTTCGTCCGGCCGGAGGCCGTCGAGGATGCTGCTCTGCGGCTGGTGGCTGGGCAGCAACTGCACATCGACAGGCGCGCCCATCTGAGCGGTGAGGACCGACAGCTCCCGGCAGATCTGAGTCTGCGTCAAGTCCAGCACGATCAGCGGACGCTCGCGCAGCGTCGACGCGCCGAAGACGGTGAGAAAGCCCTCCCGGCTGCGCCGCGTCCCGCCGAACACGTCGAGACGCTGGTTTACGGCCACCGGCAGGGCACCCCAGAGATCCAGCCCGCGGATGCGCTGGTCCTCGGCGTACTCGAACTGGCCCTTGGCGTGTGTCCACGCCGCCGACTCGTGCTGGTACCGCTGTGCCAGCTCGTGGCGGACCTGCTCCACCTTCTGGTCGGCCGTCGCCGCCGCACCACCGGTCTGGGTGTGGACGAGGACGGCGCCCACCGCACTGATGGCTGCCAGCATCAGTCCGGTCGTAGGGGCGAACAGGGAGACCACCAGGAAGAACGCGGTGAGGCCGCCGCCGAGCTTCAGCGCGGTCCCCTTCCGGTCCGCGGTGTTCAGGCGGGCGGCCCGCGCCCTGTTCAGCAGCATCTCGGGTACGTCGAGGGGCGTGGGCGGCGGCTGGGTGAAGGCGTGGCGGTAGGCCTCCGCGTCGCGGTAGACCCAGCCGATCCGCTGTCCCGGGTCGAACAGCCGGGACAACAGCTCCGCTTCTTCCACGCGTGGTTCGTCGGGTTGAACGGTCATGACATGGACTCCTGGTCGGGCGCGTTGCTCAGCGGGCTGCCTCGGCGAACTTCTCCAGTTCGCGGATGCGCTGATGCATCGGAGGGTGCGAGGCCATGAGGCGCTCGACGAGCTTGTCCTCCGCTCGCTCGACGTCGGAACTCTGCCAATCGCTCAGCGCCGCGTGCAGCCAGGGGCCGTAGCCGAGTTCCGCGGCCGTCCGGTCGGCGCGCAGCTCCGCCGCGCGTCCGGCCCAGGCGAGCAGGTACGGCGTCACGAACACGACCAGCACCGGCGGGAACGAAACCGCGACGGCGATCACCAGGCCGACGAAGATGAGGCCGACAAGGCAACCCAGGAGCGGAAGGATGTGGGCGACCACGCCGACGACACGCAGGACGATACGAGCCAGGAACTTCGCGAACTTGCCCGGCAGGGCGTACCAGAGGCCGAGGAGGCCGGCCCAGGCGTGTCCCCCGATGTGGTGACCGAGTTCGTGCGCCAGGACGGCCGCGAGCTTGTCCGGTGCGAGATGGCTCAGCGACCAACGGGTCACACCCACCATGTGACCGGCGGCGGCAGCGGCGTTGATCTCCTCCTTGTCCTCGATCCACAGCTCGTACGTCGCCGGGTTCTTGATGTTCGCCCTGCGCATCACGTCGTCCCACAGCGGGCGCAGTGCGGCGAGCTCCGCAGCGGTCGGTTCACGCCACCTGAGCACCGTTTTCGCGAACAGCCTCTCCGCGGGGCGGTAGAAGACGAGTGCGCCGGAGGCGAGCCAGACGACGATGAAGGCCACGTCGACACCGGGGGGCATCAGCGAGGAGATCAGCCACACCACGAGGAGGCTGCCGAGGAAGTTGGGCAGCATCAGCAACAGCGTCGTCAAGGCCGTCGCATCGGCACGGCGGTTGATCTGCCGGCCGTCTGCGTACGCGTCAGGGCCGGGCGCGTAGACGGGGGTTGGAGGAGCTGTGGGCGCCTGGGCGGGCGGATACCCCGGTGCGGGGACCGGAGCGTGCGGCGGAGGTGCCTGCCCGGCGTATCCGCCGAGGAGATCGGGCTGCTGCGACGGCGGGGGAGGCTGATGACCAACCGGCTGCTGCGGGGCGAACCCGGACTGCGGAGCGAACCCTTGCGCGGGCTGCCCGTACGGCGGGGGCTGTTGGGGAGGGAGGCCGGGCTGGGGTGCGTACCCGGGCTGGGGTTGGGGCTGATGTCCGTACGGGGCGTGGGGTTGGGGGCCGTATCCGGGCTGAGTGCCGTAGCCGGGTTGGGGCTGGGGGCCGTATCCGGGCTGAGTGCCGTAGCCGGGCTGCGGCTCAGATCCGTACCCGGGCTGGGGCTGAGATCCGTACCCGGGCTGAGGTCCGTACCCGGGCTGAGGCTGCGGAGGGTACGCCTGAGGTTGCTGCCCCTGCTCCTGTCCCTGTCCCTGCTCCTGTCCCTGCACCGGAGGCGGCTGGGGTGCGTACTGAGGTGGCGGACCGTATCCCCCTTGCTGTGACGGGGGTTGGGGCGCAGGTGGGTGCTGCCCTTCGCTCGACGCGTACGGATCCGTCGGGTGACTCACCAAGGTTCCCTTTCAAGGCCGCGGCAGGGCAGCTGTGCCACCCTGCCGCGTATGCGAGGGCCTCGGACAACTGCGTGTGCGCGACCAGTGAGGACGGGCATGGTGAGCCCCGTCCTCTTCCCCCGGTTATGACAGCAGTCGCACTGGCCTTTGAAGAAAGGCCTATCGTTATCCACTCGAACAGGCGCTGTCCACTTGCGTTGTTGACTGGTGAGACGCGAACAGAAGAGGGTCGCAGCCGGTCAGGGCGCTGTCGTGGCTGGTTTTCGTCCCCACGTGGTGAGCATGCCGGCCGACAGCGTGGCGCATTCCTCGGAGTCCAGGTAACGGATCGCCCTGTCGACGGCCGCGTCGTCGACCAGGCCGGTGGCGAGCATCGCGGCTCGGCTCCGATCCCAAGTGTCCACCCAGAAAAGGCTGATGGGACTTCCCGGCTCCAGCGGTGGCACATGGATCTCGGCGGCGACGGCGTCGAGCCCTGCCCCGCGCAGCAGTTGGGGGTAGGACGCGACCCAGGAGACGTCGGTGCCGATGGTCTCCCGCAGCCCCCGCCACATCGCCCGCATCGCGGTCGTGTACGGCGTGTCGGGCGTCCGGTCGCTCGTCAGGTCGACCGCGTCGCTGAGCACCAGTACACCGCCGGGCGCGACGAGATCGGCGAGGCGGGTGATCAGGCGCTCGTGCTCGGGCAGGTGCATCAGCACGAAGCGCGCGTGCACGAGCCGGAACCGGCCAGGGGCGAAGTCCGGCGCGGTGACGTCGGCCTCCAGCACGTCGAGTCCGGGCACGGGCCGTTCGGCGAGGAAGCGTGCGTCACGGTCGACCGCGAGCACGCTCTCCACCCCGGCCTCCTCCAGCAGCCGACGCGAGACCGTGCCGGTTCCGGCGCCTACGTCGAGGCACCGCCAGCCCGGGCCTGCCCCCAGCGCGCGCAGCCGTGCCATGGTGGTGTCGTCGTACGCGAGGGCGCCGAAGTCGATGCGCTCGCCCTCGCCCACCCGGTCGGGGCGGAACACCGCCTCGCCGTAGCGGCCACTTCCCGGCGCGTCCCCGCGCGGAGCGGTGCTCACGCCGCCGCCGACGTGGCGCGGGGCGAGTCGCCTCGGACCGCTCCCGGCGCGCGGTCGGCGCGGCATGGGACGGTCGGGTCATCGATCTGTTTCATGGCCGGATCTCTTCCCACGGGTGGGGCTGGCGGGCGGCCGTCGTCGCGAGGCCGCCGCCCTCGATCCTGCCCCTGCGGCCGCCCGGGCGGCCGAGGCGCGCCGCGTCCGACCCGATCGGGCCAAGGGGGGCGGGGGCCGCGAGCCGGGGGGGGGATCGGCAGTGCCGGAGATCGCGGGCGTACGCGACGTCGAGCCGGGGCAGGTCGTGATCATGACAGACACGCCTCCCGTGGGACTCGCCCCCACCTCC
Source organism: Streptomyces sp. NPDC054975 (assembly GCF_053609105.1). Taxonomy (NCBI): domain Bacteria; kingdom Bacillati; phylum Actinomycetota; class Actinomycetes; order Kitasatosporales; family Streptomycetaceae; genus Streptomyces; species Streptomyces sp. NPDC054975. Next base: position 42,287 of record NZ_JBSGWV010000033.1, read on the forward strand.
GGCCCCACCGTCCCGCCACCGCCCCGGCGCCCGTTGCGGCAGTTGCTGGCGGCCTCCGTCGGCAACGCGGTCGAGTGGTACGACTGGTACGCGTACACCTTCCTCGCCGCGTACATCGCGAACCAGGTCTTCCCCAACGGGTCCGGCAACTCCCTGGTCCCGCTCCTGTCGACGTTCGCCGTCTTCGCCGTCGGCTTCTTCATGCGCCCGGTCGGAGGGCTCCTCATGGGCGCCGTGGCGGACCGGCGCGGCCGGCGGTTCGCGCTCACCGTCACCATCCTGCTCATGGGCGGCAGCAGCCTGCTCGTCGGTCTCACCCCGACGTACGCCGCCGCCGGCGTACTCGCCCCGGTGGTGCTCGTCGTCGCCCGGCTGCTCCAAGGGCTCTCGGTGGGGGGTGAGTTCGCGGCCTCGACCACCTTTCTCGTCGAATCGGCCGGACCCGGACGGCGCGGACTCTTCTCGTCCTTCCAGTACGTCTCCACCTCCGCAGGCCAGCTCGCCGCCTCCGGAACGGCGGCTCTGCTCGTCGGCCTGCTCGGGGACGAGCGGATGAACGGCTGGGGCTGGCGGATCCCGTTCCTCCTCGGAGCCGTGCTGAGCCTCGCCGGCTTCTGGATCCGGCGCGGCGCCGAGGAGACCCACGACGTGGCACGACACGACGCTCCCCGGCCGGGCCTCTTCGAGGCGCTACGGCACCATCCCCGCGCCTCGCTCCTGATCGGCGGCATCACGGCCGGCGGAACCCTCGCGTACTACACGTGGACCTCCTACCTCCCGACGTACGCGGAGCTCAACACCGGAATCGACAAGGCGGACGCGCTGCTCGCCGGGACGCTGTCGCTGGCGTTCTTCGCCCTCCTGCAGCCAATCGGCGGGCTGCTCTCCGACCGGTTCGGGCGCAGGCCACTCCTGCTCTTCTTCGGTCTCGGCTTCGCCCTGCTCGGCGTACCGCTGCTGCGCGCGCTCGACGGCTCGTTCCTCAACCTCTTGCTGGTGCAGTGCGCCGGCATGCTGTTGCTGACCGGCTTCACGTCGATCTCGGCGGCCGTGAACGCCGAGATGTTCCCCGCTCGCGTCCGGGCGGCCGGGATCGGCTTCCCGTACTCGCTGACGGTCGCGATCTTCGGCGGAACGGCCCCGTACGTCGGGACCCTCTTCAAGGAACTGGACCGCCCAGGTCTCTTCCCCTGGTACGTGGCCGTCCTGTGCCTCGTCTCCTCGGTGGTGTACCTCCGGCTGCCGGAGACCGCGCACAAGGAACTGGACCGCTGACCCGGCGAGGTGACCGGAGGCGGGCATGCGATGCCCCCGCCTCCTCCGATGAGGGGCGGGGGCAGCGGCATCGACGCCGGTACCGCTCGACGGGCCCACCTGATGGGCCTGCGTGGTGAGGCCTACGCGGTGAGCCTGCGTCGTGAGGCCCAGGGGGCGGGCCTACTCGTCGCGGTCGAGGGAGTCGCGGACGCCCTGGGTGCGCTCACGAGTCGTCTCGCCCGCCTCCCGGGCCTTGCCCTTCATCTGGTCCGTCTTGCCTTCCGTCTCCATGCGCTCGTTGCCCATGGCCTTGCCGGCGGTCTCCTTCAGCTTGCCCTTGGCCTTCTCCGCTTTTCCCTTACCAGCCATGATCGATGTGCTCCTTTTCTGTGGATTGGCTCCAGAGTCACGCTAGGCCCGCTCCCGAAATCCCGCCCGTCGAACCGGCCGCCCGCTCCGCCGACGGGGATCCCCGTCGCCGTCGAGGGCCGCGCCTCCAAGCCCGGCGCCGCGCCTCTCGTCCGCCATCTCCTCGCAGAATCTTCACGACCGGGGATGCGCGCCGAACGGAGTACCGGGCAGCCGAACTGGAGGAGGAGAGCTGGGACTCGCCGAGGAGGCAAGGCCGTGATCGCCGTAGCCCTACTGCTTCTGCCCTCGCTGGCGCTGATGCTCGTCGCCCTGGACCGGGTCGAGGACCGGATGTACGGCACCTCGGCGCCCCAGGGGCGGCCCAAGCCGGCGCGGCACGCGCGGCCCCGGAGTCGACGCCTCGAACCACCCGTGCCCGGCTCGCGTGCCGGCCGGGACGCCATGCCGTGCGTAGGGCGGATCGACGCGGGTATGCGCCCCTGCGTATATGACCGGAATGCCCCGGCCTGCAAGGCCGGGTCGGCCGCACGCGGAGGGTCAGGTTCGCCAACATGGCTGGTGACGGCGAGTTCGAGCGGGACCGGAACTACATCACGACACGGATCACGGCCGAAGGCCGGGACGGCTACCCCGTCGAACCGGGGCGCTACCGGCTGATCATCGCCCGCGCCTGCCCCTGGGCGAACCGGGCCGCGATCGTCCGGCGGCTGATGGGCCTGGAGGACGTCCTGTCGATGGGTATCGCCGGGCCTCTGCACGACGAGCGCAGCTGGTCGTTCCACCTGGACCCGGGCGGCAAGGATCCGGTGCTCGGCATCGAACGGCTTCAGGAGGCGTTCTTCCGGCGCGAGCCGGGCTACGCGCGCGGCATCACCGTTCCCGCGATCGTCGACATCCCGACCGGCGAAGTGGTGACCAACGACTTCGAGCGGATCACCCTCGACCTCGGCAGCCAGTGGACGGCACACCAGCGGGACGGCGCGCCCGACCTCTATCCGGAGAAGTGGCGCGACGAGATCGACGACGTCGCCGAGAAGGTGTACCGGGACGTCAACAACGGCGTGTACAAGTGCGGTTTCGCCAAGAGCCAGGAGGCGTACGACAAGGCGTACCGGAGGCTGTGGGAGCGGCTGGACTGGCTGGAGGAGCGGCTCACCGACCGGCGATATCTGGTCGGCGACACCCTCACCGAGGCCGACGTCCGTCTCTTCCCGACCCTCGTCCGCTTCGACGCCGTCTACCACGGCCACTTCAAGTGCAACCGGCAGAAGCTGACCGAGCTCCCGGCGCTGTGGGGATACGCGCGGGACCTGTTCCAGACGCCGGGGTTCGGCGACACGATCGACTTCCAGCAGATCAAGGCGCACTACTACGTCGTCCACCACGACATCAACCCGACCGGCATCGTCCCCCAGGGCCCCGAGACCGGTGGCTGGCTCTCGCCCCACGGCCGCGCGGAGCTCGGCGGCCGCCCCTTCGGCGACGGTACGCCTCCAGGCCCCCCGCCCCCGGCGGAGCGGGTCATGGCGCCGTGAGCGTTGGCGGGGAGGGCGTTTTCGTGGTTGATTTATGTTGAAATGTGTTCTCTTTCTGCCCGGGTGGGGGGCGCGCATGAAGGGCCGGGCGCGGGGCACATGCCTGGCGACATGAGGTGGTGGAGATGAAGAGGCTCACCATGGGTGTCGAGGAGGAGTTCCTCCTCGTGGACCGCGCCACGCGCAAGCCGGTCGGCCGGGCGCCTCTGGTGATCCATGACGCCGTCGAGGACCTGGGCGATCAGGTGCAGACGGAACTCTTCGAATCACAGGTCGAGATCGCGTCCCGCCCGACCGCGTCGTGCCGCGACCTGCGGCACGAACTCGCTCAGCTGCGCGCCCACGTGGCCAAGGCGGCCGAGGCGCACGGATGCCTGCCCGTGGCCACGGGAACCCCGGTTCTGCCGTCCGAGGGCCCCCTGAGCGTGACCTGTTCCGAGCGCTACCGGACCATGGCCGCCCGCTTCCCCACCCTTGTCAGAGCCCACGGGAATCCCGTCTGCGGCTGCCATGTCCACATCGGCTCGTTCAGCCGCGCGACCGCGCTGGCTCTCGCCGCTCACATACGTCCCTGGCTGCCGGTGCTGCAGGCGATCGCGGGAAACTCCCCGTTCGCCTACCGCCGCGACACCGGCTTCAACAGCTGGCGTTTCGTCGCGTACGAGGTGTGGCCCACCGTGGGCCCGCCCCCCGTCCTCGACGAGGCTCAGTATCTGGAACATGTCGCACGCCTGGTGAGCACCGGAACCGTCCTCGACCGGCGGATGCTGTACTGGTACGCGAGGCCGTCGGAGCACGTACCGACGCTCGAGGTCCGCGTGGCCGACGTCAACGCGGACCTTGACACGGTGATCCTGCTCGCGGCGCTGACGAGAGGGCTCGCCGCGACTCTGCTCCAGGACGTTGAGGCCGAGCTCGCCCCGCCTCGGACGCCGCTGACCCAGCTCCTCCTGGCGCACGAACTGGCCGCGGCCCACGGCCTGTCCGGTATCGGCCTCGACCCGGAAACCGGACAGGAGCGGCCGGCCGTCGACCTGGTGCACGCACTGATCGACCGAGCTGGTCCGGGCCTCGACGCGCACGGTGACTCCCCGATGGTCGAGGAGCAGTGGCAGCGGCTGAGGACGCAGGGCAACGGAGCCGTGCGCCAGCGTGCCACGTACAGCCGGCTGAGGCGGTTCGCGTCGGTGGTCGACGACGTCGCAGCCCTCACCGCGGCCCCCTGAGAGGGGCCGCACATGTCCGCGCCCCCGCGGCCCGAAGGGAGAAGGATTCCATGAGCAGCCCACAGGGGTTCCACCCCCGGACCGCCGTCGTGACAGGCGCGGACTCAGGCATCGGGCGGGCGACAGCCGTCCGGCTCGCGGCGGCCGGGATGGACGTCGGTGTCACCTGGCACAGTGATCGGCGGGGCGCGGAGGAGACAGCGGCCGAGGTGCGGGCCCAGGGACGCAAGGCGCACGTCGAGCACCTGGATCTGACCCGGTTGCCGGGCGCCGCGGACGTGGTCGACGTGCTCGCGGACCGGCTCGGGGGCATCGACGTACTCGTCAACAACGCCGGCACCGGCACCTCCACGCCCTTCGTCGAACTCGACCACGACACCGTGCGGCAGGTCCTGGACGTCGACCTGGTCGGCCCCCTGCTGTGCGGCCAGCGCGCGGCCCGGCGCATGATCCGTCAGGGCCACGGGGGCCGCATCGTCAACGTGACCTCCGTGCACGAGCACCAGCCCAGGGTCGGCGCCGCCCCCTACTGCGCGGCCAAGGGCGGCCTCGGGCTGCTGACCCAGGTCATGGCCCTCGAACTCGCCGCCCACGGCATCACCGTCAACGCCGTCGCCCCGGGCGAGATCGCCACGCCGATGACCGGCCAGGAGGACACCGACGTCACCACGGAGCAGCGGCCCGGCGTCCCGCTGGGACGGCCGGGCGACGCACGCGAGGTCGCCGCCGTCATCGCGTTCCTCACCGGCCCTGACGCCTCCTACGTCACCGGGGCGTCCTGGGCCGTCGACGGCGGCATGCTGCGGATGGGGCCGATGGCGGGCTCGCACATGGAAGCGGACACCTGGCGCAGCGGTTGAAACCCCGGCGCCCAGGGCGACGGCCCGGCGGAGGCGCTCCGTCGGGCCGTCGCTGGTGGGAGGGGGCTCAGCAGGCGTCCACCCATCGGTGCGAGGAGACGTTGTCGTTGACGAGCTGCCCCTTGCCCGCGCCGGGGCCGAAGAACCTCAGGCCGGAGAGGCCGAGGTCGGGGAGGGAGTGGCCCTGGTGGAGGCAGACCCACGACCCGCTCCAGTCCAGGCCGTAGAAGAGCTGCACGTCCTCGGCACGGCCGGGGTAGCCGTTGTTCCAGACGTCCGAGACCTTGTTACGGCAGCCGGCCCAGTTGGCGTTGTCCGCGTTCCACTTGCAGTGGAAACCGCCCGCGTGGGGGTGCTCCCAGGCGTAGAGGAATCCGTCCGCGGGGGGAACGGCGGCCGGGGCGACAGCGGCTTCAGGTGCCGTGCCGGACGCGGGAGCGGTGGCCTCGACTCCGGGGGCGGTCAGCAGGGTGAGGGCGGCGACGGTGAGTGCCGTCGCGAGGGCACGGGTGGTGCGCATGGTGCTTCTCCTTCTTCGAGAGTGGCCGAACCGTCCGTCGCGGTGCGGCCGGGGGACCGCCGCGCGGATACGCGGCGGAGTTCGAGGGGGCAGGTCAGGCCTGCGGGGCGTCGCCGAGGACGTGGCGCGCACGGGGCAGCGCGGCGGCCCTGAGCCGGTCCCGCGCCTCCACGTCCGTGCGGAACTCGCGGGCCAAAAGCCCGCCGTGGTGGGCGTCGAGGCGCCGGGCGGTACGGGCCAGGGCCGATTCCTCGGCGCACCGCACCTCCGCCAGGGCGAGGGCGACCTCGTGCGCCGTGGACAGCGGGCGTACGGAGGAGAGCGCGGCGGCCCGGGCGGCGGCCGGCGTGGTGAACGCGTGCCCGGCGCGCCGCATGCACAGCCCCCACGCGGCGAGCCGCTCCTGGTACTCCGCCTCGTTGGTGACGCGGCTCCGCCGGAGCTGCTCCAGAGCCTCCACCCGGGTCGACGCGCGGAACCAGGCGCCGAGGTCTCCGTAGAGCCGCCGCTGCGCCTCCGCGACGCAGCCGCGGTCGCTCCGCCGTACCGTCCCGCCTCCTGGCAGATCGACGGTCAGCCCGTCGGGAGAAGGGCCGTTGGCGGCGACCAGCGCCGCTGACCTGCGGTCCGGAGGCAGAGCGGCGAAGTAGGCGCGGTTCGGGTCGCGCCGGGCGAGGTCCGCCCGCTGCCGTCGCAACTCGGCGCCGTAACCGTGCCGGCGGGCCCAGGCCGCGTCGTCGAGGACGTACACGAAGCGTGTGGCCGTCGGATCGTCGTCGAGCGGGAAGACCTGGTACGTGAACCCCTGCCGGCCCATGCAGTCGCGCAGCAGCAGTTGTTCGGCGTCATGCAGCAGCCGGTCTTCCTCGCCGGGCGCCTGTACGCCGCCGGCGAGCGGGGGGAGCGCGGGCGGAGGCCGTTCGCCCGCCGCCGGTGCGTCGGGGCCGGTCAGTACGGACGCGGCGAGCGCGATCACGGCGCCCGTGACGGCCATGGCGGTGACGAGGAGCGAGCGGTGGCGGGCATGGCTGTGCCGGGGCATGAGGGATCTCCTGGGAAGAGGGGTGGGGATGGGGGCCGGGGACGGGGTGCGAATCCCTTGGGCCCCGCCGCGTGGCTACGGGAGCGCACGGGGTCGGGTCACCGGTCGGGACGCTGCCGTCGAGCGGCGCCGCAGCCGGACAACCGAAGTCTGTGCCGGTCGGGAAGCGACCCGCAACCGTGTCCCGGGCGCTTCGCCGAAGTCGGGATTCCCACCCCTCTGACCTGCAAGGAAGCTCATGTCCCGGGATGCGCGGGAGCCCGGGACAGGGCGCCGTGGCGGGGGAGAGGACCGGACCGCCCTGACAACCGCGCCCGCCCGCAACGCACCCGCGACCGTGTCGTTCTCGTGGTGTGTCCGGGCGCGCCGCAGAGGCCGCGTCGCCGAGGGCGCCGACGAGGAAACGAAGGAGCGGATCCGTGGACCACCGGAGCAGGCAGAAGAGCGGGCTCGGCCGCAGGGAACGAAGTCGTCCCGGACGGGGGCTCCTCGCGGCGGCCCTGGCGTTGGCCGCGGCCGCGTGCCTGGCGGCGATGCCCGCCGACGCCGGGGCGCGCGTCGGGGGCGTGTCACCCGTGCTCGACCAGGACTTCGCCGACCCGGACGTCGTCGCCGTCGGCGGTGTCTTCCACGCCTACGCCACCAACGCCCACGGCAGGAACGTCCAGCACGCCACCTCCACGGACCTCGTCCACTGGACCGTCGAGGCGACGGACGTGCTGCCCGAGGTCGGCGCGTGGGTCACGCTCGATCCTCCGAACCACGTGTGGGCGCCCGAAGTCTTCGACAACGGCGACGGATTCACGCTCCAGTACACGGCCCGCGACCGGGCCGGCGGCCGCCAGTGCATCGGCGCGGCCGTGGCGGACTCGCCCGACGGCCCGTTCCGGCCGGTCGGCGACCGCCCTCTGGTCTGTCCGACCGAGGCGGGCGGCGCCATCGACGCGTCGAGCTACACCGAGAACGGCAAGCGCCACCTGCTCTGGAAGAGCGACGGAAACTGCTGCGGGCAGGACACCTGGCTCCACATCCAGCCCGTCTCCTGGGACGGCACCCGTGTCACCGGCGACCCCGTCCGGCTCGTCAAGCAGGACCGCGCGTGGGAGGGCGGCCTCGTCGAGGCGCCGACCCTCGTCAAGCGCGACGGCCGGTACGTCCTCCTCTACTCGGCCGGCGACTACCGCGGCGACGGCTACGCGACGGGCTGGGCGACGTCCGACACGCTCACCGGGCCGTACGTGAAGGGGGAGGGGCCGCTCATGACGACGCGGTCCTTCTCCGGAGCGGTCAGGGGACCCGGCGGCCAGGACGTCGTCACCGGTCGCCCCGGCGGCCACGACCGGATCCTCTTCCACGGCCACGGCGCGGACGGCCAACGCCGGGTGCTGTACGCCGCCGACCTGGGCTTCGCCGACGGCCGCCCCGTCGTGCGCGGCAGCAAGGTGCTCCACGAGGCGGAGCTCGCCCGCGTCCACCGGGCGACCGTGCGCGAGGCCAGGGACGCCTGGGGCGGCCGGGCCGTCGGGCACATCGACGAGCCCGACAGCTTCGTGGAGTTCCGGGTCTTCGCCGCCTCCTCGGGGCCGCACACTCTGACCGTCCGCCACGGCAACGGCTCGCTGGACGCCTCGGGCGCGCCGGCGGCGGCTTCCCACACGCTGACGGTCAACGGCGCGGCGGCGGGCACGGTCGACTACCCGTACACCGGCTGGGACGCGTGGCAGGCGCGCGAGGTGCCGGTGAAGCTGCGCGCCGGGTGGAACACCGTCCGCCTCACGAAGGGGGAGCGTTACACGGAGCTGGACGCCGTGGAGGTCGCGTAGCCCGGGCGTGGACGCCGGTCCGGAACCGACCGGACCGGCGTCAGGCCCACTTCTGCCGGGCGGTCCGGTCGCACGGCACGACCCGTAGGCCTTCCGCGCTGTCGTCCAGGCAGCCTCGGGGCGCCGTGCTGCTGATCTGGGCCGCCGTGTCGTCCGGCTCGCTGACGGACCACCGCTGGGTGGCCGGCGAACCGCAGGCCACGGTGCGCGGGCCGCTGGGGTGGTGGTCCAGACACTCGCCGGTCGCGTGGTTCCTCAGCTGCACGCTGCCGTCCGCCGCCGTGCGGACGGTCCACCGCTGGTACGGCAGGCCGTTGCACGGGTACGAGCGGGTGCCCATGTCGAGGCTGTCGTCGAGGCAGGCACCCGTCGCACGGTTCACGAAGATCCTGGGGTGGCCGCTCGCGCCGGTCGCACCGGGCGCGGGCGTCGGGGCCGCGTCACCGGTTGCCGGGCTCCCCGGCTGGAGGAGACCGACGGCCGTGGCCCCGAGTACGAAGCCGAGCGCGGTGCCGGCCAGGGCCCAGACCGCGCGCCCGTTCCGCAGGAAGGGACGGCGCGGCGGGTCCTCCGCCGCCTCCGGGTCCCCTTCATTCAGGTCCGCACCCTGTGCCGGTCTGCGCTGGCTCCGGTCCGCCGCCTCCCACAGAGGCCGGAAGTCGGCCGGGTCGCCGTCGAGGGCCTCGCACAGGTCGCGCACCGTCGCCCACGGTGGCACGGTGGTGCCCCGGAAGTAGCGGGACAGCGACGAGTCGCTGATGCGCACGCTCGTTTCGAGGGAACGCAGCGTGCAGCCGGAGCGCCGCTGGAGGTCGCGCAGCGCCCTGCCCAACGCGCGGGCCGGTTCCTTGTCGTCAGGCCGGTCGGCAGCCATGAGGGCGTCCTTCTGTTCCGGGCCGCAGATGATGTGCGGGCAACCGGCCCCGCAAGAGGGGCAGATGGTGTTGCAGCAGGTCAGAACGGTCAGAACCCTAGAGCGCGGCGGATCTTGGGGGCAACCGCCGCCACTCTCCAGAGGGAAGCCGGGGCCCTTTGTTGACCGCCGAAAGCGGCTACGTGGGGCCTCCAGGGGCCCGAGGAGGCGGCCGCCGGCCCGTCAAGGCGAGCGGGCGCCGCGCCCGCCGTGAACGGGTCAAACCTGCCACTCCGCTGATATGACCTGGCAGCGCCGGGGTAGCCGCGTGTTCATGGAAGCGAACAAGACCACACCACTGCGCGCCGTCGCGCTCGTCTGCACCCTCTCCCCGTCGCCCGCCCCCTCGAGTTCCCAGCTGCTCGCCGAGCACGTCATGGACGCGCTCGGCGAGCACGGCGTCACGGGGAAGGTGATCCGGATCGTGGACCACGACGTGCGGGCCGGGGTCGAGGCCGACATGGGCGAAGGCGATGCCTGGCCCGAGATCCGGGACACGATCCTCGGCGCGGACATCCTGGTCCTTTCGACCCCCATCTGGCTCGGCCACCCCTCCAGCGTCGCCCAGCGGGTCCTGGAGCGACTGGACGCGGAACTCGGCGAGTCCGACGACGAGGGCCGGATGCTCACCTACGGCAAGGTGGCGGCGGTCTGCGTGGTCGGCAACGAGGACGGCGCGCACAAGGTCAGCGCGGACCTCTTCCAGGGCCTGAACGACGTCGGCTTCACGCTCGCCCCCAACGCCGTCACGTACTGGGTGGGCGAAGCCATGCAGGGTACCGACTTCAAGGACCTCGAAAAGACCCCCGAGAAGACCGCCGCCACCACGAAGACCCTGGCCGCCAACACCAGTCACCTCGCCCGACGCCTCAAAGGGGCGCAGTACCCGCCCTCCTGACGTCGGCCCAGGTCAGTCGCCCCGGCCCCCTGCCCCGCCCTTCGGCGAGCGGGGCAGGGCCTCCTGGAGCTTCGCCTTCACGCCCTGGGCGACCACATGCAAACGGCCTTCGTCGTGCGCCAGGGCGGACAGGGTCGCCTCGATCTGTTCCCAGGTGGAGTGGGGCGGGATCGGCGGTACGGCGGGGTCGGTACGGAAGTCCAGGACCGTGGGGCCCTCCACGGTGAGCGCGGTCCGCCAGGCGTCCTCGACGTCGTCCGGTCGGACGACCCGGATTCCGTCCATGCCGAGCGAGCGTGCGAAGTCCGCGTACGCAACGTCGGGAAGCGACTGCGACGGTTCGAACGGAGGCGTACCGCCCAGGGCGCGCATCTCCCAGCTCACCTGGTTGAGGTCGTGGTTGTTCCACACCGCGACCACCAGCCGGGGATCGCTCCACTCCTTGGCGTACTTGGCCACGGTCACCAGTTCGGCGAGGCCGTTCATCTGCATGGCTCCGTCGCCGACGAGCGCGATGGCGGGCCGGTCGGGGTGGGCGAACTTGGCGCCGATCGCGTAGGGGACGGCGCTGCCCATCGTGGCCAGCGTCCCGGAGAGCGCACCGCGCATGCGTCCACGGAACGTCAGGTGCCGCGCGTACCAGTTGGCGGTCGAACCGGAGTCGCACGTGATCATCGCGTCGTCCGGCAGCAGCGGGTCGAGGGCGCGCGCCACGAACTCCGGGTTGACCGGATCGGCGTCGAGCGCGGCGCGCCGCTCCATGACCGTCCGCCATCGGCGTACCCCGTCGACGGTCGCCTCCTGCCAGGACCGGTCCTGCTTGCGTGTGAGCAGGGGGATCAGCTTGCGCAGTGTGGCGGCGGCGTCCCCGACGAGATTGACCTCGTTGGGGTAGCGCAGACCGATCATGTGGGGATCGATGTCGATCTGGACGGCTCGCGCCTGTCCGTAGGGCGGCAGGAACTCGGAGTACGGGAAGCTGGAGCCCACCGTGAGGAAGGTGTCGCAGTCGCGCATCAGCTCGTACGACGGGCGGGTGCCGAGGAGTCCGATCGAGCCTGTCACGTAGGGCAGTTCGTCGCTCAGCGCGTCCAGGCCGAGCAAGGCCTTCGCGACGCCGGCGCCGAGCAGTTCGGCCGTCTCCGCCACCTCCCGCCGCGCGCCGGCCGCCCCTTGACCGACGAGCATCGCCACCCGCCGTCCCTCGTTGAGGAGTTCGGCCGCCCTCGCGAGGGCGTCGTCGTCGGGCACCGGCGTCCAACCGCTGACGTCGAGGCTGGACGGGACCATCTTGTGGGCGTGTTCGGGCGGGGAGTACTCCAGCTGCTGCACATCCGCCGGGAGGATGACGGCGGTGGGGGCGCGGCGAGCGTACGCGGTGCGGATGGCGCGGTCGATGACGTTCGGCACCTGCTCGGGCACGTTGACGGTCTCCAGGTAGTCCGCCGCCACGTCCTTGAACAGGCTGTGCAGGTCGACCTCCTGCTGGTACGAGCCGCCCATCGCGCTGCGGTCCGTCTGCCCGACCAGGGCCACCACGGGGACGTGGTCCAGTTTGGCGTCGTACAGCCCGTTCAGGAGGTGGACCGCGCCTGGGCCCGAGGTCGCCACGCAGACGCCGACGCGCCCGGAGAACTTGGCATATCCCACGGCCTCGAACGCGGCCATCTCCTCGTGCCGCGCCTGGATGAACCGAGGATCGTCACCGGCCCGCGCCCATGAGGACAGCAAGCCGTTGATGCCGTCGCCGGGATAGCCGAAGACATGACGGACCCCCCAGGCCCGCAGGCGCTCCAGTATCCGGTCTCCCACCGTTTCCTTGCTCACGAGAACGTGCCTCCGTCCGTAGAAGTGATGAGCACCCGCCCCGGCACCCGAGTGAGGGGCACCCGCCCCGACACCTGCCCGCGCTCCGGCGGCCCCGTGGCGGGGCGCCGAAGCGGGTTCATGCGGCGAGGACGATCGCGTAGGCGAGGAAGAACAGGGCGACCAGCACGGCCAGCACGACGATGATGACGAGCGGCCCCTTGCCCCAGCCTCGTTTCAGCGGGCGGTACGGGCCGGCGCCCGAACTGGTGCTCGACTCGGCCGGTGGTGTCTCTCCGGGCTGTGTGGCGCCACGCGGGTCCTGGCGCGGATCCGGGTCGGGGTTGTAGGCGGCCATGTCGCACTCCTTTCCGCTCCCGGGCGGGTGTGACGCCCTGCGGCTGCCCCCGGATGCGCCGAACATGCCGCCCCAGGGTGGTCAGGCCGCGCCGAAGACGAGGGTGAGTTGCGCGTCCAGCGAGGCGACGGCGTCCTCCTCGGCGTACTGCCGTGACAGCAGCTGCATGCCCAGGCCGTCGACGAGCGCCATCAGGCCGAGCGCCGCGAGCTCGGGGTCGGTGGTGTCCGCCCCGGCCGCCCGGAGCTGCTCCGCGAGGAACCGGCGCATCCCCGCCGAGTCCTCCCGCCGGCCGGCCTGGATCGCCGGCTTCACCGCGGCGTACGCCAGGAACGCGAGCCCGACGTGGCCCTCCAGCCGTCGCGTGTCGTCGAGCGGCAGGATCTGGAGGAGGACGCTTCGGACGAGTTCGCGCGGTGTCGTCGGCCCGGGCGCCTCCTCGGTGCGGGCGCGGATCCGGTCCGCGACCATGCCGAGCGCGAACGTCATCATCTCGTCCTTGGTGCGGAAGTAGTGCTGCACCATCCCGGTCGAGACGCCCGCCTCGGCCGCCACCTGGCGCAGGCTCACGCCTTCCAGGCCGTGTGTGGCGGCCAGCCGCATCAGGGCGTCGGCGAGCAGCTCTCGGCGTTCACGATGGTCGACCTTGCGTGGCATACGACCACTTTACATTGCACCTGTATTGTCATGGCTATACATTGCAGTCGTACTGGAAAGGGTGTGGTCGGGCATGAAGGGCGTCGTCGGCAGTCACGTGCTCGACCTGAGGGCGATCGGCGGAGGGCACCAGGACCTGGTGGGCGGCAAGGCCGCCGGTCTCGCCGCGCTGATCCGCCTCGGCGAGCAGGTGTCGGACGGCTTCTGCGTGACGAGCGACGCGTACGCGAGCGGCGAGGTGCCGCGCGCCGAGGTGCTCGCGGCGTACGACCGGCTCGGCGGCGGACCGGTCGCGGTGCGCTCCAGTGCCACCGCCGAGGACCTGCCGCACGCGAGCTTCGCAGGCCAGAGGACACGTACCTCGACGTCACCGGCGGCGAGGCCCTCATCGAGGCGATCGAGGGCTGCTGGGCCTCGCTCCACAGCGAGCGCGCGACCGCCTCCCGCGAGGCCAACGACATTCCGCACGACGGTGTCCGCATGGCCGTCGTCGTCCAGCGCATGGTCGACGCCGACGTCGCGGGAGTGCTGTTCACCGCCAACCCGCTGACCGGCTCGCGCGGCGCGAGCGTGGTCGACGCCGCCCCGGGACTGGGGACGGCGGTCGTCGACGGCACGGCGGCGGCGGACCACTACGTGCTCGACGGCACGCAGGACGGGGAGCGCGGCTGCCTCACCGTCGGCGCGGAACTCCACGCGAAGGGGCTCGTCGACCGACCCGACGACGTCATGTTCCTCGAACTCCCCGAGCTGCGCGAGGTGGTGGCCTCCGAGATCGATCTACGCGACACGATCGCCACCCGGCGTGCGGAGTACGCGCGCGAACTGCGCCGTCGCACGGTCCCGGTCGCCCTTCTCTCGGACGGTACGGACGTGGAGACGCTCCTGCCCGCCGAGCCGTCCGACGGCCGGTCGCTCACGGGCATGGGCGCGGCGCCCGGTCGCGTCACCGGCCGCGCGCGGGTCGTCCGCAACCCCTCCGACGCGTCCATCGAACCCGGCGACATCCTCGTGGCCCCGACGACCGACCCCGGCTGGACCCCGCTGTTCCTCACAGCCGGCGGCCTCGTCACGGAGACCGGCGCGGTAATGGCCCACGGCCCGACGGTCGCCCGCGAGTACGGCATCCCGGCCGTCATCTGCGTCCCGAACGCGACCACACGCATCGCCGACGGGCAGCTGATCACCGTGGACGGCGCTACGGGCACGGTCACGCTGGAGGGGTAGAGGGCATGCCCCGGAAGGGGCCCGGGCCTCCGCCGACGCGCGGGAGAGGCGCCGTCGACAGGGGCGGGTTGGGGCCGTCACACTGTGTGCGGAGGTGACGCGGGTGGCGGAATCGGTGGAAATGCGGGACGCGGTTCGGGAGACGTACGGGCCGGCCGACCTCAGTTCGGTCCCGGTGTTCGCCGGAGGGTTCATCAACTTCGGTTACTGGCGGTCGATCGACCTCGCCGGGCCGCTCTCGGTCGACGATCGGGTGCGTAGTCAGGAGGACATGTACCGGCGTGTGCTCGACGCCGCCGGACCGCTCGCAGGTCGGCGGCTGCTCGAGGTCGGCTGCGGGCTCGGCGTCGGGTGTGCGCTGGCTCTGCGGGAGTACGAGCCGGCGTACGTCACCGGCATGGACATCCACCCGCAGCAGCTGGACCGCGCCCGCCACGCCAACGCGGCCCTGCTGGACGGCTCGCCGTCGAAGCTCCGGTTCGTCCGGGGTGCGGCGGAGGGCATGCCGTTCGGGGACGGCGAGTTCGACCGCGTCCACAGCGTCGAGGCCGCCCAGCACTTCGACGACCTGATCGCCTTCGCCCACGAGACGGCGAGGGTCCTGGCGCCCGGTGGGAGGGTGGCCGTCGCGAGCTTCTTCACCCCGGACGACGACCCGGGCCACGGCGCGCGCCTCGCGGCCCTCCTCGACTCGTACGCCGACGGCCTTGACATCGCCCGGCCCGTCACCTTCCTGACGGAGGCGTTCACCCGGGCGGGCCTGACGGAGGCGCGGGCCGACTCCATCGGTCCGGAGGTGTGGGAGGGCTGGGACCGGTGGCTGTCCGACCAGTGGAAGCCGGGCACATGGCCCCGTAACTTCCTCAAGGCCTACCAGGAGGGCGTCCTCGACTACTACGTCGTCACGGCCGCCCGCCCGAAGGCCGCCGTCAGCGACGGCGGAAGTGCCGGCGCCAGCTGAGTCCGCCAGGAAGCCGCACGGACGCGCTGCTTCCGCCTC
Organism: Streptomyces sp. NPDC054975; assembly: GCF_053609105.1. Lineage (NCBI taxonomy): Bacteria > Bacillati > Actinomycetota > Actinomycetes > Kitasatosporales > Streptomycetaceae > Streptomyces > Streptomyces sp. NPDC054975. The sequence continues at coordinate 57,781 of NZ_JBSGWV010000033.1, forward strand.
CGCTGTGCCGGGTGATGTGCGCACGGCGAGGGCCGAAGCTCAGCGACCAGCCGTGTGTGCCGATGTTCAGGCGGAGCAGCTTCGGGATGAGCGTGACCTGCTTGTGGTAATGGATCGACATGTCGGCCTCCTTGTCACCATGCTGCGCGACGGTCGCCGCGGGCCCGTCACGGCCACGCCACGGACGTGTCACCGCCTCGGCGGACGACCGGCGGGCGCGGGCACTCCGGCAGCGACGGGCGGTCCAGGGTGCGTACGGCGGGGAGCCAGGCCGCCGGGGGAGTGGAACCGGACGGCAGGCGGACGCGGAACCAGCGGGTGGACCAGCGGTCCTCCTCGTCGATGATGGGCTGCCCGTCGGCCAACTGGCAATCGCTGACGAGGACATCGCCGTGCCACACCCGGGTCGGGACGACATTCTCCGCGGTGTACGGCTGCGTGGGGTCGATCGCCAGGCCCAGGCTGCACTGCCGGTCCCGGTCTGCCCGCTCCTGACAGCCCCGCTCCGCGTTGAAGACCCGGACCGTGCCGGCCGTCGCGCCCGCGTGGCCCGGCGGCTCCGCCGAGTTCACCCGTACCGCGTCCGAGCACAGGGTCGCGCCGGCGATCCCGCACAGGGCGGTGGCGAGGACGGCGGCGCGGGCCCGGCCCCGCCGCCGCACGGCGTCCGTCCCGGGCGTCCGCTCGGCGGCGATCCGGGCGAGCAGGCTCTCGGCGGTGTGCGGGGCGCGCGCCGCATGCGTCGGGGCGAGGCAGTCGGCGGCCAGTTCGCGCCAGAACGGTGGCACGGCGTGGTCCATGCGCAGCGGGGCCCGCCCCTCGCCGTACTCCTGGACCGCGGCGCCCCGCGCCATGGGTGTGGCGCCGGGGAACGGTGACGCGCCCGACGCGAACACCTCGTGGATCACGATGCCGAGGGCCCAGATGTCGGCGCTCGGCCGGACCCGCACGCCGAGCTCGCCGAGAGGCGCCCTCCAGCGCTCGGGCGGGAGGTAGTCCAGGGTGCCCATGGGCGGCGCGTACCCGTGTGTTCCCGTCAGTTCGGTGGCGAGGCCGAAGTCCGAGAGCTTCACCGAACGGTCCGTGCCCAGCAGCACGTTCTCCGGCTTGAGGTCGGCGTGGACCCAGCCCGACCGGTGGAGATGGGCGAGCCCCTCGCAGATCCCCTCGATCAGCCGGCCGCGATCGGCCTCGGGCACCCCCGCGTCGACGAGTTCCCGCAGGCTGCCGGCGGCCCGTTCCATGACGAGCACGATCGCGCCCTCCAGGGAGGGCCGGTCGGGGGCGGCGAGAACGAACGACTCCAGGAGGCCGATCAGCCGGGGATGCCCGGCCCTGCGCCCGAGCTCGACCTCACGGCGCGCGGACTCCACGATCCTCCGCGCCTGCCGCGGCGCGAGCCCGGCCGTCGGCATGATCTTGAGCGCGACGTCGGTGGGGCCCGGCGGCCGGTCGGCGGCGGCCCCGCCGGTCCGGTCCGGGTGGCCGCCGGCCGGTCGCGCCGCGTAGACCGTGGACCAGCCTCCGGCGCCGATCACTTCGGTGACCACCCAGTCGCCGACCCGGTAGCCCGGTGGGAGCAGGTCTGTCCGGTCGCATTCGGTGGTGCCTCCCGGGCCGTGCGGCGGGCTCATCGGGCGGCCTGCCGCTCCCGCCCGCCGGACGCCGCCAGGGGCGGGAGCAGCGCGAGGTGCTCCTCCCGTACGAGACCGAAGCGCAGCGCGAGCCCGACGATCTCCTCCCGTTTGCCGTTGCGGCGGTCACCCTTGCCGGGGTCGTGGGCGTCCTGGACGCCGATGCGCAGCTTCTCCTCGGCGAGGTAGTCGATGTGCGAGCTGACCGCCCGCGCGGTCAGCGTGCCGCAGGTGACGTGCCCCCGGAGCCGCTCGACGATCTGCGGCGTGGTGGGGACCGCCACGCGGGACTGGTCGCGCAGACGCGGTTCGCAGAGGGCGACCAGGACCAGGAAGTACGTGGCCGTCTCGTCCAGGGAGTACGCGGTGACCGTACGGTTCCCCCAGGGGACGCCCATGGCGTCCGGGTCCAGATAGGCGTGGTCGGGGGCGAACACCTGGAAGGAGACGGTGACGTCCCCGCGCGTGGGCAGCACCACCCGGGAGAACTCGAAGGGGATCGGCGCCCCGACCCGGCGGGGCGGAACCCTGAGGTATTCCCCCGCTCCCTCCGGGTTCTCCACGAGATAACTATGGGTCGAACTGTGGTTGGTCAGCTGCCAGTGGTCGTCGGTCACGCGGATCTCCCCGGCGAGCCGGGAGATCGCCGGATCGGCGAGGCACAGCTCGACGGGGACCGTCGCGGAGCCCCGCCCGAAGCGGGCGACCTCCCCGGGGCCGAGCCGTAACGTCACCGCGTCACCGTGCGGTTCGCCGCCGTCGGCGCCACCGCTTCCCTGCGGCAGATGGACGACTACGCCACTCACCGCTCCCCCCGTTCCCCGCGTCGCTTGTCGGACCAGCGGAACGATACTCATCTCTCAGGGGAGTTCACCGGCGTCCTTCGGCCACGTCGGCCGGAACCGCCCGCAGGGGGAGGCCACGGAGGGGGAGAGCGCCTGCCGCCGGGGCGCGGACGCCTCGTCCAGTGCGCGCAAGGTGGGGAACGTCACCGTACGGGAAGGCCGGGAGCCCAGGTCCGGGCAGTTTCGCGACCCGGACGAACCACCGAGGCCCCCGCTCACTTGGCGAGATCCGCGCGCTCCCTCACAGCGCGGGGCTGCCCGACACCACGGGCGCGACGGTGTGCTCGCCGAAGGACGTCCACGGCTGCCAACCACCGCTCGGCCGCTCCTGGACACGCGTGCGCACCCGTCCCGCGACGGTGACCGCGAAGACGTGCAGCCGCCCGGTGGAGTCGGGCGCCGCCGTGGGCGTGGCGGCGAGCCGGATGCCGGGCTCGCCGAACTCCCCGCCGGGATGCCAGTCCCCGCCCGGAGCGACCTGCCAGCGGTGGTCGAGCCGGGCGCCGCCGGGCGTCAGCGAGAACGCCTCCAGCCGGCCGTCCGAGTTGGCGGCGAACGCCGGGGCGGCGGCGCTCCAGCCGAAGAGCGGCAGCCACTCGCCCCAGCCGCCGCTCGGCACGGCCTGCCGCCGGACGAAGGTACCCACCCCCGATGGGCCGATCGCGGCGACGGTCAGCCGACCGCTGCCGTCCCTCGCCACCCGGGGCGCGGCCCCGGCCGCGGTGCCGAACGGGTGCCAGGCCGCGGCCCAGGAGCCACCGGGGGCTTCCTGCCAGCGGTGGCGGATCCCGGAGCCGCCGGGGGAGAGGACGAACACCTCCAGCCTGCCGTCGGCGTTCGCCGCGACCACCGGCGGCGCGCCCGCCGCGCCACCGAAGCCTGGCTCCCACGGGTCCCAGACCGGCGAGCCGGACGACCGCTGCCGACGCCGCGCGAAGGAGCCGCCGCCGGGGCTCGACGCGAAGACCTCGAGCCGGCCGTCGGCGTCGCGGGCGACGGTGGGCGCGGCGCCGGCCGGGCCGCCGAACTCCTCCCAGGCGTGCCAGCCGCCGTCCGCCCGCTGCACCCGGTGGTGCAGGTTGGCGCCGCCCGGGGCGATCGAGAACACCTCGAGCCGGCCGTCGCGGTTGCGGCCGAGCGTGGGGACTCCGCCGGCCGGCCCTCCGAAGGGCTCCCACTGCGACCAGGTGTCGGTGTACGGGTCGGTCTGGACGCGTCGCAGCATCGAGCGGTCGGCGGCGTCGAGCGCGAACACCGTGAGGCGGCCGGCCACGTCGAGGCCGGCCACCGGGTTGTCGGGGCTCTGCCACGGCGGTGGCGTGTCCCGCCATACCAGGGGCGCCACGTACAGCCCGTTCCGGAACCATCCCGCGGCACTGGCGAACCACTCCTCCCCGTCGCGGACCACCTCGACGGCGTGCCCGGGCACATGCCCGGCGTACCCGGCGAGTTCGAAGTGGAAGGGGTTTCGCGACGCGAGGACGTCGGTGCCCTCGTAGCCGTTGCGCGGACCGATGAACAGGTAGTACCAGCCGTCCCGTTCGACCACGTACGGCGACTCCGTGACCGAGACGGTCGCGTCCGTGCTCGCGTCGGTGAACGCGACGTCCGGCTCGCTCCAGCGCAGCAGATCGGCGGAGCGCCGGTAGGCCACGACATGGTGGCCGCCCGCGCCCGAGAGTTCGGTGTAGTACATGACCCACTCGCCGCCGACCCGCAGCACCATCGGGTCACGCGCCGCGAGCCCGCGGAAGAGCGGGCCGGACGGTTCACGGGTCCAGGTGAACAGGTCGGTCGACGTGGCCAGGTTGATCGCGGCGCCCTGCGCGCCGCCCGCGGCGTAGAACATCCAGAACCTGCCGCCGGCCTCGACGACGTGAGGGGCCCACAGGTGTTCCTCGCCGAAGTAGGACGGGTCGACGGTGAGCGCGTCGGCGTGGCTGGTCCACGGCCCGAACGGGCTCGGCGCGGAGGCGTGGGCGAAGGAGACCTCCGCCGTGCTGTCCGGCGACTCGCCGCGCGGCGCGCTGTCCCCGACGATGCTGAACAGGTGCCAGCGGCCCTGCGCCTTCACCAGCGTGTGATCGTTGAGATAGCGCGGGCCGGCGGAGGTGGACGGGTCGTGGACGTACGTGAAGGGTCCCGCACCCACCCAGCGCGGGGGCGGTCCGTCCTCGAAGGACGCGGCGGTGGCCGGCCCGGCGCCCAGGAACGGGAGCGCGCCCGCGCCGGCCGCACCGCGCAACAGGCTCCGTCTGCTGATCGGAAGCATGAGTCCCTCCGGAGAGACCGCGCGGCCGGCCGTGCCGCCGACGGGGCACGGCCGACCACGGGTCGGATGTATGGGGCGGACCGGTCAGCCGACGGGCGGGCCGGCGCTGTCGTTGAGCCAGAGCCACTCGGACCAGCTCGCGAAACCGGTCTGCCATTTGTGGAAGGTGCCGACGTTGCTGGTGCCGAAGACTTCGATCCGGCCGTCGGCGTTGGTCGCGGCGGTGACCTCGGTGCCGCCGGTGCCGAAGGCGGCCCATGCGCTGAAGGGCGCGTTGACGGCGGTCTGCCAGGAGTGCATGGCGGTCGTGCCGTTCATCGCGTAGACCTCGACGCGTCCGTCGGCGGTGCGTTCGCTGGTGAGCTGGGAGTCGGCGGGTCCGCCGGTGCCCTCCCACTGGGACCAACTGCTGGACCCCGTCTGGTACTTGTGGAAGACGCCGGCGGGTCCTGAGGCGAAGACCTCCAGCCGGCCGTCCGCGTTGTGGTCGACGGTCAGATCGTGACCGCCCTCGCCGAAGGTCTCCCACGCGGACCAGCCGCCGTTGGGAGCGGTCTGGTACTGGTGCTGGAAGACCGTGCCGTTGAGGGCGAAGACCTCCAGGCGCCCGTCGGGTGACTTCTCCATCTCCACCCGGCTGTCGGCGGGGCCGCCGCCCGTGAACTCCCATTCCGACCAGGCGCCGTTGGGGGCGACCTGGTACCGGTGGAAGAGCCCGGCCGGACCCGAGGCGTACACCTCGATACGGCCGTCGGCGTTGACCCCGGCCGCGGTGTCCCGGCCGCCCTCGCCGAAGGTCTCCCAGTTCGACCAGCCGCCGGACGGGTTCAGCTGCCAGCGGTGCTGGAAGGTGTTCCCGTTGAGGGCGAGCAGCTCCAGGCGGCCGTCGGCGTTGGGCGCGAGGGCGAGTTCGGCGTTGCCGGGTCCGCCGAGGGACTCCCAGGCCGACCAGTTCCCGTTGACCTCCTGCTGCCAGGCGTGGTGGATGCCGTCGGCTCCGGCGGCGAAGACCTCGAGGCGCCCGTCGGCCGAACGGGCCGACACGACCCTGCCCGACTCCGCCGGATACACCAACGGCTTGGGCTTCGGGCCACTGCCCGGGGTGCAGGGCAGCACCACGCCGCGCTCCGCCAGGTGGACCTCGGGGTCGACCCCCCAGGAGGCGGACCGGTCCCCCCAGATCCGCAGGTGGAGGTGGGGGCCGGTGGACTGCCCCTCGGAGCCCATCAGGGCGATCTGCTGGCCGGCCACGACGCGGTCGCCGGCGGAGACGTCCCGCCGGGACATGTGCCCGTACTCGGAGATCCTTCCGTCGGGGTGCTGGATCCGGATCCACTGGCCGTAGCCGGGCTCGCGCCCCGAGATGGTCACCTCGCCGTCGCCCACGGCGTAGATCGGCGTCCCGACCTTGTTGGCGATGTCCACGCCGTTGTGGTCCTGGTGGTAGTGCTGGGACACCATGCCGGCGGCCGGGCAGGCCGCCGCGGAAGCAGCGGCCGCGGCCGGAGCCGCTGTCGGAGCAGCAGCCGCGGTGGCCGGTGCGAGCGACGGCGGCAGCAGCGCGGCTGTCGCCGCGAGTACACAGGTCAGTGCGCGTCGGGAGAGTCCACGAATCACGAGACGCTCCTCCCCTCGGCGGTCTCGGGGTGAGTGGGACGGACGTACGGTGGCGAAGGGCCCGGTCACGCCTTGCGCAGCCGGCCGATGATGCCGTCGATGTCGCGCACGAGCATGTCGTGGCGGATGAAGTGGCCGCCGGGCAGTTCGTGCGCCTCGTGCGGGATCCCCGCGTTGCCGAGGAGGTGGCGGAACTCCCGCTGTCCCGCGAGGACCTGGGTCTCGTTGGCCGTGTCGAACCAGTTGATCGGATCCGGGCTGGTGCCGGCGACCAGGAAGACCCGCTTGTTGCGGTAACTCTCGATCCGCTGCACCGGGTTGTCCGCGTTCACCCGGGCCTCGTCCCAGAACGGCGCTCCATAAACCGTGCCGCCGTTCAGGTCCAGGGCCGCGGAGGAGACGTTCGCCCAGTGGACCACGAGGCCGTTGTCCCGGCGCAGGCTGGCGGGGCCGGAGTGGGCGCTCACCGAGGCGAAGTGCCCCCAGTACTTGGCAGCGTACTTCAGCGCGCCGAACCCGCCCATCGAGAAGCCCGACACCGCTCGGCCGTCGTACTCGGCGAAGGTGCGGAAGTTCGCGTCGATCCACGGGATCAGCTGGTTGATGTGGAACGTCTCCCAGTTCCGCGGACCGACGTTGGAGCTGACCGGGTTCGAGTACCAGCCGGCGTGCCCGCCGTCGGGCATCACGACGATGATCGGCTTGCCCGCGGTCCACTCACGGATGCGCTCGCGGTCGAAGGTGATGAAGTCCTGGTCCGTACCGCCGCCGTGGAAGAGGTAGACCACGGGGTACCTGCGACCGCTCCAGTGGTAGTCGTCGGGCAGGAGCACGTTGACGGCGGGGTTCCAGCCGATCGCGGCCGTCTGGAACCGGTAGTACCACATGCGGGGGTCGGCCTCGCCGCGCTCCACGATGCGCAGGCCGTGGCCGTCGCCGACGGCGGCGGCCGTGGTCGCGGTGGCGAGGACGCCCGCGCTGCCGAGTGCCAGCGCGGCCGAGAGGCCTCCGGCGGTCTTCAGGATGTTCCTACGGGTGGGGTGCTGCGCGCTCAACGTGTCCTCCTGGTCCGGAGTGTGACGAGATGTGCCGGGCGCAGCGGAAGTCCCCCGTTACGCCGCTTCAGACCGTGCACGGACCGGCGGTCGGGCCGTGCGAACGGGCGTCTGGAAGGTAGCAACGGCACGGGGGCCGGGAGACCCCGGAAGGTTACGGACTGACAGGCGGGAGCGCGTCGGCTAAGGGCGGCCAGGGCGACCCGGGGCACGGGCGGTGTCATCGGGATTTCATCGGTCCTCCTTACCGTGGCCGCGTTCGCACGAAGGCCCGTACCCAGGGGAAAGGACGGCTCGATGGCGCGGAGGAGATGCAGAGCGAGGCTGCCGGTGGCGGTGATGGCCGCCGTGGCGGTGATGAGCACGATGGCGGCCACCGGGTCGACGGGCACGGAGCCGGGCGCCGCCGAAACCGGGCCGGACAAGCCGACGATCCGCTACACCGAGTACGGCATCCCGCACATCATCGCCTCGGACTGGGAGGGGCTGGGGACGGGCTACGGATACGCGGCGGCCAAGGACAACATCTGCACCCTGGCCGACACCTATCTGATGGTCAACGCCCAGAGATCCCGGTATCTGGGGCCCGACGGCAGGGCGAGCCCGGGTCAGAACCAGAACAGCACCAGCAACCTCAACAGCGACCTGTACTTCCAGCGGATCAAGGACAACCGGGTGGTGGAGCGGCTGCTCGACCAGCCCGCGCCCGACGGTCCGGAGCCGGAGGTCGAAGAGGCCATCCGGGGCTACGTCCAGGGATACAACAGGTACCTGGCCGAGACCGGCGTGAACAACATCTCCGACCCGGCCTGCCGCGGTGCGGCCTGGGTGCGGCCGATCACGGAGCTGGACGTCTACCGGCACGCCCACGCCGAGATCATCATGGGCAGCGCCGACGCTCTCCTTGACGGTCAGGTGAACGCCGTACCTCCGGGGGCCTCGGCCGCCGCCCCCGCCACGAAGCCGGCGTCCTCTCCCGCGCGGACCGCGGCCAAGATCCGCGACGCGATGGCGGTGAGCCGTCAACAGAGCATGGGCAGCAACGCGTTGGCGGTCGGTTCGCAGGGCGTGTCCGGTGGCACGAGCATGCTGCTCGCCAACCCGCACTTCCCGTGGCAGGGCAAGAACCGGATGTGGCAGAGCCACCTGACGATCCCGGGCAAGGTCAATGTCTCCGGGGCCAGTCTGCTGGGACTCCCCGCGGTGAACATCGGCCACAACGACGATGTCGCCTGGAGCCACACCGTCGCCACCGTGGCTCCCTTCGGGCTGTTCGACGTGCAGGTGGATCCGCTGAACCCGACCATGTACCTGGTGGACGGCGCCTGGGAGCGGATGACGTCGCAGAAGGTCGTCGTCGACGTACGGAACGCGGACGGCTCCCTCTCCCAGGTCGCCAGGACGCTGTGGTCCACCCGCTACGGCCCGGTCACCACCTCGATCCAGGGTCAGGCGTTGCCGTGGGTCGTCAGCGCGCACGCGGTACGCGACGTGAACATGCACAACCTGCGGGCGCTCAACACCTGGTTCCGCCTCGACCAGGCCAAGGACGTCCACGACGTGGTGAACACCCTGGAGACCACGCAGGGCGTGCCGTTCTTCAACACCCTGGCCTCCGACCGCAAGGGCAACGCGCTGTACGCGGACATCCAGGCCACGCCGAACATCACCGACGAGCACGCGCGGTCGTGCCTCACCCTGACCGGCCAGCTGCTGTTCAACCAGTCGCTGCGGCTGCCGAACGTGCCGCCGATCTCCATCCTCGACGGCAAGCGCAGCGCGTGCGACTGGCCCGACGACCCGAACGCGGTCGCGCCGGGCCTCCTCGACCCGCACAAGCAGCCCCGTCTGATCCGGTCCGACTTCGTCGGCAACGCCAACGACAGTCCCTGGCTGGCCAACCCCGAGCAGCCGCTGACGTTCCCCCGCGTGATGGGCGACATGGCGGCGCCCCGGAGCTTGCGTACCCAGGAGCTCATCCTGACCGCGCGGAACCGGATCAACGGGACCGACGGCCTGCCGGGCAGGGGCTTCACCCCGGAGACCATGGGGAAGCTGCTGTTCGCCGACAACAGCAGGGCGGCCGACCTGGCCCTCGACGCCACGGTGTCGATGTGCCAGAGCCAGCCCTTCGGCGTGATCCTGGTCGACGGCAATCTCGTCAACGTGAGCGAGGCGTGCCCGATCCTGGCCGCCTGGAAGAGCCACGACTACACGTCGGACAGCCGGGGGTCCCTGCTGTTCGCGAACTACTGGTCCTTCCTGCTCAACGGACAGGGGATCGAGAAGCTGCCGTGGCGGGTTCCCTTCGACCCCAAGGACCCGGTGCACACGCCCAATTCACTGGATTCCGGCAGCTCCGCCGTCCGTGACGCGTTCGGCCGCGCCGTTCTCGCGCTCCGTAAGGCGGGCATCGCCCTGAACGCCCCGCTGTCGGACGTCCAGAAGGTCAGCCGCGGCAGCGAGCAGATCCCGATCCACGGCTCGATCGGGCAGCTGGGCGTACTGAACGTGATCACTCCCGGCCAGTTCGACGGAAAGCTGGACATCGTCTTCGGCTCCAGCTTCATCCAGACCGTGCGGTTCACCGCCGAGGGTCCGCCCGAGGCGCTCTCCGTCCTGGCCTACTCCCAGTCGGCCAACCCGAATTCTCCGCACTACGCCGACCAGACCAAGCTGTTCTCGGCCGGCAGGTGGGTGACCGAACGGTTCACCGAGGAGCAGATCGCCGCTTCACCGAACTTGCAGATCAAGGTTCTCGACTGAGAACGCCGACCACCTCACAAGGGGGAACGCAGTGACAAGGAGAGCGAACTGGCGGCGGCTCGCGGTGGCGTGGATGTTCGCCGCCGCGGCCATGGTCGCGCCGACGGGTCCGGTGCAGGCCGCTGACGGCGGCACCGCACCGCCACCGATGTCGAACGGCTTCGGCCTGACCCAGGTCGGCACGGCGACCGGAAGCGCCACCAACTTCTACCTCACGGTGACCACGCCCGAGGTCGCGGGCGAGCAGCACATCAAGATCATTCTTCCGAGCGGCTACCACGACGATCCCGGCCGGCGTTACCCGGTGATGTACTTCCTGCACGGTTCACCCGACGACCCGGTCCAGCAGAACTATCCGGCGCTGTCCATGTCGGACTCCATGATCACCGTCATCCCGGACGGCGGCGCTCGGGGCTGGTACGCCAACTGGCTCAACCAGAAGACCCAGGCCGGCGCCCAGAACTGGGAGAACTTCCACCTCAAGCAGGTCATCCCGTTCATCGACGCGAACCTGCGGACCATCGCCACCAAGAAGGCCAGGGCCGTCACCGGCGTCTCCATGGGCGGGTTCGGGGCCTTCCACTACGCCCAGGTCCGGCCCGACCTGTTCAGCCAGACGGCTTCCCTGTCGGGGGACATCGATCTGTCCGCCCGGTCCATGGACCTACGGCTGGCCGTCGTCGCCTCCCTCATCGACGCCCAGGGTGTGGTCTGCGGCTCGGCCTCCGGAGCCTGCGACCCCAACGACTCCCCGTACAAGCCCGGGGTCGACAGTGACGCCGCGTTCGGCTCGCCCTACCCGGTGTTCAACGCCGACTGGCGGTGGAACGAGGTCGACCCGTCCCAGCACATGGACCGGCTCGCCAAGGGCGGCGTCGGGGTCTCCATCTACGTGGGCAACGGCAACGGCTCGATCACCGATCCGGAGTTCTGGGTCCAGGGCGCGGCGCAGAACGTCAAGGCCCGCATGGACGCCCTGGGCATGTCCTACTACTACGTCAACTACGGCGACGGTTCCGGCTGGGGCACCCAGTGCAACGGCGGCCACAACGGCGGCTGCTGGGAACAGGACCTCCGGGACCTGATCCCCCGGCTGGAAAGGGCCTTCGCCTCCTGACCGGCGTACGCCCGGCCCGTACCCGACGGCAGACGCACGCGTCGTCGGGTACGGGCCGGGCTTGTTGTCGCACCCTGGCCGGACAGGACCTAGTTGATCGCGGGGCCGGCGTCGTTCAGCCAGCCCCACTCCGACCAGCTGGCGAACCCGGTCTGCCAGCGGTGGTAGACGCCGGCGTGGCTGGTGCCGAAGACCTCGATGCGGCCGTCGGCGTTGTTGCTCGCGCCGATCGCCGTGCCGCCGCCGCCGAAGGTCTCCCACTGGGAGAACGCGGCGTTCGGGCCCGTCTGCCAGGCGTGGCTCGCCGTGGTGGCGTTGATCGCGAACACCTCGACCCGGCCGTCGACCGAACGCGAGGCGGCCAGCTCGGCGGCGGGGATCCCGCCGGTGTCCGTCCACTGCGACCACGAGGTCGGGCTGGTCTGCCAGCGGTGGAAGACACCCTTCTCGTTGGAGGCGAACACCTCGAGCCTGCCGTCCTGGTCGTGGCTGACGGTGACGGCGTGTCCGCCGTCGCCGAAGCCCTCCCAGGTGGACCAGCCGCCGTTGGCGGAGGTCTGGTACAGGTGCCGGAACGTCGAGTCCGACAGGGCGAACACCTCAAGCCGCCCGTCGGGGGCGGTCTCCATGGCGAGTCGCGCGTTGGCCGGGCCACCGCCACCGCCGGCGCCCACCCACTTGTCCCAGCCGCCGCTGGGCGCGGTCTGCCAGCGGTGGAAGACCCCCTCGGCGTTGGAGGCGAACACCTCGATACGGCCGTCGGCGTTGTTGCCCGCCGCCAGTCGGTACCCTCCGGTGCCGAAGTTCGCCCAGCTGGACCAGCCCGCGCTGGGCCCGGTCTGCCACATGTGGTCGAACGTGCTCGCCGACAGCGCGAACAGCTCCAGCCGGCCGTCCGCGTTGGACGCCACCGCCAGCTGCGCGTCGCGCGGACCGCCCGCGAACCGCCACGGCGACCAGTTGCCGTTCACCTCGGTCTGCCAGGAGTGGTACACGCCGTCGGCACCGGCGGCGAAGGCCTCGAGCCGGCCGTCCGCGGACCGCCCGGACACCACCCGGCCGGAGGCGTACGGGTGCTTGGGGCCTTTGCCCGTGGCGGACCACAGCGCGTTGGCGATCAGCGTCGCGTCGCCCGCCTCGATCCCGTACAGGTGGCGCAGGTCCTCGCGTGGTTGCTGCACCCTCCAGCACACCTCGCCGATCGCCACGTTGTTCCACGAACCGCCCTGGAACTGCTGTTCCATCGCGTTCAGGAAGGCGTTGGTGGCGTAGACCGGGTCGAGCCGCTGCTCCCGGCTGCCCCACCAGTTCTGCTGCTGGAAGAGGCCGAGGCTGGTGTGGTCGACCATCTGGGAGTAGTTGTTCATGCTGCTCTCGACGATGATCGTGGCGATGGCGATCGCCGCGGCCCTCGGGTTGAGCCCCCGGTCCTTCACCGCCTGAGTGACCATCCGGGCGCAGGACATCTTGTACGCGTCCAGGTAGCCGGCCATCTTCGCGTTCAGCTGCGGGTTGAGCTGGTCGGCCATGATGCCGTCGGTGGCCGACGGGCCGGCCGGATCGCACGGTACGGTCGGAATGGCCATGCCCTCCGGGCCTTGGAAGTACCGCGAGACGCCGAACCGGTCATCGCCCGGGCGCGGAACGGGCGTCGGCCGGGCGACACCGACCTGGGTGGTCATCCCCATCACCAACGCCCAGACACCGGCCACGACGGCCAGTCTGGTGAGCACACGGAATAAGCCATGTCTTGCCATGGAGTGCCTCTCTCTCGTGAGGAAGTGAAGTCCGCCGCGTTCAGGCCAAGGGGGTGAGCCCGAGGCCGGCTTCGTCACCGCGCAGGATCATCTGCCGTGTACGCCGCAGCATCCGGCCCGGAGGAACCCCCAGGTCGTCGGCGAGACGGCGGCGGGCGCGGTCGAACACGGTCAAGGCGTCGGCCTGACGGCCGTCGAGGTACAGCGCCCGCATCAGCGTCGCGGCCAACGGCTCGTTCAAGGGGTGCGCCGAGGACAGGGCGAACAACTCGGCGATCGCCTCCGCGTCCTGGCCCAGTCGCAGCTGCCACTCGGCCTTCCGCCGTACGAGGGCGATCCTGCGCTCGGTGAGCCGCAGCCGCTCCAGTTCGGCGAGCGGCCCGGGCAGGCCGGCCAGCGGCTCCCCTTGGAACAGCTCAAGTGCCTGGGCACACAGGCGTACCGCCTCGGTCGGTTCGCCCGCTCGACCGGCCGCCCCGATCTCGCAAACCAACTCCTCCATGCGTGCCACGTCGACCTCGACCGCACCGGGGACCAGCCGGTAGCCGTGCCGGGCGTGCTCGATGACCGAGTCAGGACCGTCCCCGACGCGCAGGGTCTTGCGCAGCCGGTAGACGTACACCGGCACGACGTTCGTGGCGGGCGGCTCCATCCCCCATACGTCGGCGAGGAGTTCCTGCCGACTGAGGGTCCGCCCCGCGCACAGGGCCAGGGCCGCAAGGACGGCTTGCTGACGCAGATGGCCGAGGTCCAGGGGCCGCCGTCCCTCCTGCCACGCCCGCGGTGGTCCCAGGAGGGAGATCCGTATCCTCGGTCCGGCAGCCCGACCGACGGCGGTGCGCGGCAGCGGGTTCACCGGCCGCGTGCGGGGGCCTCGTCCTGGGACGACCAGACCGCAGTCGAAGGCGTGGACGATGGCGGCGGCCCGGTCGCGCAGACCGAGTTTCACGAGGATCCGCGCGAGGTGTCCGGCCACGGCGGACTCGGGGACGGCGAGGGCGGCGGCGATCTCGTCGTCCCGCAGGCCACAGCCGACCGCGGCGAGCACCTCGCGCTCCTGACGGCCGAGCACGGCGGCAGTCGGGCGGTCGGTGGTGACGGTCGTCGGCATCACTGCTCCCCGGGTTCCGGCCTGGTCGGTCTGGCGGGCGCCGTCGACAACGTAGAGGCGGGAACGTCATGCAAGGCATCCGGAACGATCCGGAGTGACACGAGCGACCGGGACGGGTGGTCCGACGAGGGGTGCGGCGGGGCCGCCCGGGCGTGCTACCCGAGACACGCCCCCACC
>NZ_JBSGWV010000034.1:0-68958 GCF_053609105.1 Streptomyces sp. NPDC054975
GGGCGCCATGGCGGAGCCATGGCAACCGACGACAACGCGGCGAGGCGCGGTGCCAGACTCCGCGAGCCCGGCCTGATCCAAACGAGAGGCCCTAGGGGAAGAGGGCGTCCTGGGCCGCGTCGCGGGCGGCCAGCAGGGCGCCGCGCAGTACGGCCGTGTCGCCGAGGGCGGTGGCGCGGACCTCCGTACGCAGGGGGGAGAGCGCGGCGAGTTCGGTCTCCACGCGCGCGGCGAGCGTCGGGCCGCCGAGGTGGCCCGTCTCGCCGCCGAGGACCAGACAGCCCGGGTCGAGGACCGAGGCGACGGCCGCCGCGCCGACCGCGAGGCGGCGGGCCAGGGTGTCCAGGAAGGGTCCGTGCCCGGAGCCGAGCGCGGCGGCCGGGTCGAGGCCGTGCTCCCTGGCGAGGGCCTCCACCGCCGCCGCGCAGGCCAGCTCGTGGAAGCCGCCCTCGCAGCCGGTGGCCGAGGGCAGTCCGGAGGTGCCGGGCACCGGCAGGAAGCCGAGTTCGCCCGCCCCGCCGGAGGCTCCTCGGCGCAGCCGGCCGTCGAGGACGACGGCCGCGCCCACGCCCTGACCGAGCCAGAGCAGCACGAACGTGTCGCGGTCGCGGGCGGCGCCGACCCGCTGTTCCGCGACGGCCGCGAGGTTGGTCTCGTTCTCGACCAGCACGGTCGCGGGCAGGCGTTCCTGGAGCGTGGCGATCAGCCGCCGGTGCCATTCGGGGAGCCCGGTGGTGTCCCGCAGCTCCCCCGTGGCCGGGTCGATCAGTCCGGGCGCGCCGACGGCGACGCTGTGCAGATTCTCGACCCCGGCCGACTTCGCGGTCCGCTCCAGGAGAGAGACGGCCTTCTCGACGGCGGGTCCTGTTCCGTCCTCCCCGCCGATCGGGGCCGAGGCCTCGGCGAGCGTGGTGCCGAGCAGGTCGGCGACGGTGAGCGCCACGGAGTCGGTGCGGACGTCGAGGGCGGCGAGGTGGGCGCGGTCGGCGACGATCCCGTACAGCTTGGCGTTGGGGCCGCGCCGCTCCGCGCCGGACTCCCCCACGACGCGGACGAGTCCGGAGCTCTGGAGCCGTTCGACGAGGTCGGCGACGGTGGGGCGGGAGAGTCCGGTAAGCGTCTTCAGCTGAGTCGCCGTCAACGGCCCCTCGTCCTGGAGCAGTCGCAGGGCGAGCCGGTCGTTGATGGCCCGGGCGGTGCTCGGGGATGCGGCCATGGCGGGATCCTCTCAGACGCGTGCCGACGGTTTCCGCCGCCCCACTATTTATCAGGCAGGGTTCCTGATAGTTTACCGCCCACCGACCGAAGGAGGGCACATGGCGGGCGAGACCGTCTTCACCACCGAGCGACTGCGACGGGCGCGGTTCGCCGTCGCCGCCGTCTTCTGCGTCCACGGAGCGGTCACCGGCAGCTTCGCCACCCGTATCCCCTGGATCCAGGACCACACGGGCGTCAGCGCGGGCCAGCTCGGCCTCGCCCTCGCGTTCCCCGCGATCGGCGCCTCGCTCGCGATGCCGCTGGCCGGCGCGATCAGCCACCGCTTCGGGGCCCGTACGGCGCTGCGCGGACTGCTCGTGCTGTGGACGCTCTCCCTCACCCTGCCGTCCCTCGCCCCGAACATCTACGGGCTCTGCGCGGCGCTCCTCGTCTTCGGCGCCACAGCGGGCATGTCCGACGTCGCGATGAACGCCCTCGGCGTCGAGACCGAGAGCCGCCTCGGCAAGTCGATCATGTCGAGCCTGCACGGCATGTGGAGCGTCGGCGCGCTCATCGGCTCGGCCGCCGGCACCGTCGCCGCCCACTTCGGCGGGGACGCCCGGCTCCACCACCTGTTCGCGGCCCTCGCCCTGACCGCGCTCGGCCTGGTCTTCTGCCAGGGCGTCCTCGACCTGCAGAGCGCCCCCGACGAAGAGGCGCCGCCGCGCTTCTCGCTCCCGCCGAAGTCCGCGCTGAT
Organism: Streptomyces sp. NPDC054975; assembly: GCF_053609105.1. Taxonomy (NCBI): domain Bacteria; kingdom Bacillati; phylum Actinomycetota; class Actinomycetes; order Kitasatosporales; family Streptomycetaceae; genus Streptomyces; species Streptomyces sp. NPDC054975. Next base: position 1,955 of record NZ_JBSGWV010000034.1, read on the forward strand.
CATCGGCGCGATCGGCTTCTGCGGGGTGTTCGCCGAGGGCGCCAGCCTGGACTGGTCGGCGGTCTACCTGCGGGACGAGCTCGGCTCCTCGGCCGGTGTCGCGGCGGCCTCCACCACTGCCTTCGCGCTGACCATGGCCATCGCGCGGCTGGTCGGCGACCGGGTGGTGGACCGGTTCGGCGCGGTGCGGACGGTACGGGTCGGCGGCGTCGCCGCGACCGCCGGCGGCCTGCTCGTGGTCCTCGCCCCGCACGCCGCCGTGGCGATGGCCGGTTTCGGACTCATCGGCCTCGGGGTCGCCGTCGTCGTCCCGCTGGCCTTCGCGGCGGCCGGAAGGAGCGGCCCGAACCCCAGCCAGGCCATCGCGGGCGTCGCCACCATCACGTACACCTCGGGCCTCATCGCCCCCTCGGCCATCGGCGGTATCGCCGACGCGACCTCGCTGACGTTCTCCTTCGGCCTGGTCACGCTGCTCGCCTTCGGCCTGGTGCTCGGCGCCGGGGTGCTCCGCCCGGGGTCACGCGCGACGACCGCCGCGGCGACGAGCGACAGCCCGGTGAAGAGTTCGGGCAAGAGCCTGTAAGCCCTCCGCGGCGGGTCCCGCCGACCACACGTCGGGGCCCCGGTGACCAGCGGCGCCTTACCATGTGTCTGATCTTTTTCGGCTGAGTCTCGCGCGGCGAACCGGCCGCCGTCACCGGAGAACTGGAGCGACCACATGAACCTCGGCGTGCGCTGGACCCTGCACGGCGACGGACGAACACCCGCTCCAGGAGCCGTCGTCCGACCGGACGAGCGGCTCTCCTGGCCCCGTACGGCCGGCCTCGGCGCCCAGCACGTCGTCGCGATGTTCGGCGCGTCCTTCGTCGCGCCCGTCCTCATGGGGCTCGACCCGAACCTCGCCATCATGATGTCCGGTGTCGCGACGGTGATCTTCCTGCTCGCGACGCGCGGCACGGTCCCGAGCTACCTGGGCTGCTCGCTCTCCTTCGTCGGTGTCGCCGCGGCCATCCGGGCCTCCGGCGGCACCAGTGCGACCGTCACCGGCGCGGTCCTGGTCGTCGGCGCGGCGCTCTTCCTGGCGGGTCTGGCGGTACGGAAGTTCGGCGCGCGGATCATCCACGCGGCCATGCCCCCGATCGTCACGGGCGCGGTCGTGATGCTGATCGGCTTCAACCTCGCGCCGGTCACCGCCGCCACCTACTGGCCGCAGGACCAGTGGACCGCGCTCCTCGTCATGCTCTTCACCGGCCTTGCCGTGGTCTGTCTGCGCGGCTTCTGGTCGCGGATCGCCATCTTCCTCGGCCTGATCTTCGGCTACGGCATCTCCTGGGTCTTCGACCTGGTCTTCGGCAAGATCCACTCGATGTCCCCGAGCGGTCAGGTCACCGACCACTGGCGGCTCGACCTCTCCGGCGTCTCGCAGGCCGACTGGATCGGCCTGCCGTCCTTCCACGGCCCCAGCTTCGAGTGGTCGGCGATCCTCGTCGCGCTGCCCGTCGTCATCGCCCTGATCGCGGAGAACGCCGGTCACGTCAAGGCCGTCGGCGAGATGACCGGCGACCCGCTCGACGACAAGCTCGGCACCGCCATCGCGGCCGACGGCGCCGCCTCGATGCTCTCCACCGCCGTGGGCGGCCCGCCGAACACCACGTACTCCGAGAACATCGGCGTCATGGCGGCCACCCGCGTCTACTCCACCGCCGCCTACTGGGCCGCGGCCGGCTTCGCGCTGCTCTTCGGCCTCTGCCCCAAGTTCGGCGCGGTCGTGGCCGCGATCCCGGGCGGTGTGCTCGGCGGCATCACCGTGATCCTCTACGGCATGATCGGCCTGCTCGGCGCCCAGATCTGGATCAACGCCAAGGTGGACCTCCGTAACCCGCTCAACCTGGTGCCGGCCGCGGCGGGCATCATCATCGGTGTCGGCGGGGTGAAGCTCACCTTCACCGACACCTTCGAGCTGGGCGGCATCGCGCTCGGCACGCTCGTCGTGATCACCGGCTACCACGTGCTGCGGGCCTTCGCGCCGGCGCACATGAAGCAGCAGGAGCCGCTGCTCGACTCCGGTACCAGCTCGTACGAGAGCGGCACCGGCGACGACCTGGCGGGGGCGGACACCAAGGACGACGAGCCCACCACCCGGTCGTAGGCACATTCGCCCGTTCTGGGGAAGCCGGGCCGAGGGAGTTCCCTCCCGGGCCCGGCTGCTGGAACGCTGCCTCCCATGGGGCAGACCACGCAGATCGGGCAGTTCACCGCCGTCGACCCGGTGGTCGAGCGGATGCGTACCATCCGCTCGGCCTGGCATCCGGCCGACGGTGTCGCCGTCTTCAACCGCGTCTACCTGACGGTCACGGAGGAGATCGGCCACGCCATCGAGGCCGGCACCTTCGGCGACCGGCAGGCCGCCGTGACCCTCGGCGTCCGCTTCGCGGAGCGCTATCTCGCGGTCGTCGACGCCGTCGCCACCGGCGGCCCGGCCCCGGCCTGCTGGCGGCCGCTCTTCCACTACCGGCGTCATCCCGGCGTACGGCCGTTGCAGTTCGCGCTGGCCGGGATCAACGCGCACATCGGGCACGACCTGGCCCTCGCGGTGGTCGACACCTGCCGGGCCCTGGAGTGCGCGCCCGGTGACCTCGAGGACGAGTTCGACCGGGTCGGCGACATCCTCGTCCTGCTCGAAGAGCGCATCCGCGAGGAAGTGATGCCGGGCCCGGATCTGCTGGAGATCACGGACCCGCTGACGCATCTGCTGGGCTGCTGGAGCCTGGACCGGGCCCGCGACGGGGCCTGGCTCGCCGCCCGCTCGCTCTGGCAGCTGCGCGAACTGCCCGACCTGGCCGCGGAGTTCACGGAACGCCTCGACCGGTCGGTCGGCCTGGTGGGGCGGATGCTGCTCACCCCGCTCGCCCCGCCCGCCTGACGGCGCGAGCGAGGGTACGGCCGACCGCGCGGCTGAGCCGCGCGATCGACCGCATGGCGGAGCCGGTCAGTCCTCCGGCAGCTCGACCGGGGCGATCTCGTCGTAGACGTCGCCCGGGCCCGGGTTGGTGGCGTCGGTGGAGCCGCCGAAGTGGTGCATCACGCCCCACACCGCGTTGAGCGCGGTCTGCACGGCGCCCTCGGCCCAGCCGGCCGTCCAGGAGATGTCGTCACCCGCGAGGAAGATGCCCCGCTTGTCCTCCGGCAGCCGGTCCTGCATGAAGTGCGTGAACAGGCGGCGCTGGTAGCGGTAGTGGCCCGGCAGGTTCGCCTTGAAGGCGCCCATGAAGTAGGGCTCGTTCTCCCAGGAGACGGTCACCGGGTTGCCGATGATGTGCTTCCGGATGTCGACCTTCGGGTAGATCTCGCCGAGCGACTTCAGCATGACCTCCATCCGCTCGTTCGCGGACAGCGGCAGCCACTTGAGGCTGTCGTCGCACCAGGTGTACGAGAGGCAGATGACGGCCGGCTTGTCCGGGCCGTCGTCCAGGAGGTACGTGCCACGCGTCATCCGGTCGGTCAGGGTCATCGACATGACGTCCCGGCCGGTCTCCTCGTCCTTGTCCAGCCAGAACGGCCGGTCGACGGGGACGAACAGCTTCGAGCTCTCCATGTAGTGCGTGCGCTCGATCGCCGTCCAGTGGTCGATCGGGAAGAGCGAGTCGTCGCAGGCGATCTTGGACAGCAGCATCCAGGACTGGGCGGTGAAGATCGCCGCCTGGTACGTACGGATGTCACCGGAGGCGTCCGTGACGGTGATCCGGTTGCCGGCGGTGCGGTTCAGCCGGGTGACGGCCGGCTTCGGGTCGCCCTCGTGCAGGGACTTCAGGGAGGTGCCCTGCGCCCAGTGGACGATCTTCTCCGGCTCGCGCTCCCACAGGCGCAGCGGCAGCTGCTGCGAGCCGCCCACGATGCCACGGTGGTGGTCGTCGGCCTCGGTGTAGACGACCCGGAGGATCTCCAGGATGGAGTTGGGGAAGTCGGTGTCCCAGCCGCCGGTGCCGAAGCCGACCTGGCCGAAGATCTCGCGGTGCCGGAAGGACTTGAACGCCTCGGAGTCGCAGAGGAAGCCGTAGAAGGTCTGGTTGTCGAGCTTCTCGACGAGCTTCGACCAGATCTCGCGGATGCGCGGGACGTCCCGCTCGCGCATGGCCTGGTTCATGTCGGAGAAGTCGGCGCCCTCGTCCAGGCAGGCGTTCCACGCGTTCATCACGTCGCGGTAGACCTGCGGCAGGTCGTCCACGGTCTGCGCGTAGTGCGACTCGCCCTTGAGGTCGACGACCGTCGAGGGGGTGGACTCGGCGAGCGGGTTCGGGAACGGCGAGGTCGTCAGGCCGACGAGGTCGATGTAGTGCTGGAGCGCCGTGGAGGACGGCGGGAAGCGCATGGCGCCCATCTCGGCCGTCAGACCGTCGGTGCCGGTGCCCTCGAAGCCGACGGTGCGCAGCCGGCCGCCGATCTGGTCGGCCTCGTAGACGACGGGCTTGAGGCCCATCTTCATCAGCTCGTACGCGGCGATGATGCCCGAGAGCCCGCCGCCGATGACGGCGACCTCGGTGCCGTGCTCGGTCGCGGGTATCTGACCGAGCCCGGCCGGGTGGGCCAGGAAGTCGTCGTAGGCGTACGGGAAGTCCGGACCGAACATGGTGATCGGCGGCTGGCCGTCGCTGTGCGGGACGGCGGTCGTGGGCACCGTGGACGTCATGGGGTACGGACTCCTTGCGGGGAAAAAGCGGGGAGGTTCGGGAGGAGGCGGGCGGCTCAGACGAGGGAGCCGTAGAGGCCGGGGCGCCGGTCGCGGAGGTAGGGGTTGTCCTTGCGGGAGGCCGCGAGCAGGGCGGGGTCCACGTCGCCGAGGACGAGGTCCTCGCCGCGGCCGGCGCGGGCCCGGGCGGTGCCGTCGGGCGCGGCGAGCACGGACAGGCCGACGAACTCGAAGTCGCCCTCGGGGCCGGTCCGGTTGGCGTACGCGATGTAGATCTGGTTCTCGAAGGCGCGCACGGGGACGACGGACTCGGGGACGACCTCGGCGGGGTGCATGAGCGCGGTCGGTACGAGGAGGAGGTCCGTACCTGCCAGGGCCTGCGCCCGTACGTTCTCGGGGAACTCGACGTCGTAGCAGATCATCAGGCCGACCGTGAGGCCGCCGAGCTGGGCCTGGACGACGGCGTCCTCGCCGGGCGTGAACCAGTGGCGCTCGAAGTCGCCGAAGAGGTGGGTCTTCCGGTAGCGCGCGAGGGTCTCGCCGTCGGCGCCGATGAGCTGGGCGGCGTTGTACAGGACGCCGTGCTGCTCGGTGTCCCGCTCCGGGTAGCCGTAGCCGATGGCGAGGCCGTGACGGGCGGCGAGGGCCGCGACGGCGCGGGCGGAGGGGCCGTCGGCCGGTTCGGCCAGGCGCGCCATGTCGGCGCCGATCGCGTACCCGGTGAGGAAGAGCTCGGGGGCGAGCAGCACCCCGGCGCCGGCGGCGGCCGCGCGGGCGGCTGCCTCGTCGAGGATCTTGAGGTTGGCGGCCACGTCGCCGAGCTCGCCGGAGCTCTGGAGCAGGGCGGTGCGCAGCGCGGGCATGGGCCATCCTCGGGGGATCGGAGTACAGGGGGAAGACGTCAAAAACGGTACGGTTTCGCACTCGGCCGGGACAAGGCGAGACCGTTGCGGACCGACCGTCGAACCGTTGCGCGATCCATGGCCGCGACGGCGATTCGTTGCACGGGCCTCCGACGCGGGTCGTACGGCTCCCCCGCCGCGCGGCGGAGATCGGGACCGTCCCCTGGCCCGACGTCCTGCGGCGGCCCGGACGGAAGAGTGGTGGTCGTCCGCTTGACCTGCCGAAAGGACCGCCATGAACCACCGTACGAAGATCGCCGCACTGGCCGCCGCACTGCTGGTCACGGGCGGGGCCACGGGCTCCGCGGTCGCCTCGGGGGACGGTGCGGGCGGCAGCCGCGAGGCGGCGGCGCTGACCGGGACCGCGAAGATCTACCGGGTGGCCCCTGACGACATCACGTTCTCCTTCGACGCTCACCTGGCGGCGAAGGACAACAAGGATCCGCAGGCGGCGACCGGCACGTTCCGGTTCAGCCACTACAAGGCGGGCAAGGGCGGCTACGCCGTGGTGAAGGTCGACTGCCTGGCCACGGGCGGCAAGGTGGCCACGGTGACGGGCCGGGTGATCGAGACCGACACCAAGGCATTCGAGGGCCGGCGCATCGGCGTCTCCGTGCACGACCTCGGCAGGCACGACCGGCTGGGCTACAGCTGGCTGACCCAGAGCCCGGAGGCCGACGTGCCTCCGTGCCACAGCCCGGCGCCCTTCGAGAGGACGAAGGCCGGCACGGGCGACTTCAAGGTGCTGCCCTGGCAGCTGGAGTACCCCACCCAGTAGACCGCCCCACGGGGGTGGGCGGGCGAGGGGCGGTGCGGGAACCACGGCCCGCGCCGCCCGGACCGCCCGGCCCTCAAGGGCTCAGCAGGCTACGCGGGCGAGCCGGAGGAGAAGCGCCGCAGCAGCGGCGAGAGCACCAGGACGGACTTGGTGCGCTCCACGAACGGCTCGCCCGCGATGCGCTCCAGGACGCGCTCGAAGTGGCGCATGTCGGAGGCGAAGACCTGTACGACGGCGTCCGCGTCGCCGGTGACGGTCGACGCGGACACCACCTCGGGGTACCGCTCCAGACCTCGCCGGATGTCGTTGGGCGAGGTGTTGTGGCGACAGTAGATCTCGACGAACCCCTCGGTCTCCCAGCCGAGCGCCGCCGGGTCCACCCGTACGGTGAATCCGGTGATGGCGCCCTCGGCCCGCAGCCGGTCCACGCGCCGCTTGACGGCGGGCGCGGACAGGCCGACGAGCGAGCCGATGTCGGCGTACGAGCGGCGGGCGTCCTCCGCGAGGGCGTGGACGATGCGTTCGTCGAGGTCGTTGAGTCGCACTACGGGTGGATCACTTCTCTGCGTCGGTGGCCACGAGGGGCTCGGCGGCCAGGCGGGAGCGGCGCATGCCGTACAGGAAGTAGAACACGAGGCCCGCGGCCATCCAGCAACCGAAGACCACCCAGGTGACCGCGTCCAGGCTGAACATGTTGTAGACGCAGAACGCGAAGCCGAGGATCGGGAAGGTCCAGCCGAGCGGCACGCGGAAGGTGCGGTCCAGGGTCGGACGGGTGCGGCGCAGGACGATCACCGCGACGTTGACCAGGGCGAAGGCGAACAGGGTGCCGATGCTTGTGGCGTCGACGAGCTTGCCCAGCGGGATGACGGAGGCGAGGGCGCCGCAGAACACCGAGACGATGACGGTGTTCACGCGCGGGGTGCCGGTCTTGCCGCTGACCTTGGCGAAGACCTTCGGCACGAGGCCGTCGCGGGACATCGCGAAGAGCACGCGGGTCTGGCCGTAGAGGACGGTCAGGACGACGGAGGCGATCGAGATGACGGCGCCGGCCGCGAGCAGGGTGCCCCAGAAGGCCTGGCCGCTGACGTCGTTCATGATCGCGGCGAGCGAGGCCTCGGAGCCCTCGAAGTCCTTCCAGTTCCACGCGCCGACGGCGACGGCGGCGACGAGGACGTAGAGGACCGTGACGATGAGGAGCGACAGCATGATCGCGCGGGGCAGGTCGCGCTTCGGGTCCTTCGCCTCCTCACCGGCGGTGGAGGCGGCGTCGAAGCCGATGTACGAGAAGAAGAGGCTCGCGCCGGCGGCGCTGACGCCGGCCATGCCGAGCGGCATGAAGTCGGCGTAGTTGCCGGACTTGAAGCCCATGAAGCCGATGGCGCAGAACAGCACCAGCGCGGCGATCTTCACGAACACCATGACGGTGTTGACGAGCGCGGACTCGCGGGCGCCGCCGAGCAGGAAGATCATCGCGAGCAGGACGACGATCAGACCCGGCAGGTTGATGATCCCGCCCTCGCCGGGGGCCGAGGAGAGTACGTCGGGGATGGTGACGCCGATCGTGCCGTCGAGCAGCTCGTTGAGGTACTCGCCCCAGCCGACGGCCACGGCGGCGACCGAGACGCCGTACTCCAGGACCAGACACCAGCCGCAGACCCACGCGACGAGTTCACCCATCGTTGCGTACGCATACGAGTAGGAGGAACCGGCGACCGGTATGGAGCCCGCCAGCTCGGCGTACGAGAGGGCCGAGAAGAGGGCCGTGAGACCGGCGATGACGAAGGCGATCGTGACAGCGGGGCCGGCCTTCGGAACGGCGTCGCCGAGGACCACGAAAATGCCGGTGCCGAGCGTGGCGCCGATGCTGATCATCGTGAGCTGCCACATCGACAGCGAGCGGCGGAGCGAGCCGCCCTCACCCTGGCCACCCTCGGCGACCAGGCGTTCTACCGGCTTGCGCCGGGTCAGGGCGGAGAGCCCGGAGGTCTTGGGGACGGACGGCTCGACGGCCGGTGAGGCCGTGCCTTGATCCAGCACTGCGGAGGCTCCTTGATCGCTGCCTGTCGAAATGCGACGACCACGGCGGTACGCGGGCATGGGGGAAGAGGCCCGCGAGGGAAGGGGAACCGCCGAGCAGGCGGTCGCCGCCACTCCTGGTACGAGGCATGAGCCTAAGCCCCGATGCTTCGCGCTCGTAATGCAGGGTTGTTGCGCACTCGCATATGATCATTGCGCTCTCGGGGCGCAGACGGGGAAACATTGCGCCCCACCGCATGAATCGGCACATGGGGGCCCGAACGGGGTGTGAAGGTGCCCCCGCGTGCGCATTGACTCCTCGTGCACGATGAACGACTCTGCGAGCCCCCTGCGTCCCCTCGATCGGAGGCTTCGGTGGGCTGGCTGGAACCCACACCCTTCCTGCGCGGCACGGCCTGGCTCGACGGCGGCCGGGCGGTCCGCGCCGACCCCGACGACCTGGCCCGGCTGCCCTGGGACACCGCCGAGCGGGCGGCGCTGCCGATCGGGGTACGGGTGGAGTTCACGGCCGCTCCCGGCACGCGCGCGGTCGAGCTGCGCTATCGCGCGGCCGTTCCCGGCAGCGGGGACGCGATGCGGGCCCTGCGGCACTGCTTCGCGCTCTGGCAGGACGGGCGGTGCGTGGGCGAGAGCTTCACGGCTCCCGCGGAGGAGGCGACGATCACGCTCGACCTGCCTCCTGGCGGGGGGACGTTCGCGGTCCACCTGCCGGAGAGCCAGGCGCCGGTGGTCCTGGGCCTGCGGGGGTGCGACGGCGCCGTCTCCCCCGCCCCGAGGCGGCCGCGCTGGCTGGTGCACGGGGACTCGATCACCGAGGGCTGGTGGTCGACCCGGCCCGCGCACTCCTGGCCGGCCACGGCGGGGCGGGCGCTCGGACTGGACACGGTCAATCTCGGCTTCGCGGGCGGGGCGCGCGGCGAGCTGCCCCTGGCCGAGCAGCTCGCGAGCCTCCCGGGCGAGCTGGTCACCCTCGCCTTCGGCACCAACTGCTGGTCCAGAGCGCCCAGTTCCGCCGGGTGGCTCTACGAGACGGTACGGGCCTACGTGGGTCTGGTGCGCCGGGGCCACCCGGACGCTCCGCTGCTGATCCTCTCCCCCGTGCTGCGACCCGAGGCGGAGACCACCCCGAACGCCCTGGGTGCCACGCTGGCGGAGCTGCGCACGGCCATGGAGGCCGCGGGCCGGGACCTGGCGGCGGAGGGCGACGAGCGGCTCCTGGTGCTCTCCGGGCGCCCCCTGCTCGACCCGGAGGACCTGGCGGACGGCCTGCACCCCAACGACCGCGGCCACGCCCGGATGGCGGCGGCGGTCGTGGAGACGCTGGCTCCGTACGTACGCGGGTGAGGACCTACGTGGTGAGTACGTGTGAGGGGGGAGGACGTACGCGCAGGAGTACGCCGAAGGCCCCCACGAGCCGGGGCCCCCGGGGGCCTTCGTACGGCGTACCGTGCCGGGGCCCGGTACTAGTTCCAGCTGGCGTGCAGCGGCTTGCCCTCGGCGTAACCGGCGGCGCTCTGGATGCCGACCACGGCCTTCTCCTCGAACTCGGCCAGCGAGGCCGCGCCCGCGTAGGTGCAGGAGGAGCGGACACCGGCGATGATCGAGTCGATCAGGTCCTCGACGCCCGGGCGGGCCGGGTCGAGGAACATGCGGGAGGTGGAGATGCCCTCCTCGAAGAGACCCTTGCGGGCCCGGTCGTACGCGGACTCCTCGCTGGTGCGGTTCTGCACGGCACGCGCGGAGGCCATGCCGAACGACTCCTTGTACGGACGGCCGTCGGCGGTGTGCTGGAGGTCGCCCGGGGACTCGTACGTGCCGGCGAACCACGAGCCGATCATCACGTTGGACGCACCGGCGGCGAGCGCCATGGCGACGTCACGGGGGTGACGGACACCGCCGTCGGCCCAGACGTGCTTGCCGTACTTCTTCGCCTCGGCGGCGCACTCCAGGACGGCGGAGAACTGCGGGCGGCCGACACCGGTCATCATGCGCGTGGTGCACATGGCGCCGGGGCCCACACCGACCTTGATGATGTCGGCGCCGGCCTCGATGAGGTCCTTGACGCCCTCGGCGGCGACGATGTTGCCGGCGACGATGGGGACCTGCGGGTCGAGGGCGCGGACGGCCTTGATCGCGGCGATCATCGACTCCTGGTGGCCGTGGGCCGTGTCGATCACGAGCGTGTCGACGCCCGCGTCGAGGAGCTGCTTGGCCTTGCCCACGAAGTCGCCGTTGATGCCGACGGCGGCGGCGATGCGCAGCTTGCCGTCGGCGTCGGTGGCCGGGGTGTACAGGGTCGCGCGCAGGGCGCCCTTGCGGGTCAGGATGCCGACGAGACGGCCGTCCTTGTCCACGGCCGGGGCGTAGCGGCGGTTGGCGTGGTCGAGCGTGTTGAACGCGTCGCCGGGCTCGATGTCGGCGTCGAGGAGGAGCAGGTCCTTCGACATGACCTCGGACAGCTGCGTGAAGCGGTCCACGCCGGACAGGTCCGCGTCGGTGACGACACCGACGGGACGGCGGTCCCCGTCCACGACGACACCGGCGTCGTGCGCGCGCTTGGGCAGCAGCGAGAGCGCGTCGGCGACGGTCTGGTGGGGCTCCAGGACGATGGGGGTGTCCAGGACGTGGTGGCGGCTCTTGACCCACCCGATGACGTCGGTGACGACCTCGATCGGGATGTCCTGGGGAATGACGACGAGTCCGCCGCGGCGGGCGACGGTCTCGGCCATGCGGCGGCCGGCGATCGCGGTCATGTTGGCGACGACGAGCGGGATCGTCGTACCGGTCCCGTCCGGCGAGGTGAGGTCCACGGCCTGGCGGGAACCCACGGCCGAGCGGCTCGGCACCATGAAGACATCGTCGTACGTCAGGTCGTAGGGCGGCTTGACGTCATTGAGGAAACGCACGTGCTGACATCCCAGTCGTTCGGATCGGCCCCTAGGCATTTCAGCCAGGGGAAAAAGCACGTAGTTCATTGTCCCACGCCGGTACACCATCCCGACCCGGGCGATTCATCCGAGGCTTGCCGGACCCTCTTCGTCCGATCCTCCGAAGGAGGCCCCCTTGGGGGTCCCCAGGGCGAGCAGGACGGTGAGGCCCGTGGTGCTGGTCTCGGCGGCCGTGGCGAAGACGTCCTGGGCGGTCTCCCAGTCGCTCGGCCGGGCCGTGGCATAAGCCTGCCAGCCGGTGACGACGAGGGCCACCGGTCGGGGCAGATCGGTCAGGCAGTCGGCGAGGGCGTCCCAGTTCCGCCCGAACCAGCGCGGAAGCGCGAGGGCGGTGGCGCAGCGGTCCATGAAGGCGGCCTTGTCCACGACCCCGCGCAGATCGAGGACGACGGGGTCGCGCAGCGCCTCAGCGAGCTTCATCGGGCAGGACCTCCCGGAAGGTCTCGTAGTGGTCGTCCGTGTAGTAGACCTCGCCGCCCCTCCCGGTGACGAGACGCCGGGCACCCCGGTCTGGTTCGCCGGGGGTGCGGACGGTGTACTCGCGGTAGTAGCCGCGCTCGTGCCGGGGCAGGATCCGCTCGAAGTTGGAGAAGGTCGCGCCGTCCTTCTCGTACGGGAAGGGCCCGCCGCGCTCGATGAGCCGGAGGGTCGCCCGCGCCTCGTCCGGCAGGTCGGCGACGCGGACGGTCTCCAGGCCGGAGGATCCGGTGGGGGCGGGGCCGCTGCCGCTCTCGGCGGTGGAACAGCCGACGAGTGCGCCGGCGAGGACACCGACGCACAGGAACAGCGCGAGGAGGGCGCGCAGGGGGCGGAACGACATGCTCCGACGCTATGCCGGGGCCGCCGGCCCCGCGCGCCGGTCCGGCCCGTCGGAGGCCGTCCGGGTCGGGGCTGCCCGCGCGCCGGTCCGACCCGTCAGACGCCGTCCGGGTCCTTCCGCTCCAGGGCGGGGCGCGGGCCAGGGGCGGACTCGGTGAGGAGGTAGTCGGCCGCGGCCCGGTCGGTCACGAGGCTGGTGACGAGCCCGGAGCGGAGGACCGCCCCGATCGCCGCCGCCTTGCGCTGGCCGCCCGCGATCGCGACGACCTCGGGGATCCGGCGCAGCCGGTCCGCCTCGACGGTGATGCAGCGCTCGCCCAGGTCGCGGCCGACCCGCCGCCCTTCGGAGTCGAAGAGGTGCGCGGACATCTCGGCGGCGACGCCGAGGGAGGCGTAGTGGGCGCGCTCCTCGTCGGTGAGCATGTCGTGCACGGTCGAGATGCCCGGCTCCCAGGAGCCGATGGAGACACAGGCGACGGTGACCTTGTCGAAGTACTCGAAGGCCCGCGCGATGCCCGTCTGGTTGCGCAGCGCGGCCGCCGTGGCGGGGTCGGGCAGCAGCATCGGCGCGTAGATGGGGTGCGCCTCGCCGCCGGAGACCTGGGCGGCCCGCCGGACGGCCTCGACGGAGCCGCGCTCGGCGGTCCCGGCGTCGTACACGCCGGTGAGCTGGACGACCGTGCACGGGGGCAGCCGGTCGAGGGCGGCGGCCATGTGGATGGTCGAGCGGCCCCAGGCCAGGCCGAGGACGTCGCCCTCGTTGACCAGTTCGCCGAGCAGGTCGGCGGCGACCTCGCCCAGGTTCTCCGGGTCCGGCGACTCGTCCTCGCCCTCCGCCGGGGACTCGACGACGACGGCGTGGCGGAGCCCGTAGCGGGCGCGGAGCGCGTCCGAGCGCTCGGCGTCCAGTTCGGCCGGGACGCGGATCTCGATCCGTACGAGGTCGCGTTCGAGCGCGGTCTCCAGGACCCGGGCCACCTTGAAGCGGCTCACGCCGAACTCCTCGGCGATCTGGATCTTGGACTTGCCCTCGAGGTAGAAGCGACGCGCCATGGCCGCCGCCTGCACCAGCTCCGCGGGTCCCATCCGCAGGGCTGACCGTCCCGCCGAGATTCCCGCCACCGCGATCTCCTTAGCTCTGTTTCACGTACCGCTGCTCACGTGCCGCGTCGTGGTGCTGGTCGTGTTGCTTCGTACTGCTGTCGTGCTGCTGCCGTGGTGCTTCGTACTGCTGCCGTGCCGCTGTGTACTGCTGCCGTGCTGCTTCGTTCACACTCTGGACTCGCCGTTCATCCTGTCAGATCCGGCGGGTCCCGATCGGTCCTGTCCGCGCTCCGACGGACCCCGTTCATCTGCCGGAGGCTCAGTGGCCACACGCCCACGCCGCCGTGGCGGTCGCGGCGTCCGCCTTGGCGCGGAGGGAGCGGACGGCCTCGGCCGGGTCCTGGGCGCCGTAGACCGCCGAGCCGGCGACGAAGACGTCCGCGCCGGCCTCGGCGCACCGCTCGATGGTCGACTCCGCCACGCCACCGTCGACCTGGAGCCACAGCTCCAGGCCGTGCTTGGAGATCAGCTCACGGGTACGGCGGATCTTGGGCAGCATGATGTCGAGGAAGGCCTGCCCGCCGAAGCCGGGCTCGACGGTCATGATCAGCAGCATGTCGAGCTCGGGGAGCAGGTCCTCGTACGGCTCGATGGGCGTGGCCGGCTTCAGTGCCATCGAGGCCCGCGCGCCCTTCGCCCGGATCTCGCGTGCGAGCCGCACGGGGGCGGCGGCCGCCTCGACGTGGAAGGTGACGGACCCGGCGCCGGCCTCCACGTACTGCGGGGCCCAGCGGTCGGGGTCCTCGATCATGAGGTGGCAGTCCAGCGGGGTGTCCGTGGCCCGGGCGAGCGACTCGACGATCGGCACGCCGAGGGTCAGGTTGGGGACGAAGTGGTTGTCCATGACATCGACGTGCAGCCAGTCGGCTCCGTCGACGGCCTTCGCCTCCTCGGCGAGGCGGGCGAAGTCTGCGGACAGGATGCTGGGGTTGATCTGCGCCATGTGCCAAGCCTGCCATGCTCTTGGGCACTTCTTTGCCGCGAGGCGGTTTCGGACCCGGATCCGTGGGGTTTCGGACCCGAATCCGGGCCGGAAAGGCCAGACGTAACCGGCCTTTCCGACCCTTCGCCCCTCAGGCGGTACGGCGAAGCAGCGCCAGGTACATCGCGTCCGTGCCGTGCAGGTGCGGCCAGAGCTGGACGTCCGGGCCGTCGCCGAGCGCGGGGACGCCGGGCATCAGCGGGCGGACGTCGATCCACTCCGCCTCGACGGCCGGGCCGCCGCGCCCCTTGAGGACGTCCTCGACGACGATCCGGGTCTCGGCCAGGTGCGGCGAGCAGGTCGCGTACCCGACGATGCCGCCGACGCGGACCGCCGACAGCGCCTCGCGCAGCAGACCGCGCTGGAGGGGGGCGAAGCCGTCGAGGTCCTCCGGGCGGCGGCGCCAGCGGGCCTCGGGGCGGCGGCGCAGGGCGCCGAGGCCGGAGCAGGGCACGTCCATGAGGACCCGGTCGAAGGAGCCGGGCCGCCACGGCGGGCGGGTGCCGTCGGCGGCGATGACCTGGTACGGGCCGGGGTTGCCGGCCAGCGCGCGCTCGACGAGCCGGGCGCGGTGGGGCTGCTTCTCGGAGGCGAGCAGGGCGGCGCCGCGTTCGGCGGCCAGGGCGCCGAGGAGGGCGGCCTTGCCGCCGGGTCCTGCGCAGCCGTCGAGCCAGCGCTCGTCGCGGCCCTCCAGGGGCGCGTTGGCGAGGGCGATGGCGACCAGCTGGCTGCCCTCGTCCTGGACGCCGGCCCGTCCTTCCTTCACGGCCTCGATGGCGCCGGGCTCGCCGCCCTCGGCCATCCGTACCGCGTACGGCGACCAGCGGCCGGGCAGCGTGTCCTCGCCGGTCAGCTCGTCGGTGGTGGCCCGCCCCGGCCGGGCCACGAGCGTGACCTCGGGCCGCTCGTTGTCGGCCTCCAGGAGGTCCTCGATGCCGGCCCGGCCGCCGCCGAGGGCGTCCCAGAGCGCCGAGACGACCCAGCGGGGGTGGGAGTGGACGACCGCGAGGTGGTCCTCGGCGTCGTCCTCGTAGGGCGGGGCGACCTGCTCCACCCAGCTGTCGAGGTCCTGCTGCGAGATCTTCCGCAGCACGGCGTTCACGAACTTGGCCCGGCCGTCGCCGAGCACCACGCGCGCCAGCTCCACACTGGCCGAGACGGCCGCGTGCGTCGGGATGCGTGTGCCGAGCAGCTGGTGCGCGCCGAGCGACAGCACGTCGAGGACGGGCGGGTCGACCTCGCGCAGCGGCCGGTCGATGCACGCCGACACGATGGCGTCGTACGTCCCCTGCCGCCGCAGCGTCCCGTAGACCAGCTCGGTCGCGAGCGCCGCGTCCCGCCCGTCGAAGTCACCGCTCTCCCGGGCCTTCTTCAACAGCGGCGGCAGCACCAGGTTCGCGTACGCGTCCCGCTCGTCCACCGCCCGCAGCGCCTCGAAGGCCAGGATCCGCACGGGATCCTTCTTGGGACGCCGGTACGGCTTGGGGGGACGGCGACGTGCCTGCTCGCTCAAAAGGTGCTCCGCGTGAGAAATGACGAGGTCGAACCCTCTCAGCCTAATCCCTACTGAACACAGGCCCTGGGCCGCGACAGCGCTCAGGACCTTGTTCGAGCACCGAGCCCGCGACGTCTTCTCTCAGCCTGGCATCTGATGTCTCGACGTAGATCGACGCGCTGGACTCGGTGCTCCGAGTGGTGGCGGTCCTGTAGGCGCCGAACAGACGCCTAGACGTTGCCAGGCGGCTCGACGCCTCTGCTTAGAGCGGTGACGTTCGGCGTCTCCGTGGCCGCCACCACGAGCGGTGTTGGCGCCCGTCGGTGCTGGAAGCACGCCTATGACTCACCAGGCAGCGATGCCTATTAAGAGATCGGCGGCGTCCAGCACCGTCGTGTGTCAACACCTATCGACTTGATCACGCGTTGGGGTTGGTGGTGCGAGCCCATCGCACGGTGACCTCTCGATCCGCCCGAGCCCCCGAGCTCCCGCATAGACCGAGGCCCGTGGGGTGCGCTGGTGCCACGAACGGCTAGTGAGGTGGCGGCCCGACCGCGATGCGGTCGAGGCCTGGGATTAGGTCGCTGCGTGGCCCGCATGCGCTCGTAACCAGCGCAAACGCCGACCCTGGGGAGGGGAATCTTGATCTACTGCGGAATCGACTGGGCGGAACGAACCCACGACGTCGCCCTGGTCGACGACACCGGCCAGCTGCTGGCCAAGCGGCACATCACGGACGACGCAGCCGGCTACAAGATCCTGCTGGAACTGCTCGCCGAGTACGGCGACACCGCCGAGAACCCGATCCCGGTCGCGATCGAAACCTCCCGCGGCCTGCTGGTGGCGGTCCTGCGGACCGGCAAGCGCAAGGTGTTCGCGATCAACCCGATGGCCGCCGCCCGCTACCGCGACCGGCACAGCGTCTCCCGCAAGAAGTCCGACCCCGGCGATGCCCTGGTCCTGGCCAACATTCTCCGCACCGACATGCACGCCCACCGGCCTCTCCCTGACGACTCCGACCTAGGCCGCGCGATCGCCGTCCTGGCCCGGGCCCAGCAGGACTCTTTGTGGAACCGTCAGCAGCTCGCCAACCAGCTCCGGTCCCTGCTACGCGAGTACTACCCTGCCGCCCTGGCTGCCTTCGCCACCTGGACCAACGGCCTGTGTCGTCCCGAGGCCCGCGAACTCCTCAAGACCGCCCCGACCCCAACCCGGGCGGCACGCCTGACCCGCACCCAGATCCAGGCCGCACTCAAGCGAGCCGGCCGCAAGCGCGGCATCGAAGCCGAGGCCGACCGCCTCCGCGAGGTGCTCCGCGCGGAGTGGGCCCACCAGCCGCCACTGGTCGAGGACGCGCTCGGCAAGCAGATGCTCGCTCTCCTCATCCAGCTGGATGCCGCCTGCACCGCCGCCGACGAGCTCGCCGAAGCAGTGGAAGAGGCCTTCCCGCAGCACCCGGACGCCGAGATCCTGCTGAGCTTCCCCGGGCTCGGTATGCAGCTCGCTGCCCGCGTGCTGGCCGAGATCGGCGACGACCGCACCCGATTCGCCGACGCCCGCGGCCTGAAGGCCTACGCCGGCTCCTCACCCATCACCCGCGCCTCGGGCAAGAAGTCCGCCATCACCAGACGCTGGGTGAAGAACGACCGGCTCAACCACGCCGGCTACCTCTGGGCCTTCGCCTCACTCCGGGCATCCACCGGCGCCAATGCCCACTACCGACGCCGACGCGAACAAGGCGACTGGCACGCCGCCGCCCAGCGCAACCTCTTCAACCGCATGATCGGACAGCTCTACCACTGCCTCCAGCACCGTCGACGCTTCGACGAGAGTCTGGCTTTTCCGGCTTCACCCGAAGCGACAGAAGCTGCTGCTGCATAGATCGGTCGACGGAGCCGCCCCTCACTCAGGGATGACTAGCCCGCGGTCACGCAGCTGAGGCAGACAGACCTTCAGGCAGGCCTCCACCGAGGCCGCATCAGCGCGCACGAGCAGTTCCTCATGGAAGGGCGCCCCGTTCGCGACGAAGGTCCACGGCCTGACTCCATCACGCATGCGTTCCGCATCCGCCTTGAAGAGCACCGTGACGCCCTGCTCGGCCAGCGCCTCCATCACCCGCACAACATCGACCATCGTTCCACGCCACCCGTTCGAATAGGCAGGTCACGCTAACAGGCCAGCGGTGCGCGACTTGACGGCTTAGCAAGGTGAGGTGTCTACGTCCGCCGCTCAGGCCCGCGGAAAACGCCCCGTGACGACGTCGCGCCCCGCGCCGCTACGCGCCCACCCGCTCGCCGGGGGCGATGCGGACGCCGCGGGCCCAGTCGGCGGCCTTCATCGGCTTCTTGCCCTGGGGCTGGACCCAGAGGAGTTCGACGGCGTGCGAGCCGGTGCCGACGTACACGTTGTTCTTGCCCGCCGCGAGCTCGCCCGGTGCGAGGTCCGTGCGGTCGGGGACCAGCGCCGTCTGGATCAGCTTGAGGCGCTCGCCGCGGAAGACGGTCCAGGCACCGGGGGCGGGCGTGCAGCCGCGGACGACGCGGTCCACGCGGAGCGCCGGGGCCTTCCAGTCCACCTGCGCGTCCTCGACCTGGATCTTGGGGGCGAGCGTGATGCCCTCGGGCGGCTGCGGTACGGCCTTGAGCGTGCCGTCCTCGATGCCGTCCATGGTCGCGGCGAGCAGCCCGGCGCCCGCGAAGGCGAGCCGGGTGAGCAGGTCGCCGCTGGTGTCGGTGGGGCGGACGTCCTCCGTGATCACGCCGTAGACCGGGCCGGAGTCGAGCCCCTCCTCGATCTGGAACGTCGACGCGCCCGTGACCTCGTCGCCCGCCATCACGGCGTGCTGCACCGGCGCGGCGCCACGCCACGCGGGCAGCAGCGAGAAGTGCAGGTTGACCCAGCCGTGGGTGGGGATGTCGAGGGCGGCCTTGGGGAGCAGAGCGCCGTAGGCCACGACCGGGCAGCAGTCCGGGGCGATCTCGCGCAGCCGCGCGAGGAACGCCTCGTCGCGCGGCCTCGCCGGCTTGAGGATCTCGATCCCGGCCTCCTCCGCCCGCTCGGCGACGGGGCTGGCCACCAGGCGCCGGCCACGGCCCGCGGGGGCGTCGGGGCGGGTGACGACGGCGGCCACCTCGTGCCGGCCGGAGGCGAGCAGGGCGTCCAGGGCGGGCACGGCGACCTCGGGGGTGCCTGCGAAGACCAGCTTCACTCGGAAAAACCTCGCGTCTCGGGGCGGTGGGTACCTCCCTGCTCGAGCGGTGCCGAGAGCGTGGAGGAGGGCAGCGCACCAGTCTAGGGGCCGAGGCGCGAGGGGGCGTACGTGACGGCGAGCGCCCCGCGCATATGCGTGTACGCCCCCGCAGCGTGACCCAATCGACGGGTGGCGCGTTGGTCAAGACAGATTGACCGAAACGGGCCCGCCCTCGTCGTGGCCCGACCCCTTTTCCACGCCGGTTCGAGAGGCTTTCACATGGCCGACCACGCAACCCACGACGCCCAAGCCCGGGCAAGCCTGCATCTGTTGGTGCGGGACATCGAGCGGGTCCGGCGGCAGGTCGACGCACTGCGCACGCTCACGGCCCAGTTGGGCAACGTCTACCGCCCGCGCCGCTCCGGCCCGTCGACGGGTTTCGTCGTCTACGGACGGGCACCCGCCCCGACCGTCCGGCTCGCCCAGGAGCTGCGGGACAGTGTCGAGACCCTGGTGACGGCGGCGGTCGACTTCGACCGCTCGCTCGGGTTCTCGTGGGACGCGGTGGGCTCGGCGCTCGGGGTCACGAAGCAGGCCGTCCACCGCCGCTACGGCGCGCGCCGGTCGCCGCAGCCGGGTGTCGTGGTGGAGCAGGAGCGCGCACCGGAGCCGAGCACGACCCGCACCCTCCCAGTGGTCCCCCCGGCCCGCCCGATGCCGCCGCAGCCGGCCCACGCGAGCCAGTCCCTCCACGAGGACCCCCGCCCCCCGGCCTTCCCAGGCCCCCGCAACGGCTGACACCGCCCTTGCGGGCCGCGCCGCCCCCGGGTTGTGGGCAGGCGTTCCGCGTGGCGGAGCGGGTGGGCACCACCCACGACGGCGCCGCACCCGGGGTGACCGCGGGCACCGGGAGCCTGGGCCGCGGCGCGTGGGTCAGCCGATGTCCGGGGGGTCCACTCGGATGCGGACCGGCGCGTCGTTGCCCCGGGACAGACGGGCCGCCTGGGCCTTCTTGAGGGCGGCGGCCAGCGCCGCGCCGTTGCCCGGAGGCACCCGGATCAGGGCCCGTTCCCACTGCTCCCCCGGCGGCGCGTCGCCCGGTCGGCGCGGTCCGCCGGGGCGGACGACCGGGAGCGGCACCGGGCCCAACACCTCCGCGTCGCCCGGCAGTTCGGCGGCGCCGATGAACGACTCGACCGCGGCCGGCGGTCCCGAGACCGCGGCCATGCGGGACACCGGAGGAAAGCCGAGTTCCGCCCGCTCCGACAGCTCCCGCTGGGCGTGGCCGACCGGATCCCATCGCACCAGCGCCTGCACCGGCCGCAACGTCGGCTCGGCGACGACCACGACGGTGCCGCCCTCCCCCTGCCCCCGCACCAGCGACGCCGCGTCGATCCACCGCCGGAGCGCCTCCTCGCCCGCGCGCAGGTCGGGGCGGCCGAGCATGGCCCAGCCGTCGAGGAGCAGCGCCGCGGCGTACCCGCCCTCGGCGACCGGTTCGGCGCCAGGGGTGGACACGACGAGCGCGGGCCGCCCGGGCACGGTGT
The DNA here is from genome assembly GCF_053609105.1 of Streptomyces sp. NPDC054975. Classification (NCBI taxonomy): domain Bacteria; kingdom Bacillati; phylum Actinomycetota; class Actinomycetes; order Kitasatosporales; family Streptomycetaceae; genus Streptomyces; species Streptomyces sp. NPDC054975. Next base: position 22,447 of record NZ_JBSGWV010000034.1, read on the forward strand.
CCAGGACGTGGTCCCGGCCCGACGTCCGTACCGGCACCGCCGGGAACGCCCGGCCCAGCTCCTCCGCCGTCCGCCGTGCGCCCACGATCTGGGCCCGCAGCCGGACCGAGCCGCATTCCACGCACGACCAGTCCGGCGCGCCCCGCCCGCACCAGCCGCACCGCAGCTCCTGCTGCTCGGGCGCCTCCAGCGGGCCCGCGCAGTGCCGGCAACGGGCAGGTGTCCGGCAGCGCTCGCACGCCAGCCTCGGCACGTAACCCCGGCGCGGCACCTGCACGAGCACCGGGCCGGTCTTCAGGCCCTCCCGGACGGCCTGCCATGCCAGCGAGGGCAGCCGTGCGGCCCGGGCGGCCTCGTCGCGGGCCAGCTCGCCGTCCCCCACGGTCCGTACGAGCGGCGCGGCGAGCCGTACCTGGTCGCGTCCGGCGGCCAGCGGCGCGGCCCAGCCTGACTCCACGAGCTGCGCGGCCTCGACCGTGCAGCTGGTCGAGCCGAGCAGGAAGGCGCAGCGGTCGTGGGCGGCGCGCAGCAGCAGGACGTCGCGCGCGTGGGGCTGCGGGGCGTGCAGCTCGCTGTGGCTGCCGTCGCCGTCGTCCCAGATGGCGACGAGCCCGAGGTCCCGGACCGGCGCGAACATCGCGGCCCGGGTGCCGACGACCGCGCGCACCGAGCCCCGCCGTACCGCGAGCCACTGGGCGTACCGCTTCTCCGGCCCGGCCTCGGCGGTGAGCAGGGCGTGCCGCCCGGGTCCCAGGAGCGCCGTGAGCGCCGCGTCGACCCGCGACGCCGCACGACCGTCGGGTACGACGACCAGCGCGCCCCGCCCGGAGGCGAGCGTGGCGCCCACCGCGCGGGCCAGCTCCTCGGCCCAGTGGGGGCCCGGCAGGGCGTTCCAGACCGCTCGTGGGGCCGCACCGCGGGCCAGGGCGGCCAGGAACCCCGGCCCGCGTTCGTACCGCGTCCAGGTGCCCGGCTCGGGCGCGGCGGGCGGCGGCAGCGGGTCCGGGGAGGCCTTGCCCTCGGCGCGCGCGTTACGCGGCGGGATCGCCAGCTGCAGAACGTCCGCGAGGCTTCCCGCGTACCGGTCGGCCACCGCCCGCGCGAGCCCGAGGAGCTCCGCGCTGAGCACGGGCTCGGGCGAGACGACGTCCGCGAGCGCGGCCAGGGCGCCCTTGTAGTCCGACTCGGCGCGCCGCTCGACGAGGAACCCGTCGATCAGCCGTCCGCCCTCGCGCCGCCCGTCCCTCACCTGGTGCGCCCCCGCCCCGAACCGCACGCGCACCCGCACCCCCGGCTGCGCGACGGCGTCCAGCTCCTCGGGCACGGCGTAGTCGAAGAACTGGTCCAGGTGCAGCACGCCCTTGTTGACCACGACCCGCGCCACGGGCAGCTCCTTGGCCAGCGCGGCCCCCCGCCACGTCCGCGGCTTGGCCCTGGGCACCTGGGCCTTCCGCACGGTCTCCCGAATGAGCGCGAGCTGCTCGTGCGGCTCACCGGCCGCACCCTCGGGCGTCTCGTTCTCGCTGCTCACAGCCCCATACCTATCAGACCGTACTGACAAGCCGTCCCCGGCCGGATCCCCGGCATCCCGGACATGCGGAAGCCCGGCTCCCCCGAAGGGTGCCGGGCTTCCGATCAGGCGAAGCAGGCGCGGCCTACAGGCCCGCGGCCTTCTTCAGCGCGTCCACGCGGTCCGTCCGCTCCCAGGTGAAGTCGGGCAGCTCGCGGCCGAAGTGGCCGTACGCCGCCGTCTGGGCGTAGATCGGGCGGAGCAGGTCGAGGTCGCGGATGATCGCGGCCGGGCGGAGGTCGAAGACCTCGCCGATGGCGTTCTCGATCTTCTCGTTCTCGACCGTGTTCGTGCCGAAGGTCTCGACGAACAGGCCGACGGGCTCGGCCTTGCCGATCGCGTACGCGACCTGGACCTCGCAGCGCGAGGCGAGGCCCGCGGCCACGACGTTCTTGGCGACCCAGCGCATGGCGTAGGCGGCCGAGCGGTCGACCTTGGACGGGTCCTTGCCGGAGAAGGCGCCGCCGCCGTGGCGGGCCATGCCGCCGTAGGTGTCGATGATGATCTTGCGGCCGGTGAGGCCGGCGTCGCCCATCGGGCCGCCGATCTCGAAGCGGCCGGTCGGGTTGACCAGCAGGCGGTAGCCGTCGGTGTCGAGCTTGATGCCGTCCTCGACGAGCTGCTTCAGGACGTGCTCGACGACGAACTCGCGGATGTCGGGCGCGAGCAGCGACTCCAGGTCGATGTCCGAGGCGTGCTGCGAGGAGACCACGACCGTGTCGAGGCGGACGGCCTTGTCGCCGTCGTACTCGATGGTGACCTGGGTCTTGCCGTCGGGGCGCAGGTACGGGATGGTCCCGTTCTTGCGGACCTCGGTCAGCCGGCGGGAGAGCCGGTGCGCGAGGTAGATCGGGAGCGGCATGAGCTCGGGGGTCTCGTCCGACGCGTAGCCGAACATCAGGCCCTGGTCGCCGGCGCCCTGCTTGTCCAGCTCGTCCTCGTCGCCCTCGACGCGCTTCTCGTACGCCGTGTCGACGCCCTGCGCGATGTCCGGGGACTGCGACCCGATGGAGACCGAGACGCCGCAGGACGCGCCGTCGAAGCCCTTCTTCGAGGAGTCGTACCCGATCTCGAGGATCTTGTTCCGTACGAGGGTGGGGATGTCGGCCCACGCCTTCGTGGTGACCTCACCGGCGACGTGCACGAGGCCGGTGGTGATCAGGGTCTCGACGGCGACGCGGGACGTGGGGTCCTCGCGCAGCAGCGCGTCGAGAATGGTGTCGCTGATCTGGTCAGCGATCTTGTCGGGGTGACCTTCGGTCACGGACTCCGAAGTGAACAGACGACGGGACACAATGCTCCCTGGGGTTGCAGCGGCTGCTGGCTGAACAATGTCGGACGGCAGGGGGCTGCGCCCCGCGTCGTACCGAGAACAGTCTATCGGGCGTCATCAGGCATTGGGCCAGGTGTCTCGCAAGGTGGGAGCCCTGAGATCGCCGAATCCGGCCCCACCCGCCTCACGCACACCCATTCTCCTGGCCCGGAAGGACGGGAATCCCGGCGGATTCACTCGGCCGGGACGGTGAAATCCGGCCGGGAGTGAGATTTCCCCGAATTCTCCGCGGGAAGGGTCCGCAGACGTGGTGCGACGAGGTCCCAGACCGTTTCGGCGAGGGCTTCCTTCGGCCCGTACGGTACGGGCGTGTCGGAGCCGTCGGCCGCGAGGACGACGGCCTCGTTCTCCTCGGAGCCGAAGGTCTTGCGCTCGCCCACCTCGTTGACCACGAGCAGGTCACAGCCCTTGCGGCGGAGCTTCTCGCGACCGTTGGCGAGCACGTCGTCGGTCTCGGCGGCGAAGCCCACGACGACCTGGCCGGGCAGGGCACGGTCGGCGGAGATCTCGGCGAGGATGTCGGGGTTGCGGACCAGCTCCACGACGGGCGCCTCGACGTCGTCCCGCTTCTTGATCTTGCCGGTCGCGTACACGGCGGGGCGGAAGTCGGCCACGGCGGCGGCCATCACGACGGCGTCGGCGTCGGCCGCGGCCTTGAGGACGGCCTCGCGCAGCTGGACGGCGGTGCCGACGTGGACGACGTCGACCCCGGCCGGGTCGGGGATGCCGGTGTTGGCCTCGACGAGCGTGACCCGGGCGCCCCGGGCGGCGGCGGCCCTGGCGAGGGCGTAGCCCTGCTTGCCGGAGGAACGGTTGCCCAGGTAGCGGACCGGGTCGAGGGGCTCGCGGGTGCCGCCCGCGCTGACGACGACGTGGCGGCCGACGAGGTCGGGGGCGGCCGTGCCCCGGGCGAGGATCCGTCGGCAGACCTCGAAGATCTCGCCCGGGTCGGGCAGCCGGCCCTTGCCGGTGTCGACGCCGGTCAGCCGGCCGACGGCGGGTTCGATGACGACCGCGCCGCGGCGGCGCAGGGTGGCGACGTTCTCCTGGGTGGCGGGGTGCTCCCACATCTCGGTGTGCATCGCCGGGGCGAAGACGACCGGACAGCGGGCCGTGAGCAGGGTGTTCGTCAGGAGGTCGTCGGCGAGCCCGTGAGCGGCCTTGGCGAGCATGTCCGCGGTGGCGGGGGCCACGACGACGAGGTCGGCGCCCTGCCCGATGCGGACGTGGGGGACCTCGTGGACGGACTCCCACACCTCGGTGGAGGCGGGGTTGCCGGAGAGGGCGGACCAGGTCGCGGCGCCGACGAAGTTCAGCGCGGAGGCGGTCGGAACGACCCGTACGTCGTGGCCGGACTCCGTCAGCCGCCGGAGCAGCTCACAGGCCTTGTACGCGGCGATGCCGCCGCTGACGCCCAGAACGACCTTCGGCTTGGTCACCACTGCCACTCCCCGCATGTCGATGCGTACTCGGATGCGTACGCCTCCATCAGACACCACAGGCCCGGCGGATGTTCCGCCGGGCCTGTGGTGAGAAATGTCGCGCTTACTGAGCCGGGCCCTCGATGGCCTCGGAGGTCAGCAGACCCGCGTTGATCTCGCGCAGGGCGATCGAGAGCGGCTTCTCGTGGACGTGGGTGTCGACGAGCGGACCGACGTACTCGAGCAGGCCCTCGCCGAGCTGCGAGTAGTACGCGTTGATCTGGCGCGCGCGCTTGGCCGCGTAGATCACGAGGCTGTACTTCGAGTCGGTGGCCTCGAGCAGCTCGTCGATCGGGGGGTTGATGATGCCCTCGGGCGCGGTGATGGAAGAGGACACTCTCTTGCCTTCCGAAGAAACTTCTGGGTGGGCTGATCCGGGTGATCAGATCCAGGCGATCAGAAAATGATCAAACAACGTTCATCAAGGCTAGCAGCTCACGGGCCACGTCCTCGACGGAGGTGTTGACCAGGGTGGTGTCGAACTCCGTCTCGGCGGCCAGTTCGATCTTGGCGGCCTCCAGCCGGCGCTCGATGACCTCGGGCGACTCGGTGCCGCGGCCGGTGAGCCGGCGGACCAGTTCGTCCCAGCTCGGCGGGGCCAGGAAGACCAGCTGGGATTCCTTCATGGAGTCCTTGACCTGCCGGGCGCCCTGGAGGTCGATCTCCAGGAGGACCGGCTCGCCGGCCTCCAGCCGCTCCAGGACGGCCTGACGCGGCGTGCCGTAGCGGTTGCCCGCGAACTCGGCCCATTCGAGGAGTTCCCCGTTGGCGACCAGCTTGTCGAATTCGTCGTCCGTGACGAAGAAGTACTGGACACCGTGCTTCTCGCCGGGGCGCGGCTTTCGTGTCGTGGCCGACACCGAGAGCCAGACCTCGGGGTGGACCTTGCGCATATGAGCGACGACCGTGCTCTTACCCACCCCGGAGGGGCCGGAGAGCACGGTCAGCCGCGGACGTACCTCTGCTGCCATGCAGCGATTATTCCAGCTTTACGGGGGTGCCTGGGACGGCAGACCCGTCTCAGGCGCCGGTGGAGCCGAACTCGCGCTCCAGGGAGGCGATCTGGTTGGAACCGAGCCCGCGCACGCGCCGGCTCTCGGAGATGCCGAGTCGCTCCATGATCTGCTTGGCGCGGACCTTGCCCACGCCGGGCAGGGACTCCAGCAGCGCGGAGACCTTCATCTTGCCGATGACGTCGTTCTCCTGGCCCTGCTTGATGACCTCGTGGAGGGAGGCGCCGGAGTGCTTGAGTCGATTCTTGACCTCGGCCCGCTCCCGGCGAGCCGCGGCGGCCTTTTCGAGCGCGGCTGCGCGCTGTTCAGGGGTAAGGGGCGGAAGAGCCACGCCTACGTCACCTCGGATGTCGAACTGTCGGATACGGACCGGTGAGGAACCTGGTCGCCCCACACCATGGAGCAACGAACAACGCAGGGAACGTTGAACGCTGACTCTGCCCCGGAGACTAGCGGCCAATGTCTCTCCAGTCAGCGAGAACAAGCGAAAAGTCCTGGTCAGCATCGACCGACCAGGACTTTTCGGTCATAACGACCGGGATTTGCGTAAGGATCTTGTCAAGGAGTGAGACGGCCCTCACCTGCGGATTGGTCCGGCGGGGGTCTGCAGACCCGTCAACCGGTGACGGCCTCCCGGATTTCGGTCGCGTAGCGCTCCGCCGAGGCGCGCAGGGCGGCGGCGTCCGGACCGTGCTTCAGGACGCCCCGGCTGACGTTCGGGACCACGTTGCGGACCGCCGCGCCGAAGACCGCGGGAAGGTCGGCCGGGCTCGCGCCCTGGGCACCGAGGCCGGGGGCCAGGAGGGGCCCGTTGATGTCCAGGTCGAAGGAGGACAGGTCGCCCAGCGTGGCGCCGACGACCGCGCCGAAGGAGCCCATGGGCGTCTCCCCCGCGTTCTCCTCGGCCAGGTGGGCCAGCATGGTCGCGCCGATGGTCCGGCCGTCCTCGCGGACCGCCCGCTGGACCTCCGCGCCCTCCGGGTTGGAGGTCAGGGCGAGGACGAAGAGGCCGGCGCCGCTCTCCCGGGCCAGGTCGACGGCCGGCTTCAGGGAGCCGTAGCCGAGGTACGGCGAGACCGTCAGCGCATCCGAGAAGAGCGGGGAGTCCTTGCGGAGGAAGGCCTCGGCGTACGCGGCCATGGTGGAGCCGATGTCGCCGCGCTTGGCGTCCATCACCACCAGCCCGCCCGCGGCGCGCAGATCGGCGACGGCGCGCTCCAGGACGGCGATGCCGCGGGAGCCGAAGCGCTCGAAGAACGCGGCCTGCGGCTTGAAGACGGCGACGGTCTCCGCGAGCGCCTCGACGACCGTGAACGTGAAGCGCTCCAGGCCCGCGATGTCGTCGCCGAGGCCCCAGGAGTCGAGGAGGGCGGCGTGCGGGTCGATGCCGACGCAGAGCGGGCCGCGCTCGTCCATGGCCGAGCGCAGACGGGTTCCGAAGGAGAGAGTCACTTGGCTGCGGCCTTTCGGTTGTCGGCGCCGACGGCCTCGGCGAGGGTGGCGTAGGGGGAGGCGGCGAGGCGCGCCGCGAGGCCCTTGTGGATCGCGCGGGCGTAGAACGGGCCCTCGTAGATGAAGGCGCTGTAGCCCTGGATGAGCGTGGCGCCGGCCAGGATGCGCTGCCAGGCGTCCTCGGCGTTCTCGATGCCGCCGACGCCCACGAGGACGAGCCGGTCGCCCACGCGCGCGTGCAGGCGCCTCAGCACGGCGAGGGAGCGCTCCTTGACGGGGGCGCCGGAGAGACCGCCGGTCTCCTTGACCAGGGCCGGGTCGGACTTCAGGCCGAGGCCCTCGCGGGCGATCGTGGTGTTGGTGGCGATGATGCCGTCGAGGCCGAGCTCCAGGGCCAGGTCGGCGACGGCGTCGACGTCCTCGTCGGCGAGGTCGGGGGCGATCTTGACCAGGAGCGGGACGCGGCGGCCCGTGACGGACCGGTCGGCCGCCTCGCGTACCGCCGTGAGCAGCGGGCGCAGGGACTCGGTGGCCTGGAGGTTCCGCAGGCCCGGGGTGTTCGGCGAGGAGACGTTGACGACGAGGTAGTCGGCATGCCGGGCGAGGCGCTCGGTGGACTTCACGTAGTCGGCGGCGGCCTCGGCCTCCGGGACGACCTTGGTCTTGCCGATGTTGACGCCGACGACGGTCTTGAAGACCGGCACGCGCGCGTGGAGCCGCTCGGCGACGGCGGCGGAGCCCTCGTTGTTGAAGCCCATGCGGTTGATCAGGGCGCGGTCCGGGACCAGCCGGAAGAGGCGCTTCTTGGGGTTGCCGGGCTGCGCCTCGCCGGTGACCGTGCCGATCTCGACATGGTCGAAGCCGAGCATCGACATGCCGTCGATGGCGACGGCGTTCTTGTCGAAGCCGGCCGCGAGGCCGAAGGGGCCGTGCATCCGCAGGCCGAGCGCCTCGGTGCGCAGCTCCTTGTACCGGGGCGCGAGGACGGCGGCGACGAAGGTGCGGAGCACCGGGACGCGGGCGGCCAGGCGGATCCAGCGGAAGGCCAGGTAGTGGGCCCGCTCGGGGTCCATCCGCTTGAAGACGACGGTGAAGAAGAACGTGTACATGTGGAGTGTCCTCAGCAAGAGGGGGACACCGTTTCCGGTGTCCCCCTCGTGGGTGGCTAGTCGCGGGCCGCGATCAGGTGTTCCGCGTGTTCCTGGAGCGAGCGGACGCCCACGTCGCCGTGGCCGAGCGCCTCGATGCCCTGGACGGCGGCGGCGAGCGCCTGGACCGTGGTGAGGCACGGGACGCCGCGCGAGACGGCGGCCGTACGGATCTCGTAGCCGTCGAGGCGGCCACCGGTGCCGTACGGGGTGTTGACGATGAGGTCGACCTGGCCGTCGTGGATCAGCTGGACGATCGTCTTCTCGCCGCCGGGGCCCTCGCCCTCGCTGAGCTTGCGCACGACGGTGGCGCTGATGCCGTTGCGCCTGAGGACCTCGGCGGTGCCGGAGGTGGCGAGCAGCTCGAAGCCGTGGGCGACCAGCTCGCGCGCCGGGAAGATCATCGAGCGCTTGTCGCGGTTGGCCACCGAGACGAACGCGCGGCCCTTGGTGGGCAGCGGGCCGTAGGCGCCGGCCTGCGACTTGGCGTAGGCCGTGCCGAAGACGGAGTCGATGCCCATGACCTCGCCGGTGGAGCGCATCTCCGGGCCGAGGACGGTGTCCACGCCGCGGCCGTGGATGTCGCGGAAGCGGGTCCACGGCATCACGGCCTCCTTGACGGAGATCGGCGCGTCGAGCGGCAGGGTGCCGCCGTCGCCGTTCTTCGGCAGCAGGCCTTCGGCGCGCAGCTCCGCGATGGTGGCGCCCAGCGAGATGCGGGCGGCGGCCTTCGCGAGCGGGACGGCGGTCGCCTTCGAGGTGAAGGGGACGGTCCGGGAGGCGCGCGGGTTGGCCTCCAGGACGTAGAGGATGTCACCGGCCATGGCGAACTGGATGTTGATCAGTCCGCGCACGCCGACGCCCTTGGCGATGGCCTCCGTGGAGGTGCGCAGGCGCTTGATGTCGAAGCCGCCGAGGGTGATCGGGGGCAGGGCGCAGGCCGAGTCGCCGGAGTGGATACCGGCCTCCTCGATGTGCTCCATGACGCCGCCGAGGTAGAGCTCCTCGCCGTCGTAGAGGGCGTCGACGTCGATCTCGATGGCGTCGTCGAGGAAGCGGTCGACCAGGACCGGCCGGGTGGGGCTGATCTCGGTGGATTCGGCGATGTACGACTCCAGGCGGGTCTCGTCGTAGACGATCTCCATGCCGCGGCCGCCGAGCACGTACGAGGGGCGTACGAGGACGGGGTAGCCGATCTCGTCGGCGATGGCCTTGGCCCCGGCGAAGGTGGTCGCGGTGCCGTGCTTGGGCGCGGGCAGGCCGGCCTCGGCGAGGACCTGACCGAAGGCGCCGCGGTCCTCGGCGGCGTGGATGGCCTCCGGGGAGGTGCCGACGACCGGTACGCCGTTGTCCTTGAGGGCCTGGGCGAGGCCGAGCGGGGTCTGGCCGCCGAGCTGGACGACGACACCGGCGACGGGTCCGGCCAGCGTCTCGGCGTGGACGATCTCCAGCACGTCCTCGAGCGTGAGCGGCTCGAAGTAGAGGCGGTCGGAGGTGTCGTAGTCCGTGGAGACCGTCTCGGGGTTGCAGTTGACCATCACGGTCTCGTAGCCGGCGTCGCTGAGCGCGAAGGAGGCGTGGACGCAGGAGTAGTCGAACTCGATGCCCTGGCCGATGCGGTTCGGGCCGGAGCCCAGGATGATCACGGCGGGCTTCTCGCGCGGGGCGACCTCGCTCTCCTCGTCGTACGAGGAGTAGAAGTACGGGGTCTTGGCGGCGAACTCGGCGGCGCAGGTGTCGACCGTCTTGTAGACCGGGCGGACACCGAGGGCGTGCCGGACCTCGCGGACGACGTCCTCGCGCAGACCGCGGATCTCGGCGATCTGGGCGTCGGAGAAGCCGTGGCGCTTGGCGTCGGCGAGCAGCTCGGGGTCGAGCTTCTCGGCGGCGGCCAGGTCGTCGGCGATCTCCTTGATGAGGAAGAGCTGGTCGACGAACCAGGGGTCGATCTTGGTCGCCTCGAAGACCTCCTCGGGGGTGGCTCCGGCGCGGATGGCCTGCATGACCGTGTTGATGCGGCCGTCGGTCGGGCGGACCGCCTCGCGCAGCAGCTCGGCCTTGTCGCCGGGCTCGCCGGTGAAGGCGAACTGCGAGCCCTTCTTCTCCAGGGAGCGCAGGGCCTTCTGGAGCGCCTCGGTGAAGTTACGGCCGATGGCCATGGCCTCGCCGACCGACTTCATCGTGGTGGTGAGGGTGGAGTCGGCCTGCGGGAACTTCTCGAAGGCGAAGCGCGGGGCCTTGACCACGACGTAGTCGAGCGTGGGCTCGAAGGACGCCGGGGTCTTCTCCGTGATGTCGTTCGGGATCTCGTCCAGCGTGTAGCCGACGGCGAGACGGGCCGCGATCTTCGCGATCGGGAAGCCGGTCGCCTTGGAGGCGAGGGCGGACGAGCGGGAGACGCGCGGGTTCATCTCGATGACGATGACCCGGCCGTCGTCCGGGTTGATGGCGAACTGGATGTTGCAGCCGCCGGTGTCGACGCCGACCTCGCGGATGATCGCGATGCCGATGTCGCGCAGCCGCTGGTACTCGCGGTCGGTCAGCGTCATCGCCGGGGCGACGGTGATCGAGTCACCGGTGTGGACGCCCATCGGGTCGAAGTTCTCGATGGAGCAGACGACCACGACGTTGTCGGCCTTGTCGCGCATCAGCTCCAGCTCGTACTCCTTCCAGCCGAGGATGGACTCCTCCAGGAGCACCTCGGTGGTCGGGGAGAGCGTGAGGCCCTGGCCGGCGATGCGGCGCAGCTCGTCCTCGTCGTGGGCGAAGCCGGAGCCGGCGCCGCCCATCGTGAAGGAGGGGCGGACGACGACGGGGTAGCCGCCGAGGGTCTCGACGCCCTTGAGCACGTCGTCCATCGAGTGGCAGATGACCGAGCGGGCGGACTCGCCGTAGCCGATCTTGCCCTTGACGGCCTCGACGACGCCCTTGAAGAGGTCGCGGTCCTCGCCCTTGTGGATGGCCTCCACGTTGGCGCCGATGAGCTCGACGCCGTACTTCTCCAGGACGCCCTGCTCGTGCATGGAGATCGCGGTGTTGAGCGCGGTCTGGCCACCGAGGGTGGGCAGGAGGGCGTCGGGGCGCTCCTTGGCGATGATCTTCTCGACGAACTCGGGGGTGATCGGCTCGACGTACGTGGCGTCGGCGATCTCCGGGTCGGTCATGATCGTGGCCGGGTTGGAGTTGACCAGGATGACCCGCAGGCCCTCGGCCTTGAGGATGCGGCAGGCCTGGGTCCCGGAGTAGTCGAACTCGGCGGCCTGGCCGATGACGATCGGGCCGGAGCCGATGACCAGGACGGACTGGATATCGGTGCGCTTAGGCACGCTCGGCCTCCATCAGGGATACGAAGCGGTCGAAGAGGTACGCGGCGTCGTGCGGGCCCGCGGCCGCCTCGGGGTGGTACTGGACGGAGAAGGCCGGCTGGTCGAGCAGCTGGAGGCCTTCCACGACGTTGTCGTTCAGGCAGACGTGCGAGACCTCGGCGCGGCCGTAGGGGGTCTCGGAGACCTTGTCGAGGGGCGCGTCCACGGCGAAGCCGTGGTTGTGCGCGGTGACCTCGACCTTGCCGGTCGTACGGTCCTGCACGGGCTGGTTGATGCCGCGGTGGCCGTACTTCAGCTTGTACGTGCCGAAGCCGAGGGCGCGGCCGAGGATCTGGTTGCCGAAGCAGATGCCGAAGAGCGGCGTCCTGCGCTCCAGGACGGCCTGCATGACGGAGACCGGGTGGTCGGCGGTGGCCGGGTCGCCCGGGCCGTTGGAGAAGAACACGCCGTCCGGGTTCACCGCGTACACGTCGTCGGCGGTGGCGGTGGCGGGCAGGACGTGGACCTCGATGCCGCGCTCGGCCATGCGGTGCGGGGTCATGCCCTTGATGCCCAGGTCGACGGCGGCGACGGTGAACTTCTTCGTGCCGATCGCGGGGACGACGTACGTCTCCTTGGTGGCGACCTCGGCGGAGAGGTTCGCGCCCTTCATCTGCGGGGCGGCCTGCACCTTGGCGAGCAGCGCCTCGTCCCGTACGCCCGTCCAGGCGTCGCCGGAGAAGATGCCGACGCGCATGGCGCCGCTCTCGCGCAGGTGGCGGGTGAGGGCGCGGGTGTCGATGCCGGAGATGCCGACGACGCCCTGGGCGGCGAGCTCCTCGTCCAGCGAGCGCTTGGCGCGCCAGTTGGAGGAGACGCGGGCGGGGTCGCGGACGACGTAGCCGGAGACCCAGATACGGGAGGACTCGGGGTCCTCGTCGTTGACGCCGGTGTTGCCCACGTGCGGGGCGGTCATCACGACGACCTGGCGGTGGTACGACGGGTCGGTGAGGGTCTCCTGGTAGCCGGTCATGCCGGTGGAGAACACGGCCTCGCCGAAGGTCTCCCCCACGGCCCCGTAGGCGCGACCGCGGAAGATGCGGCCGTCCTCCAGGACGAGTACGGCGGGAACCTTCGTTCCCCTGGTGGAGGTCGTCATCGTGCGGTGCCTTCCGTCGTCTTGATCTTGCTGTTCAGGGTCTCGACCCAGGTGGTGTGCTCCGCCGCCCGGTCGGACCGGAAGCCGGAGTCGAGGAGCTTCTCGCCGTGCGCCCACGTGACGATCAGCAGCCCGCCCTCGGCGAGGACCTTGCCCGCGATGCCCTTGTCGAGCCGGGCCTCACGGAGGGCCTCGGTCGGGATCAGGAAGTCGTTCGCCCCGGGGCGTACGACCTCGATCCCCGCGTCCGTGAGGGTGAGCTCGACGCGGCTGCGGGCGCCGAGGCCGTGGGCGACGATCCGGTCGAGCCACTGTCCGGCCGTGGTCGAGCCGTGGTACCGCCCGCTCAGGGTCAGTGTCGCCGCACCGGCCCGCTCGGGCATTCCCGGCAGCTCGGGCAGGTCGGACTGGAGGCTGCCGCGCCACTTCCATCCCTGGCGCATCAGCCAGTAGACGAAGGCGACGAAGAGCAGCAGTCCGGCGACCCAGCCGAGCCTTCCGGCCCAGTCGGTCACCTCCGCCGACTTCTTCTCGGCGGCCAGGCCGGCCTCGGCCGCCAGATTGATGAGTGCAGGTGTCACGCCAGCTTCCCGTCCACGAGCGTCGCCCGGCCCCGCAGGAAGGTGTGGGTGATGCGTCCCGGCAGTTCGCGGCCCTCGTAGGGGGTGTTGCGGCTGCGGGAGGCGAAGCCCGCGGGGTCCACGAGACCACGGTATGCCGGATCGACCAGGGTCAGGTTGGCGGGCTCACCAGCCGAGACGGGGCGTCCGTGGCCGGTGGCCTGCCCGATCCGCGCGGGCTTGACGCTCATCCGGTCGGCGACGCCGGCCCAGTCGAGCAGTCCGGTCTCGACCATCGTCTGCTGGACGACGGAGAGCGCGGTCTCCAGGCCGACCATGCCCATGGCGGCCGCGGCCCACTCGCAGTCCTTGTCCTCGTGCGGGTGCGGGGCGTGGTCGGTGGCGACGATGTCGATGGTTCCGTCGGCCAGGGCCTCGCGGAGCGCCATCACGTCACGCTCGGTTCGGAGCGGCGGGTTGACCTTGTAGACGGGGTTGTACGAGCGCACCATCTCGTCGGTCAGGAGCAGGTGGTGCGGCGTGACCTCGGCGGTGACGTCGATGCCGCGGGACTTGGCCCAGCGGACGATCTCGACCGAGCCGGCGGTGGAGAGGTGGCAGATGTGGACGCGGGAGCCGACGTGCTCGGCGAGCAGCACGTCGCGGGCGATGATCGACTCCTCGGCCACGGCGGGCCAGCCCCCGAGGCCCAGCTCGGCGGAGACCACACCCTCGTTCATCTGGGCGCCCTCGGTGAGGCGGGGCTCCTGGGCGTGCTGGGCGACGACGCCGCCGAAGGCCTTCACGTACTCCAGGGCGCGGCGCATCATCACGGCGTCGTCGACGCACTTGCCGTCGTCGGAGAAGACGGTGACGCCGGCGGCGGAGTCGTGCATGGCGCCGAGCTCGGCGAGCTTCTTGCCCTCCAGGCCGACGGTGACGGCGCCGATGGGCTGCACGTCGCAGTAGCCGGACTCCTTGCCGAGCCGGTAGACCTGCTCGACGACACCGGCGGTGTCGGCGACCGGGAAGGTGTTGGCCATGGCGAAGACGGCGGTGTAGCCGCCGGAGGCGGCGGCGCGGGTGCCGGTGAGGACGGTCTCGGAGTCCTCACGGCCGGGCTCGCGCAGATGGGTGTGGAGGTCGACCAGGCCGGGGAGGAGGATCTGCCCCTCGGCCTCGATCACGGTCGCGCCCTCGGCGGACAGTCCCGTACCGACCTGGGCGATGGTCTCGCCGTCGATCAGGACGTCGTGGGCCTCGCCGCCCAGCACCTTGGCACCGCGGATAAGGATCTTGCTCATGGTTACTTGGTCTCCTCGGTACGGGCGTGGGTGACGGCGGGCTCGTTGCCGCCCAGAAGCAGGTACAGGACGGCCATCCGGACGGAGACGCCGTTGGCGACCTGCTCGACGACCGTGCAGCGGTCGGAGTCGGCGACCTCGGCGGTGATCTCCATGCCGCGGACCATCGGGCCGGGGTGCATCACGATGGCGTGCTCGGGCATCCTCGCCATCCGCTCGCCGTCGAGCCCGTACCGCCGCGAGTACTCGCGCTCGGTCGGGAAGAAGGCCGCGTTCATCCGCTCGCGCTGCACACGCAGCATCATGACCGCGTCGGACTTCGGCAGCACGCTGTCCAGGTCGTAGCTGATGTCGCAGGGCCAGGTCTCGACGCCGACGGGGACCAGGGTCGGCGGGGCCACCAGGGTGACCTCGGCGCCGAGGGTGTGCAGCAGGTCGACGTTGGAGCGGGCGACCCGGCTGTGCAGGACGTCGCCGACGAGCGTGATGCGCTTGCCCGCGAGGTCCTGGCCGAGGCCCGCGTCACGGCCGACGAGCCGGCGGCGCATGGTGAAGGCGTCGAGCAAAGCCTGGGTCGGGTGCTGGTGGGTGCCGTCGCCCGCGTTGATGACGGGGGCGTCGATCCAGCCGGAGGTGGCGAGCCGGTACGGGGCGCCGGAGGCGCCGTGGCGGATGACGACGGCGTCGACGCCCATCGCCTCCAGGGTCTGGGCGGTGTCCTTGAGCGACTCGCCCTTGGAGACGCTGGAGCCCTTGGCCGCGAAGTTGATCACGTCGGCGGAGAGGCGCTTCTCGGCGGCCTCGAAGGAGATCCGGGTCCGGGTGGAGTCCTCGAAGAAGAGGTTGCAGATGGTCCGGCCGCGCAGGGTGGGCAGCTTCTTGATCGGCCGGTCGGCCACCCGGGCCATCTCCTCGGCGGTGTCGAGGATGAGGACGGCGTCGTCGCGGGTGAGGTCGGCGGCCGAGATGAGGTGACGCATCATCGGGGTGTGCTCCGTGGTCGGGAGGTGTGAGGCCTGGGGGTGCCCCGAGGGGCCCGTCGGGGTGCGGGCACGCAGGGGTGTGCCCTGGACCCGTCGGGTTGCCGGACCGGCTAGGCGGTGGTCTTGCTGCCGAGCAGCACGGTGTCGCGACCGTCCTCCTCGGCGAGCTGGACCTTGACCGTCTCGCGCAGCGACGTGGGCAGGTTCTTGCCGACGTAGTCGGCGCGGATCGGCAGCTCGCGGTGGCCGCGGTCGACGAGGACCGCGAGCTGGACGGCGCGGGGGCGGCCGATGTCGCCGAGCGCGTCGAGCGCGGCGCGGATGGTGCGGCCGGAGAAGAGCACGTCGTCGACCAGGACGACCAGGCGGTCGTCGACGCCGTCACCGGGGATCTCGGTGCGGCCGAGGGCGCGGGCGGGCTTCATCCGCAGGTCGTCGCGGTACATGGTGATGTCGAGGGAGCCGACCGGGATCTTGCGGCCGGTGATCTCGGCGAGCTTGTCGGCCAGTCGGCGGGCGAGGAAGACGCCGCGCGTCGGGATGCCGAGGAGAACCACGTCGTCGGCGCCCTTGGCGCGCTCGACGATCTCGTGGGCGATGCGGGTCAGGACCCGCGCGATGTCGGGGCCCTCGAGAACCGGGCGTGCCGCATCGGAGTGCTGCTGTGTGTCCATATGAAACGGACCTCCTTCTCCGCCTCACAGGACGGTTCTTAAAGGACGTCGGAATTGCGCCATCGACTCTACCAGGGGCGGGTGACTCCGCCGCTCACCACCCCGGCGCCACTCCGGGCGCCGTCCCCCGGGAGGGGCCGGTATGGACCATTCGGCTTGACGGGAAAGAGTAACGCTGCGTAACCTCACAGTGAGTTACCAGCCACGCGGCGGAGCCGCACGTTGTCCACAGCGTCCAGCGTCCGGGGAGCTATATGTCCAGCGAATACGCAAAGCAGCTCGGGGCCAAGCTCCGTGCCATCCGCACCCAGCAGGGCCTTTCCCTCCACGGTGTGGAAGAGAAGTCCCAGGGCCGCTGGAAGGCCGTCGTGGTCGGCTCGTACGAGCGTGGTGACCGCGCCGTGACGGTGCAGCGCCTCGCCGAGCTCGCGGACTTCTACGGCGTCCCGGTGCAGGAGCTCCTGCCGGGGACGACCCCGGGCGGGGCCGCCGAGCCGCCGCCGAAGCTCGTCCTCGACCTGGAGCGCCTGGCCCACGTCCCGCAGGAGAAGGCCGGCCCGCTCCAGCGCTACGCGGCGACGATCCAGTCGCAGCGCGGCGACTACAACGGCAAGGTGCTGTCGATCCGCCAGGACGACCTGCGCACGCTCGCCGTCATCTACGACCAGTCGCCCTCGGTCCTGACCGAGCAGCTCATCAGCTGGGGTGTTCTCGACGCGGACGCGCGGCGTGCGGTCGCCCACGAGGACAGCTGAGCAGAGCTGAGCAGAAACGTTGCCGCCGGGGCGGGGACGGTCTTCGGACCTCCCCGCCCCGGCGGTTTCTCGTGCTCCACAGGCCCGCCAGAGACGCCGAAGGGGCCCGCGGCACAGGAGAGTGCTGCGGGCCCCTTCGGCGTGTCTGCGGGCCGCTCAGGCGTCCCGGCGCAGGCGCGGCTTCAGGTCCTTGAAGCGGGCCAGCAGGCCGTTGACGAAGGTCGGCGACTCGTCCGTGGAGAACTCCTTGGCGAGCTGCACGGCCTCGTCGATCGCCACGGCGTCCGGCGTCTCGTCCAGCCAGATCAGTTCGTACGCGCCGAGGCGCACGATGTTCCGGTCGGCGACCGGCATCCGGTCCAGGTCCCAGTCCACCGCGTAGGTGGCGATGAGCTCGTCGATCCGGTTCGCGTGGTCCGCGTACCCCTCGACCAGCTGCATCGTGAACTCGCTGACCGCCGGCTGGCGGTCGTCGGACCGGGCGTGCCGGACCCAGTCAGCGAGGACCTGCTGCACGGACGCGCCGCGCTGGTCGGCCTCGAAGAGGATCTGGAAGGCGCGCTTACGGGCGTTGCTGCGGGCAGCCACGGTTAGCTGTTCACCCGGCCGAGGTAGTCGCTCGTGCGGGTGTCGACCTTGATCTTCTCACCGGTGGTGATGAAGAGCGGGACCTGGATCTCGTGACCGGTCTCCAGCGTCGCCGGCTTGGTGCCGCCGGTGGAGCGGTCGCCCTGGACGCCGGGGTCGGTGTGCTGGATGGTCAGCTCGACGGCGGCCGGAAGCTCGACGTAGAGCACCGCGCCCTCGTGCTGCGCGACCGAGGCGGTGAAGCCCTCGATCAGGAAGTTGGCGGCGTCGCCGACGGCCTTGCGGTCGACGTGCAGCTGGTCGTACGTCTGCATGTCCATGAAGCCGAAGTAGTCGCCGTCCATGTACGAGAACTGCATGTCGCGGCGGTCGATGGTGGCCGTCTCGACCTTCACGCCCGCGTTGAAGGTCTTGTCGACGACCTTGCCGGACATGACGTTCTTGAGCTTGGTGCGCACGAAGGCCGGGCCCTTGCCGGGCTTGACGTGCTGGAACTCGACGACGGACCAGAGCTGGTCCCCGTCGAGCTTGAGCACCATGCCGTTCTTGAGGTCGTTCGTGGAAGCCACGGTTGCGGAATCTCCTGGACTGACGTGGGACCAGAGAGGCGTACGCGCCTTACAGCGCGAGCAGCTCCTTGGTCGTAATGGTGAGTAGCTCGGGTCCGCCGTCCGCCTCCTGGCGCACGACGAGCGTGTCATCGATCCGGACCCCGCCCCGGCCCGGGAGGTGGACCCCCGGTTCGACGGTGACCGGCACACAAGCGTCCAGTTTACCCATGGCCGCGGGTGCGAGCTGCGGGTCCTCGTCGATTTCGAGGCCGACACCGTGCCCGATGACCGACGGAACGGCCTCGCCGTGGCCCGCGGCGTCCAGGATCTGGCGGGCCGCGCGGTCCACGTCGCGGTACGCGGCGCCGGGGACGAGGGACTCCCGGCCGGCCCGCTGAGCGGCGAAGACGACGTCGTACAGCTCGATCTGCCAGTCCGCGGGGGTCGTGCCGATGACGAAGGTACGGCCGATCTCGCAACGGTAGCCGCGGTAGGTGGCGCCGAGGCAGACGGAGAGGAAATCTCCCTCCTCGACGCGGCGATCCGAGGGTTTGTGGCCCCCGCGGCCGGAGTTCGGGCCGGTGGCGACGGAGGTCGGGAACGCGGCGCCGTCCGCGCCGTGGTCGACGAGCCGCCGCTCCAGCTCCAGCGCGAGGTGCCGCTCGGTCCGGCCCACCAGGATGGATTCGAGGAGCTCCCCGAGCGCCTGGTCGGCGATCTCGGCGGCGATCCGCAGACAGGCGATCTCGTCCTCGTCCTTGACGATCCTCAGCTGCTCGACGGCTCCGCCGAGATCGGCGAGCTGGAGCTGCGGGGCGACGGAGCCCATCGCACGGTGGCGGGCCACGGTCAGATGGTGCTCCTCCACGGCAAGGGCCTCCGCGCCGGCCTTGCGGGCGAAGTCGACGGCCGCGACCGCGGGATCCCCGCCGGCCACGGGCAGCACCGCCTGGCGGAGCTGCTCGTCGAGCCGCCCGTCGGCCGGATCGGTGCCGGGCGCGGTGGGGCAGAGCAGCACGTCCTCGTCCGGGCCGAGCAGGAGGACGGCGCCGGTCGGCGAACCGCCCGCGAGATAGCGGACGTTGGCAGGGCGGGAGACCAGGGCCGCCTGGCTGCCGGCCGCCGCGCACCGGTCGCGCAGCCGTACCCGGCGGTCCGCAAACACCTGTGACATGTTCCGAGCCTACGAGGGGCCGGGCGTCCCGGCCCGCTCAGCGCGGCCGACCGGGCCACCGGCGGCCGCTTCGAGCCGTCACCAGGAGGGCGGGCTCGCCAGCGAACGGGCCAGCACCTCGTCGAGGACGCGGGCGGTGGTCTCGACGTCGTACGTCGAGTTGTCGATGATCGGCAGGCCGGAGCCGTACCAGCCGGCCATCCGGCCGTGTATGGACGCGACCTCCTCGTCGGAGAGCCGCCGGTTGCCGCTGCGCTCGGCGTTGCGCTCCAGGACGATCTCAAGGCCGGGCAGCAGGACGACCGGAAGCAGCCCCGGGCCGACGTGCCTCTTCCAGCCGCCGAGGCCGACGACGGGCCGGTCGGGGAAGACGGCGTCGTCGAGGATGCAGGAGATCCCGTTGGCCAGGAAGTTGCGGGCGGCGAAGCCGCAGGTGCGGCGGGCGAGACGATACTGCGCCTCGGAGTGCTCGTTCCATCCCGACTGGGGGTCGGCGAAGCCGGAGCAGACCCATTCGCGGACGTCGTCGAGGCTGATGTGGGCGGTGGGCACGCGGCGGCGCGCGGCCCAGTGGCGGGCGACGGTCGTCTTGCCCGCGCCTGCGGGGCCGATGAGCAGCACGGCCAGGGTCGCCGCGCCGGTGCCGGGCTCGGCGTGCGGCGGAGCGGGGACGGCGACGGGCGGCAGCGGTACGTGTCCGGTGGTGTCGTGCGACGGCGACGCGGGCTGTCCCGGGTGCCCGGCCATGCCCGGAGCGCCCCAGCCCGGGGCGGGCGGCGAGGAGTACGGTGCGGCCGCGCCCGGGGCCGGCGGGGCGGCCGGGGGCGCGCCCGGCGGAACGGGGTGCGGGTGCGGGTGCGGTGCCTGGTGGCCGCCCTGTGCCGTGGGCGGCACCGGGGGCACGGGGGGTCGGCCGGTGGCGGGCGTCCAGCCCGAGGGTTCGGGCGGCGGCAACGGAGCCCCCATCGCGTGCTGCATCCGGTGCCACTCCGTCTCGTACGGCCGATACTTCCGGGTACGTTACCGCCCCCGGCCCCCGCAGGGGGAACGGCCGGGGGCGGTCGAAGGTGCCCTGACCGGGCGCCGTGTCCGGATGTCGTCAGCCGGTGACTTCCTCCGCCAGCGCCCGCAGGGCGAGCCGGTAGGAGCCGATGCCGAAACCGGCGACGGTCCCGGTCGCCACGGCGGCGACGACCGAGGTGTGCCGGAATTCCTCCCGGGTGTACGGGTTCGAGATGTGCACCTCGATCAGCGGCGCGGTCCGCTGGGCGGCCGCGTCGCGCATTCCGTACGAGTAGTGGGTGAAGGCCCCTGGGTTCATCACGACCGGCACCGAACCGTCCGCGGCCTCGTGGAGCCAGCGGATCATCTCGCCCTCGTCGTTGGTCTCCCGGACCTCGACGTCGAAGCCGAGCTCCTCGCCCAGGGAGCGGCAGGACTCCACCAGCCCCTTGTACGACGTGGCGCCGTAGATGTCGGGCTCGCGGGAGCCCAGGCGGCCGAGGTTCGGGCCGTTCAGGACGAGGACGTGGCGCAGATCGCTCACGCGGACACCTCGCCGTAGGCGGCGACGAGAACGGCGGGGTCGGGGCCTTCGAGGACGGTGGGCTTGCCGAGACCGTCCAGGACGATGAAGCGGAGCAGGTCGCCCCGGGACTTCTTGTCGACCTTCATGGTCTCCAGCAGCTTCGGCCACTGGTCGCCCCGGTAGGTGAGGGGCAGACCGACCGACTCCAGGACCGTGCGGTGCCGGTCGGCGGTCGCGTCGTCCAGCCGGCCCGCGAGCCGGCCCAGTTCGGCCGCGAACACCATGCCGACGGAGACGGCGGCCCCGTGCCGCCACTTGTACCGCTCGTTCTTCTCGATGGCGTGGGCCAGGGTGTGACCGTAGTTCAGGATCTCCCTGCGGCCCGACTCCTTCAGATCACCGGAGACGACCTCGGCCTTGACCCGGATCGAGCGCACGAGCAGCTCGGCGGTGTGCGGGCCGGTCGGCGTGCGCGCGGCCTGCGGGTCCTCCTCGATGAGGTCGAGGATCACCGGGTCGACGATGAAGCCGGCCTTGATGATCTCCGCCAGCCCGCTGACGTAGTCGTGGACGGGGAGCGAGTCGAGGGCCGCGAGGTCGCACAGCACCCCGGCCGGCGGGTGGAAGGCACCGACCAGGTTCTTGCCCTCGGCGGTGTTGATCCCCGTCTTGCCGCCGACGGCCGCGTCGACCATGGCGAGCACGGTCGTCGGCACGGCGATCCAGCGCACGCCCCGCAGCCAGGTCGCCGCCACGAAACCGGCCAGGTCGGTGGTCGCGCCACCGCCCACCCCGACGATGACGTCGGTGCGGGTGAAGCCGGTCTGTCCCAGCGCCTTCCAGCAGTACGCGGCGACCTCGGCGGTCTTGGCCTCCTCGGCGTTCGGCACCTGGATGGCGACGGCCTCGAAGCCCTGGTCGGCGAGGTCGGCCCGCAGGGCCTCGCCCGTCTCGGCCAGCGCCTCGGGGTGGATCACGGCGACGCGCTTGGCCTTGGTCCCGATCAGGGCCGGCAGCTCACCCAGCAACTGCCGCCCGACCAGCACCTCGTACGGATCCGTGCCCGCCGAACCGCCTACCTGGATTCGGGTCACTTCCTGGTCCGTCATACGTCCTTCTTCAACTCCAGAGCGTCGAGGACCGCGTCCGCGACCTCTTCGGGCGTGCGGCCCTCGGTGGCCACGACCACCCGGGCGACTTCGGTGTAGAGGTGGCGGCGCGCTTCCATCATCTCGCGCCACTGGCGGCGCGGGTTGACGGCGAGCAGCGGCCGCGCGGTGTTGAGGCCGACGCGTCGGACGGCCTCTTCGACGTCCATCGAGAGATAGACGACGGGCAGTCCGCCGAGCAGCTCGCGGGTGCCCGGGTCGAGGATCGCGCCGCCGCCGAGCGCGAGGACACCCTCGTGCTCGGCGACCGCGGCCCGTACGGCTTCCCGTTCGAGGGCGCGGAAGTGCTCTTCGCCGTCCTCGATGAAGATGTCCGCGATCTCGCGGCCCTCGGCGGCGACGATGTCGGCGTCGGTGTCCCGGTAGGGCGCGCCGACCAGCTCGGCCAGGAGCGCGCCCACCGTGGACTTGCCGGAGCCCATCGGCCCGACGAGGACGACCAGGGGTCCGGTCACCGGATCTGGATGTTGTCGAGGTACGACTGGACGTTGCGGCGGGTCTCCGGGACGCTGTCGCCGCCGAACTTCTCGACGACGGCGTCCGCGAGGACGAGCGCGACCATGGCCTCGGCGACGATGCCGGCGGCCGGGACGGCGCAGACGTCGGAGCGCTGGTGGTGGGCCTGGGCGGCCTCGCCGGTGGCGACGTCGACCGTGGCGAGCGCGCGCGGCACGGTCGCGATCGGCTTCATCGCGGCGCGGACACGCAGCAGCTCGCCGGTGGTCAGGCCGCCTTCCGTACCGCCGGAGCGGCCGGAGGTGCGCCGGATGCCCTCCTCGGTCCGCACGATTTCGTCGTGGGCCTGCGAACCCGGTACGCGGGCGAGCTCGAAGCCGTCGCCGACCTCGACGCCCTTGATCGCCTGGATGCCCATGAGCGCGGCGGCGAGCCGGGCGTCGAGACGCCGGTCCCAGTGCACGTGCGAACCGAGCCCGACCGGGACGCCGTAGGCCAGGACCTCGACCACACCACCCAGGGTGTCGCCGTCCTTGTGGGCCTGGTCGATCTCGGCGACCATCGCCTTCGACGCGTCCGCGTCGAGGCAGCGCACCGGGTCGGCGTCGAGCTTCTCGACGTCGGCGGGGGTCGGGTAGACGCCGTACGGGGCCTTGGCGGCCGCCAGCTCGATCACGTGCGAGACGATCTCGATGCCCGCGGCCTCCTTGAGGAAGGAGCGGGCGACGGCACCGAGGGCGACCCTGGCGGCGGTCTCACGGGCGCTGGCGCGCTCCAGGATCGGCCGGGCCTCGTCGAAGCCGTACTTCTGCATGCCGGCGAGGTCGGCGTGACCGGGACGCGGCCGGGTCAGCGGCGCGTTACGACCGGTCTCCTTGAGCTCGGAGGGGTCGACGGGGTCGGCCGACATGACCTTCTCCCACTTCGGCCACTCCGTGTTGCCCACCATCACGGCGATGGGCGAGCCGAGCGAGAGACCGTGCCGGACTCCGCCGAGGAACGTCACCTCGTCCTGCTCGAACTTCATCCGCGCGCCACGCCCATAGCCGAGGCGCCGCCGCGCAAGATGGTCCGCCACCAGCTCAGTGGTGACCGGAACGCCGGCGGGAAGCCCCTCCAGCGTCGCGACCAGCGCGGGTCCGTGGGACTCCCCAGCGGTCAGCCAACGCAACCTGCTCAACGATGCTCCTCATGCTCGCGCCTGGAACTGCTTGCGGCGCGACCGGGTGCGCGGCCCTGGCCCGCCGCTACCGATCCTCCCACGTCCGGGGGCGGAACCTGGCCGTCGGTCCAGGTATCGGACGCGGACAATGTCAGATCGGGTCGGCCGAGGGGTCAGCTCGCCGGTCGGGAGGCGCGGACGACGCGCCACAGCCGACGCGCGCCCGCCACCACGAGGCAGGTCAGCCCCAGGGCGGCGAGGGCGATTTTCAGCCAGTCGGGCAGCAGGTGCCACAGCAGCCTGACCAGCTCGCCGCCGAAGCCCGCGGCCAGTGTCTCCGTACCACTCACGCGTCAGCGAGGGCCTTCTCGCCCGCCGCACGCATCGCGGCCAGCGGCGCCTCGGCGACGCCCGTCATCTGCTCGACCTGGAGTACGGCCTGGTGGACCAGGAGGTCGAGGCCGCCGAGCACGGCGCCGCCGCGCGCGGACCAGGCCGCGGCGAGGGGTGTCGGCCACGGGTGGTACAGCACGTCGAAGAGGGTGCCGGGGGCGTCCGGGACCTCGGCGGCGAGCGCGTCGGTGCTGCCGGCCGGGGTGGTGGCGATGACGAGTGGGGCGGAGAACGCCCGGTTCGCCTGCGCCCAGTCGGCGGTCCGCACGTCGACGCCGAGCCGCTCGCCCCAGCCCCGCATCTCCTCGGCCCGCGCCTCGCTCCGTACGTAGGCGGTGACCGGACCCGCGCAGATCCGCGCGAGCGCGGCGAGCGCGGAGGAGGCGGTGGCACCGGCGCCGAGGATCGCGGCCGACTCGACCTTCTCGACACCCCGCTCCCGCAGGGCGGCGATCAGGCCGGGGATGTCGGTGTTGTCGCCGACCCTGCGGCCGTCGTCGGTGAACACGACCGTGTTCACGGCCTCGACCGAGGCGGCCGTGTCACTGATCTCGTCGAGCAGCGGAATGATCGCCCGCTTCAGCGGCATGGTCAGCGAAAGACCGGCCCAGGACGCGTCGAGCTCCGCGACGAACGCGGGCAGCCCGGCCTCGTCGACCTCGAACCGGTCGTACGTCCAGGTGTCGAGGCCGAGCGCGGCATAGGCCGCCCGGTGCAGGACCGGGGAGAGCGAGTGGGCGATGGGCGAGCCGAGAACCGCCGCCCGGCGAGTGGTCCGCATCAGTTCTTCCTCGACTTGTTGAACTCCTCGACCAGCTTCTGGTGGTCGGCGTTCGTCTTGGTGAACTGCGAGGTCTTGCCGTCGAGCGAGATGAAGTAGTACCAACCGTCGCTGGTCGGGTTGGTGACGCCCTTGAGCGCCTCGGCACCCGGGTTGCCGATCGGTCCCGGCGGCAGGCCCTTGTAGAAGTACGTGTTGTAGACGTTGTCGTACTTCCGCAGCTCTTCGAGCGTGAGGTCGATCTTGCTCTGGTTCTTGATGTAGTTGTACGTCGAGTCGAACTCGAGCTTGCCGTAGGTCTGCGGGTTGTTGGTCTTGAGGCGGTTGTAGACGACCTCGGCCATCTTGCGGAAGTCGTCGTGCGAGGTGCCCTCCGCCTGGACGAGGCTGGCGATCGTGATCAGCTGCCAGGGGCTGTCGACGCCGAGCTCCTTCGCCTTGGCCTCCAGCTCGTACTTGGCGTACTCCGCGTTCGAACGCGCGACCATCTTCTTCAGCACGTCCTCGGGCTTGTTCCCCTTGACCATGGGGTACTTCGCCGGGTAGAGGAAGCCCTCCAGCGGGTCCTTCACGCCCTGGTGGTTCTTCGCCCAGTCCGGCAGGCCGAGGTCGTTCGCCTTCGCCTTCGCGATGCCCTGCGTCTTGCCCTTCTCGAGGCCGAGCTTCTTGTCGATCTGCTCGTAGACCCAGACGTTCCGCATGCCCTCGGGGATGACGAGCCCGGACTGGCTCTCGGGGCTCAGCATCAGGTCGACGGCGCTCTCCGCCGACATCTTCATCTTCAGCGTGTAGGCGCCTGCCTGGATGGCATTGCCCTTCGGGTTCTTCTCCTGTGCCGAGACGAAGGCGTCGACGCTCTTGATGACCCCCGCCTTCTTCAGGATGTTGGCGATCTCGTAGCCGCCGGCGCCCTTCGGGATCTCGACCTGGACCTCGCCGCTGCCCTCGCCCGCGTAGTCGGGTGCCGCGCCGAACTGGCCCTGCCAGAACTGGTAGCCGAAGTAGCCGATGCCGCCCACACCGCCCGCGAGGACGAGAGCCACGACGAGGCACGCCACGCCGTTCCTGCTCTTCTTCTTGCCCTTGCCGCCTCGCCGGTCGCGGCCGCCGCCACGCGACGAGCGCCGGTCGGCCGGCTCGTCGTCGTACGCGTCGTCGCCGTCGTCCTCACCCGTGAAGAAGGGGTGCCGCTCCTCTTCCCGGGGCTCCGCCTCCCAGTCGGTGACGGGCTCCGGCGGAGCCTGCCGCCGGCCCGGGGGCTGCGGCGGCGGGTACGCCTCGGGGGTGCCGTAGAGGTCCGGGTCCTGGCCACCGTAGGGATCCGCCGGGGTCGTGCCGTACGGCATGGCCGCCTGGCCGGTCTCCCAGCTGGGGTCGTACTGCTGTCCGGGATACCCGGGCGTGTCGTAGCCCTGACCGTGGTGCGGTGCCTGCTGTTCCTGCTGGTACCCGCCGTACGCGGCCGGATCGACGTACTGCTGCGGGTGCTGCTGGTACTGCGCCTGCTGCTGGTACTGGGGGTCGTAGCCCTGCGACTGACCCTGGCCGTAGAGGTCCTGGCCGTACGGGTCCTGCTGGCCGTACTGCTGGTCCTGCTGCGCGTACGGCTGCTGACCTCCCCATCCCTGGTCCCCGTACAACGGGTCCGTGGGATGCCACGGTTCGGAGCCGGAGCCCCGGCCATACTCAGTCATCGATCCCCAACCAGCCGCGAGGCTTCCGGACAGTCCGCCTCTACGTAGTGCGGCAGCTGTTCGAACACGCCGCATCGCGCGGAACGTTACCGTATCGCGATCAGATGACCACTTCGACGCCCTCGCCGGGCGGATTACCCGATACCCGTTCGGACTCAAGAGCTGCCTGAAGGATGATCACAGCGGCGGCCTGGTCGATGACGGACCGCCCCTTCTTGGACTTCACCCCCGAGGCCCGCAGCCCCTGCGTCGCCGTCACCGTCGTCATCCGCTCGTCGACCAGTCGGACCGGCACCGGCGCGATGCCCTTGGCCAGCTCCCCGGCGAAGCGCCGGACCTTGGCCGCGGCCGGACCCTCGCCTCCGGAGAGGGAGCGAGGGAGGCCGACCACGACCTCGATCGGTTCGTACTCCTCGACGATCTGTCGCAGCCGCCGGTGGGCGGCCGGGACGTCACGTCCCGGCACGGTCTCCACCGGGGTGGCGAGGACCCCGTCGGGGTCGCACGAGGCGACCCCGATCCGGGCGTCCCCGACGTCGATCGCGAGGCGACGACCGCGGCGCATCGTCACGCGGTCTCCACGACGACGCGCTCGACGGCGTCGATGGCCTCGCCGACGGCCTCGGGGTTCTGGCCGCCGCCCTGGGCGACGTCCGGCTTGCCGCCACCGCCGCCGCCGAGGGCCTTGGCGGCCGTACGGACGAGGTCACCGGCCTTGAGACCGCGCTCGCGGGCGGCTTCGTTGGTGGCGATGACCGTCAGCGGGCGGCCGTTGGCCGTGGTGAACAGGGCCACGACGGCCGGCCGGTCCGAGGAGATGCGGCCGCGCACGTCGAGGACGAGCTTGCGCAGGTCGTCGGCGGAGGTGCCGTCGGCCACCTGGCCGGTGACGAGGGCGACGCCGCGGATGTCCTGGGCGCTCTCGACCAGACCGGCGGCGGCCTGCAGCACCTTCTCGGCGCGGAACTTCTCGATCTCCTTCTCGGCGTCCTTCAGCTTGCCGAGCATGGCGGAGATCTTCTCCGGCAGCTCCTCGGGACGGCCCTTGACCAGCTCCTGGAGCTGGGCGACGACCGTGTGCTCCCGGGCGAGGAAGTTGTAGGCGTCGACACCGACGAGGGCCTCGACCCGGCGCACGCCACTGCCGATCGACGACTCGCCGAGCAGCTTCACCAGACCCAGCTGGGCGGTGTTGTGGACGTGCGTACCGCCGCACAGCTCCTTGGAGAAGTCGCCGATGGTGACGACACGGACCTTCTCGCCGTACTTCTCGCCGAACTCGGCGATGGCGCCCTGACGCTTGGCCTCGTCGATCGGCATGACCTCGGCGTGCACGTCGAGTTCGCGGGCGAGGACCTCGTTGATCTTCTGCTCGACGTCCGTGAGGACCGTGCCGGGCACCGCGTTGGGCGAACCGAAGTCGAAGCGGAAGCGGCCGGGCGAGTTCTCCGAACCGGCCTGGGCGGCCGTCGGGCCGAGGGCGTCACGCAGGGCCTGGTGCGTCAGGTGCGTGGCGGAGTGGGCACGGGCGATGGACCGGCGGCGGCGGACGTCGATGGCGGCGTAGGCGGTGGCGCCGACCGTCACCTCGCCGACCTGGACGGAACCCTTGTGCACGGAGACGCCGGGGACCGGCTGCTGGACGTCGCGGACGTCGATGACGGCGCCGCTGTGCAGCTTGATCCGGCCCTGGTCGGCGAGCTGGCCGCCGCCCTCGGCGTAGAAGGGGGTGCGGTCCAGGACGACCTCGACCTCGTCGCCCTCGGAGGCGGCCGGCGACGGGACGCCGTTGACCAGCAGACCGACGACCGTGGTCTCGCCCTCGGTGTTGGTGTAGCCGGTGAACTCGGTGGCGCCGCTGCCGTCGGCGATCTCGCGGTAGGCGGCGACGTCGGCGTGGCCGGTCTTCTTGGCCTTGGCGTCGGCCTTGGCCTTGTCCCGCTGCTCCTGCATGAGGCGGCGGAAGCCGGCCTCGTCCACGGAGAGCCCCTGCTCGGCGGCGATCTCCAGGGTGAGGTCGATCGGGAAGCCCCAGGTGTCGTGGAGCAGGAACGCCTTGTCGCCGGGCAGGACGGTGGAGCCGGCGGCCTTGGTCTCGGTGACGGCGCCGTCGAGGACGTTCGAGCCGGCGTTGAGCGTCTTGAGGAAGCGGGCCTCCTCGGCCAGGGCGACGGTCTCGATCCGCTTGCGGTCGGTGACCAGCTCCGGGTACTGCTCGCCCATGGTGTCGATGACCACGTCGACGAGGTCCTGGACGACCACGCCCGTGGCGCCGAGCAGGCGCATGTTGCGGATGGCGCGGCGCATGATGCGGCGCAGCACATAGCCGCGGCCCTCGTTGCCCGGGGTGACGCCGTCACCGATGAGCATCACGGACGTCCGCATGTGGTCGGCCACCACACGCAGCGAGACGTCGCTCTCGTGGGCCTTGCCGTAGTCGACACCGGTGAGCTCGGTGGCCTTGTCGATGACGACCTTGAGGGTGTCGGTCTCGTACATGTTCTGTACGCCCTGCAGGATCATCGCGAGGCGCTCGAGGCCGAGGCCGGTGTCGATGTTCTTCGACGGCAGCTCGCCGAGGATCGGGAAGTCCTCCTTGCCGGAGCCCTCGCCGCGCTCGTACTGCATGAAGACCAGGTTCCAGATCTCCACGTACCGCTCGTCGTTGACGGCCGGGCCGCCCTCGACGCCGAACTCGGGGCCGCGGTCGTAGTTGATCTCGGAGCACGGGCCGCAGGGGCCGGGGACGCCCATCGACCAGTAGTTGTCCTTCTTGCCGAGGCGCTGGATGCGCTCGGCGGGGACGCCGACGACGTCGCGCCAGATCTGCTCGGCCTCGTCGTCCTCCTGGTAGACGGTGATCCAGAGCTTCTCCGGCTCGAGCCCGTAGCCGCCGTGCTCCACCGAGGTGGTCAGCAGCTCCCAGGCGAGCTTGATGGCGCCTTCCTTGAAGTAGTCGCCGAAGGAGAAGTTGCCGCACATCTGGAAGAACGTGCCGTGGCGGGTGGTCTTGCCGACCTCTTCGATGTCGGGCGTCCGCACGCACTTCTGCACGCTGGAGGCGCGCGGGAAGGGCGGCTTCACCTCGCCGAGGAAGTACGGCTTGAAGGGAACCATGCCGGCGGGGACCAGAAGCAGAGTCGGGTCGTCCGCGATGAGCGACGCCGAAGGCACGACGGTGTGCCCGCGCTCCTCGAAGAAGCTCAGCCAGCGGCGGCGGATTTCAGCCGACTCCATCAGTGGTCCTCATTCCGGTTGTACGAAATCGTGCGGTACGAATACGTGGGCTTGGTGGTCAGGTGGGTCGGGTCGAGCACGGCCCTGTGGCGCGGCGCCGGGAGCTCGCGGTCGGCGGGGGCGTCCACGGAGGCCTCCAGGCCGAGTGCCTCGCCGAGTTCGGCCTCGCGCTGGACCATGCCGGCCCGGACGTCGAGCGCGAAGTCCTTGAGCCGGTGGCCGGTCTCGATCGCCTTGTTCGCCGCCTGCGCGGCGAGGCTCTCCGGGGTCAGCTGCTTGAGCTTCCGGTTGACCTTGGTGGTGGCCCACACGCCGGCTGCGGCGCCTGCGGTGAACCAGAACGTACGGCGGAACATCGGCGGCTCAGCCCTTCTGCTTCCGGCGCCGCGCGGACGGCACGGTGCGACCGACTACGGTTCGGCGCGTGGGCGCGGGCGCCGACGGCGCCTCGTCCCGGCCGCGGCCGAGGGCCTTGCGCACTCCGTAGCCGAAGGCCGCGACCTTGACGAGCGGGCCACCGAAGGTCGAGGCGACGGTGGTGGAGAGCGCGGAGGCGTTGGAGGTGACCTCCTGGACGTCCGAGGCGATGGCGTCGACCCGGTCGAGCTGGGTCTGTGCCGCTCGCACGGTGGCGGAGGCGTCGCTGAGCAGCGGGACGGTCTGTTCGGTCACGTCCGCCACGAGCTTGGTGGTCGCCTTGAGCGTCTGCGCCAGTCTCACCAGAACCACGGCGAGGAAGGAGACGAGAATCGCCCAGAACACGGCCACCAGAATCCCGGCAACCTCTCCACCGGTCACTCCGCACCGCTCTCTGTTGTCGTTGGGCCCTTGCGAAAAGTCGTTCTCCGACCCTATCGCGCCCGGGCTCTTTCCCCGTACCGCATTTGCCGTCGCGAGGCGGCTCCTGGCAGGGGATTCGCCTGGACCGATTGTACGGAGAGCATGCGGGTCGGTACGCTCCGTGTCCCATGCGAAGGAGCAATCTCCCTGCCGAGCTGAACCGGTTCCTCGGACGGTCCGGCGAGCAGGACGAACTCGCCCGGCTCCTGGGCGAATCCCGGCTGGTCACGGTCGTCGGGATGGGCGGTGTGGGCAAGACCCGGCTCGCTCTGAGAGTCGCGTCCGCGGCGGAGAAACGCTACGCCGACGGCACGTGGCTCGCCGACCTCTCGGTGCTGCGCGACCCCGATCTCGTGGCGTACGCGCTGGTCGAGGCGCTGGGGCTGACCGACCACACGCTGCGCACCCCCGACGAGACGCTGATCGACCATCTCGCGGAGCGCCGGGTCCTGCTCGTCGTGGACGGGTTCGAGCACCTCGTCGAGGAGTGCGCCCCGCTGCTGCGGCAGCTCCTGCAGCGCTGCCCCGGCCTCACCGTCCTCGCGGTGGGCCGCCGCCCGCTGCGGGTGGACGGGGAGACGGTCTTCACGTTGGCGCCGATGGGCCAGGAGGACGCGGAGCGGCTGTTCCTGGCGAGGGCGTCGGCGGCCGGGGTGCCCGGCGCGACGGGCGGCGCCGAGGACAGGACCGGGTCGGACTTCGACGCGGCCGCCGTACGTGAGCTGTGCCGACGGCTCGACGGGATTCCCCTGGCCCTGGAACTGGCGGCCGCCCGGTTGCCGCTGCTCACCGTGGAGCAGGTGCTGCACCGGCTCGACGACCGGTTCCGGCTGCTCGCCGACGGCGCGCGGGGCGCGCTCCCCCGGCACCAGACGCTGCGGACGGCGATCGGTTGGAGCCATGAGCTGTGCACCCCGGAGGAGCGGCTGCTCTGGGCACGCCTTTCGGTCTTCGCCGGGCCGTTCGACCTGGAGGCGGTGGAGTACGTCTGCGCGGGGCGGGAGCTTCCGGCGGAGCGGATCCTGGACGTGCTCGGCGGGCTGCTCTCCCAGTCGCTGGTCGTACGGGAGCTCACGCCCGCCGGACCGCGATTTCGGATGTTGGACACCGTCACCGCGTACGGGGCGGAATGGCTTGCGGCGCTCGGGGACACCGAGCGCATGCGCCGCCGCCATCGCGACTGGTACATGGGCCTGGCCACCTGGTGCGAGCTGGAGTGGTTCAGCCCCCGGCAGGCCGAGGTCGCGGCCGGTCTGGACGCTGCGCTGCCCAATCTGCGGGCGGCACTCGAACTCTGTCTGGAGGATCCGGACGAGGCGCACCTGGCACAGCAGTTGGCGGGGACGCTCTGGTTCGCCTGGGTGGGCTGCGGGCGGCTGGCCGAGGGGCGGCACTGGCTGGACCGGGCGCTCGCCGGCGACGCGGAACACCCCGACCGCGGCGAGCATGCCTCCGCCCGGCTGAAGGCGCTGTGGGTCCTTGGTTATGTGGCGATCCTGCAGGGCGACGGCACGGCGGGGGTGGCGGCGCTGCACGAGTGCCGCGAGCGGGCCCGCGCGACCGGCAACGCCCTGGCGGAGGCGTACGCGACGCATCGGATGGGCTGCCTCGCGCTGCTCTCGGACGACATGCCGCGCGCGGCGGAGGTGATCGGCCGGGCCCTGGAGGCGTACCGGGAGCTCGGCGAGCTGAACAGCAACGTGCTGATGGCCCAGGTCGAGCTGGCGATGGCCCGGGTCTTCCTCGGCGACCTGGAGGGCGCGATCGCGCTCTGCGAGGACGTGCGCGAGATCTGCGAGGAGCGCGGCGAGCGCTGGACCAAGGCGTACGCGCTCTACGTGCTGGCGTACGCGGCGTGGGGCAGGGGCGATCACGGCGAGGCGCGGGCGCTGCTGACCGAGTGCGTGACGATCAACCACACCTTCCACGACCTGGTCGGCCTGGTCCTGGCGATCGAGCTGCTCGCGCTGGTGACGGCGAGCGAGGGCGATCCCTCGGAGGCGGCCGTCCTGCAGGGTGCCGCGCTGCCGGTGTGGGACACGGTGGGCGTGCAGTTGTTCGGCTCCGGGTACTTCAACAGGCCGCGGTCGCTCTGCGCGAGTGAGGCGGGAGAGCTGCTGGGCGCGGAGCGTTACGGGGCGTCGGTACAGGAGGGACAGGCGCTCTCGCTGGACGCGACGGTGGACCGGGCGCTCAGCGAGCGTCGGGATCCGGCCGCCGGCGTGACGGGCTCCCGGGCGCCGCGCCCGTTCCGTACGAAGGCCCCGGAGAACGCGGAAGCCCGCCGGCTCCCCCACTGGTAAGAGCGGGGAAGCGGCGGGCTGAACACCGCGGGGGTGGTACTACGACGCCTTGATCAGCGGGCGTAGTACTCGACGACCAGCTGCTCGTCGCAGATGACCGGGATTTCCTTGCGGTTCGGGTCGCGGTCGA
The DNA here is from genome assembly GCF_053609105.1 of Streptomyces sp. NPDC054975. Lineage (NCBI taxonomy): Bacteria > Bacillati > Actinomycetota > Actinomycetes > Kitasatosporales > Streptomycetaceae > Streptomyces > Streptomyces sp. NPDC054975. The sequence goes on from NZ_JBSGWV010000034.1 coordinate 55,190, forward strand.
GGCGGAAGGCCAGGGCCTTCAGGTTGACCTGCAGGTAGCGCGGGGTCTCACCGTCGGCGGCGAAGCCACCCTCACGGGCCACCTGGAACAGCGGCTTCTCGCGGGAGCGCTCGCGGACCATCACGACGTCGTCGGGACGGACACGGAACGACGGCTTGTCGACCTTGCCACCGTTGACCTGGATGTGACCGTGCACGACCATCTGGCGGGCCTGGTAGATGGTGCGGGCGATGCCCGAACGCAGGACCAGGGCGTCGAGGCGACGCTCGAGCTCGACGACCAGCGCCTCGCCCGTCTTGCCTTCGGCCTTCTTGGCGCGGTCGTAGGCGCGCGCCATCTGGCGCTCGCTGATGTCGTACTGCGCGCGCAGACGCTGCTTCTCGAGCAGACGGACCTTGTAGTCCGAGTTCTGCTTGCGGCCACGGCCGTGCTCGCCCGGCGGGTAGGGGCGGGCCTCGAAGTACTTGACGGCCTTCGGGGTCAGCGCGATGCCGAGGGCACGCGACTTCTTGACCTTGGGACGGGACTGGTTCGGCATGAACCAACCTCTCTATCTGTACGAATACGGCTTCACCAGGGTTAGAGGAGGTCGCATCCGCAGCCGGGGAAACCCGAACGGTCGTCAAGGACCTGTCGGGCAGCCGCTCCCTGGTCTGGGCACATACGTGCAGCACGCGAACGACCCATCGCCTTGTCCCGGGGATCCGGGGAGGTGATGGGTTGCCCGCGACACCTTCGAAGGTGCGCGACGCTCCTGGAGATCCCGCCTGGGGCGGGGCTCCGGCTGCATGTCCCGTTCTGGTGGCGCCGGCCGAAGCCGGACACGGGACGCAGCACTGCACATGAGTGTACCGGGTCGAGCGGGGGCCGGTGCACGCGCCTGGCTCCAGTCGTCAGCCGTCGCCGCGCAGCCGCTCCCGTACCTTCTCCACCACGTCGGCATACCGCGCCTCCGCGCCGTAGCGCGTCGGTTCGTAGTAGCGCCTGCCGTGGACGGCGTCGGGGGCGTACTGCTGGGCCGCGATGCCGCCCGGGACGTCGTGCGGGTAGACGTACCCCTGGGCGTGGCCGAGCTTGGCCGCGCCCTTGTAGTGGCCGTCGCGCAGGTGCGCCGGGACCGGGCCCGCCAGGCCGTTGCGTACGTCCGCCTGGGCCGCGGAGATCGCGGTGGTCGCCGCGTTCGACTTGGGGGCCAGGGCCAGGGCGATCGTGGCGTGGCTCAGGGTCAGCGCGGCCTCGGGGAAGCCGATCATCGCGACGGCCTGGGCGGCCGCGACGGCGATCGGCAGGGCGGTCGGATCGGCCAGGCCGATGTCCTCGCTGGCGGAGATCATCAGACGGCGGGCGATGAACCGGGGGTCCTCCCCCGCCTCGATCATGCGGGCCAGATAGTGCAGCGCCGCGTCCACGTCCGAGCCGCGGATGGACTTGATGAGCGCGCTGGCCACGTCGTAGTGCTGGTCGCCGTCCCGGTCGTACTTCACCGCCGCGCGGTCGACGGTCTCCTCGACCGTCGAGAGGCTGATCTCCGGCTCGCCCTTGGCGATGGCGGCGCCCGCCGCAGCCTCCAGGGCCGTGAGCGCCCGCCGCGCGTCGCCGCCGGCGATCCGCAGCAGATGGGCCTCGGCGTCCTCGGGCAGCGTGACCGCGCCGCCGAGCCCCCGGTCCTCGGTGAGGGCCCGCTTCAGCAGATCACGCAGGTCGTCGTCGGTGAGCGGTTCGAGCGTGAGGAGGAGGGAGCGGGAGAGCAGCGGGGAGATGATCGAGAAGTACGGATTCTCCGTCGTCGCCGCGATCAGCGTCACCCAGCGGTTCTCCACCGCCGGGAGAAGCGAGTCCTGCTGGGCCTTGGAGAAGCGGTGGATCTCGTCGAGGAAGAGGACGGTCTCCTTGCCGAAGCCGCCGGCGGCGCGCCGGGCGCCCTCGATGACGGCCCGGACCTCCTTGACGCCCGCCGTGATCGCGGAGAGCTCCACGAAGCGCTTGTTGGTCGCCTTGGAGACGACGTACGCCAGGGTGGTCTTGCCGATGCCGGGCGGGCCCCAGAGGATCACGGAGGAGGAGCCCGCCGGGCCTCCGCCGCCGTCGCCGACGAGCCGGCGCAGCGGTGAGCCCGGCTTGAGCAGGTGCTGCTGGCCGAGCACCTCGTCGAGGGTGCGCGGGCGCATCCGCACGGCCAGGGGGCTGCTGGACGGGTCCTTCTCCTGGCGCTCTTCGGCGGCTGCGGTAAAGAGGTCGGGCTCCACGTCATGAAGCCTAAGTCAGACCACTGACAGCGCCGCCCGAACCCGTCAGCTGGTCCAGAAGTCCCACCAGCGCGTGAGGATCAGCATGCCGATGATCCCGATGTGCAGGGCGGGCAGGACCCAGGTGAACTCGTCGAAGAAGGTCCGCAGGCCGCGCGGGGCGGGGATGACGCCGTTGCGGACGTTGTGCGAGGTCACGTACCAGAACATGACGATCGTGGCGACCCAGGCCAGGCAGCACCAGAGGCAGAGCGCGTTGATCTCGTACAGCGACTGCTGCATGAGCCAGGTGCAGAAACCGACGCCGAACAGCGTGCCCGCGTTCAGGCCGAGCCAGTACCACCGGCGGTGGCTGGCGCCCGCCAGGAGGGCCACACCGATCGCGATCACCATCGCGTACGTCACGAGGCCGAGCATGGGGTTCGGGAAGCCGAACACCGACGCCTGCTCGCTCTTCATGATGTTGCCGCAGGAGACGACCGGGTTGAGGCTGCACCCGGGGGTGAAGTTCGGGTCCTCGAGCAGCTTGAACTTGTCGATCGTGATCACCCAGGAGGCGAGCAGCCCCGCGGCGCCGGTGATCACGAGCAGCCAGGCGAGGGCGCGGCTCGCGCCGATCGTGTCGCGCGCCGACTCGTCCACCGCGGTCTTCGTCATATCCCGATCCATCACTTCGCTCGCCTGCTTCCGGGCACGGTCATTGTGCCGCACACGGACCCCTGTCCACCGTTCGGCGGACATAAGGACGGGCCCCGGCAGAGCGCCGGGGCCCGTCCCTGTGGCAGATCAGGCCAGCTTGGCCCGGACGGTGTCGACCAGCTCGTCCAGGGCCACCGGCTCCTGCTCGCCGGCCTCCATGTCCTTGAGTTGGACGACGCCCTCGGCGAGGTCGCGCTCGCCGGCGACGATCGCGAAGCGGGCGCCGGAACGGTTGGCGTCCTTCATCGAGCCCTTCAGGCCCTTGCCGCCGAAGGAGAAGTCCGCCGCGACGCCTGCCTTGCGCAGCTCGGTGACCTTGCCGAAGAGGACCCGCCGGGCCTCCTCGCCGAGCGCGACCGCGAAGACGCTGGTGGTCGCCGGGAGGTCCAGCTCGACGCCCTCGGCCTCCAGGGCCAGCACCGTACGGTCCACGCCGAGCGCCCAGCCGACGGACGGCAGCGCGGGGCCGCCGATCATCTCGGAGAGGCCGTCGTAGCGGCCGCCGCCGCCGACCGCGGACTGCGAGCCCAGGCCGTCGTGGACGAACTCGAAGGTCGTGCGCGTGTAGTAGTCCAGGCCGCGCACCAGCTTGGCGTCGTCCTCGAAGGTCACGCCCGCCGCGGTGATCAGCGCACGCACCTCCTCGTGGTACGCCTTGCACGCGTCGCACAGGTAGTCCCGCAGCAGCGGGGCGCCGACGAGCTGCTTCTGCACGGACTCGCGCTTGTCGTCCAGGACGCGCAGCGGATTGATCTCGGCCCGGCGGAGGGTGTCCTCGTCGAGGTCGAGGCCGCGCAGGAAGGTCTGCAGCGCCTCGCGGTAGACGGGACGGCACTCCTTGTCACCCAGCGAGTTCAGCAGGATGCGGAAGTTCCGCAGGCCGAGCGAGCGGTACGCCTGGTCGGCGAGGATGATCAGCTCGGCGTCGAGCGCCGGGTCCTCGGTGCCGATCGCCTCGGCGCCGACCTGGGAGAAGTGGCGGTAGCGGCCCTTCTGGGGGCGCTCGTAGCGGTAGTACGAGCCGGAGTACCAGAGCTTGACCGGCAGGTTGCCCTGCTTGTGGAGGCTGGCCTCCAGGGCCGCGCGCAGCACGGAGGCGGTGCCCTCGGGACGCAGGGCGAGCTTGTCGCCGCCCTTGGTCTCGAAGGCGTACATCTCCTTGGTGACGATGTCGGTGGACTCGCCGACGCCGCGCGCGAAGAGGTTGACGTCCTCGAAGCCGGGCGTCTCGACGTAGCCGTAGCCGGACGTCCGCAGGGGGCGGGCGATGGCGTCCCGGACCGCCAGGTAGGTCGCGGAGTACGGGGGGATCAGGTCGTACGTGCCCTTGGGGGCCTTGAAGGTGCTCACTGCGTTCTCGTCACATTCCTCGTCGGGGAGCCTGCGTGCTCCCGAGGCCGGCCGCCACGTCCCGCAGGTACGGGTTCGTGGCGCGCTCCTGGCCGATGGTCGTCTGGGGACCGTGTCCCGACAGCACCACGGTCGAGTTGTCGAGCGGCAGGCACACGCGGGCCAGCGATTCGAGCATCTCGTCCATGTCACCGCCGGGCAGGTCGGTGCGTCCGATGGAGCCGGCGAACAGCAGATCCCCGGAGAAGAACACGGAGGGAATCTCCGGGCTCTGGGGCATCCGGAAGGTCACCGACCCCTTGGTATGACCGGGCGCATGCGCGACGGAGAACTCCAGTCCGGCGAGGTCCAGCGTGGCGCCGTCGGTGAGCTCGTGCACGTCGTCCGGCTCGCCCACGGTCAGTTCGCCCATGAGCGGCATCCCGATGGAGCGGCCGAGGGCCTTCTCCGGGTCGCTCATCATGTACCGGTCGGCGGGGTGGATCCACGCGGGTACGTCATGGGCGCCGCAGACCGGGACGACGGAGGCGACGTGGTCGATGTGTCCATGGGTGAGGACCACGGCGACGGGCTTGAGCCGATGCTTCTTCAGCGTCTCCTCGACTCCCTGGGCGGCCTGGTGGCCCGGGTCGATGATCACGCACTCCTCGCCTGCGGCGGGGGCGACCAGATAGCAGTTGGTCCCCCAGGCCCCGGCGGGGAACCCGGCAATCAGCACGATCGTCCTTAAATGTCGTCCGGCACGGGGTGCGGCGGAGCGGAAGCGGCAGATCAGAGCCTACCGGCGCTGCGTATTCCACAGCCAACCCGTATACGGTACGGGCACATCCGGCCAGGACAGGAACAGACGAGCGACAGGGAGAAGACCCCGTGGTCAGCAGCGATCAGCGGCGGCGGCAGCTTGCCAGGGAGAAGTACGAACGCCAGCAGCAGCGGCGGCGCGAGGCGCAGGTGAAGGCCAGGCGGCGCAACACCGTGATCGCCGCCTCTCTCGCCGTGGTCCTGGCCGCCGGTGGAGCGGTGTACGCCTCGGTCGCGCTGACCGACGGCGGCGAGAAGGGCTCCGACAACACGGCGAGCGACAGCCCGTCGAACTCGGCGAACCCGACGCCCTCGGACGAGCCGACGACGCCGGCGCCGGCGATGGCCGTCGACAAGAAGGCCACGTACGTGATGTCCCTGAAGACGAACAAGGGCGACATCGCGATCACCATGGACGCCGCGAAGACCCCGCACACGGTGAACTCCTTCAAGCACCTGGCGGACAAGAAGTACTTCGACGGCACCAAGTGCCACCGCCTGACCACCGAGGGCATCTTCGTGCTCCAGTGCGGCGACCCCAAGGGCGACGGCACCGGTGGCCCCGGCTACACGATCCCCGACGAGAACCTGGACGCGCTCGGCAAGGCCGGCGCGGACGGCAGGGTGACGTTCCCGGCGGGCACGGTCGCGATGGCCAACACCGGCCAGCCGGGCAGCGGCGGAAGCCAGTTCTTCCTCGTCTACAAGGACACCAAGCTGGCGCCGAGCTACACCCCGTTCGGGAAGATCGACGCGGCCGGTCTGAAGGCCGTCCAGGACGTCGCCGAGGGCGGGGTCGAGGGCGGCGCCAAGGACGGCGCGCCGAAGTCGGCCGTCACGATCGAGAAGGGCACGGTCACCAAGAAGTGACACACCGTGTGACCGTTGAACTTCGGTCGCGCGGAGAGCGGACAGCCGGGCGGCCGGTCGCCTAGATTGGCGTTGTGCAGCGCGGTCCTGTATCCGCGTTGTTGAGGGCGGGCGAGGCCCGCCGGGAAACTGTGGACGATGCCCAGGGGGCGAGGGCCCCCTCGTCGGCATCATGTGGAGGAGGCGCTGTGAGCAGCGACCCGTGGGGCCGCGTCGACGAGACGGGCACCGTGTACGTGCGTACTGCCGAGGGCGAGAAGGTCGTCGGATCGTGGCAGGCCGGCACTCCCGAGGAGGCACTGGCCTACTTCGAGCGCAAGTACGAGGGCTTGGTTGTCGAGATCGGCCTCCTCGAGAAGAGGGTGAAGACCACCGACCTCTCGGCGAAGGACGCCACTGCCGCGATCGACCACATCCGGCAGCAGGTGGACGAGCATCACGCCGTGGGTGACCTCGCCGCGCTGGCGACGCGCCTCGACAAGCTGGTCGAGACCGTCGAGTCGCGCCGCGAGGAGCGCAAGGTCCAGAAGGCCAAGCAGGCCGACGAGGCGCGCGGCGCCAAGGAGGCGCTGGTCAAGGAGGCCGAGGAGCTGGCGCAGAGCGAGCAGTGGCGGGCCGCCGGTGAGCGGCTGCGCGCGCTCGTGGACACCTGGAAGGGCCTGCCGCGGCTCGACCGGAAGTCCGACGACGAGCTGTGGCACCGCTTCTCGCACGCCAGGTCGGCGTTCTCCAAGCGCCGCAAGGCACACTTCGCCTCGCTGGACGCGCAGCGTGAGGACGCCCGCAAGGCCAAGGAGAAGCTGGTCGCCGAGGCCGAGTCGCTGTCGAACTCCACGGACTGGGGTGGCACGGCCGCCCGCTACCGCGAGCTGATGGCGGAGTGGAAGGCCGTGGGCCGCGCCCAGCGCGAGCACGAGGACGACCTGTGGAACCGCTTCCGCGGCGCCCAGGACGTGTTCTTCGCCGCGCGCGGCGAGGTCTTCGCCGAGCGGGACGCGGAGCAGACCGAGAACCTCAAGCTGAAGGAGGAGCTCGCGGCCGAGGCCGAGAAGCTGGTGCCGGTGAAGGATCTGAAGGCGGCCCGCGCGGCCTTCCGTTCCCTCAACGAGCGCTGGGAGGCCATCGGCCACGTGCCGCGCGACGCCCGGCCGAAGGTCGAGGGCCGGATGCACGCGGTGGAGCGGGCGATCCAGGAGGCCGAGGAGTCGGAGTGGCGCCGGACGAACCCCGAGGCACGCGCGCGTGCGGCGGGTCTGACGGGCCAGCTGCAGGACGCGGTCGACAAGCTCCAGAAGCAGATCGACGCGGCCCGTGCGGCGGGCAACGACGCCAAGGCCGACAAGCTGGCGCGTGAGCTGGAGGGCCGCCAGGCGCTCCTCGACCAGGCGCTGAAGGGCCTGGAGGAGTTCGGCGGCCGGTAGGAGACACCACGTTGTACGAGAAGGGCCCCGGTACCTGTGACAGGTACCGGGGCCCTTCTCTCGTACGCCGTGGTTACGGGCGGCGGGCCGAGGTGACGCGGTAGACGTCGTAGACGCCCTCCACCCCGCGGACGGCCTTCAGGACGTGGCCCAGGTGCTTCGGGTCGCCCATCTCGAAGGTGAAGCGCGAGGTGGCCACCCGGTCACGGGAGGTCTGGACGGCCGCCGACAGGATGTTGACGTGCTGGTCCGACAGGACGCGCGTGACGTCCGAGAGGAGCCGGGACCGGTCCAGCGCCTCGACCTGGATGGCGACCAGGAAGACCGAGGACTGGGTGGGCGCCCACTCGACCTCCAGGATCCGCTCCGGCTCGCGGGAGAGCGAGTCGACGTTGACGCAGTCGCTGCGGTGCACCGAGACACCGCTGCCGCGCGTGACGAAGCCGATGATCGGGTCGCCCGGAACCGGGGTGCAGCAGCGGGCCAGCTTGACCCAGACGTCCTCGACGCCCTTGACGACGACACCGGGGTCGGCGTTGGAACGGCGCTTGGAGCGGCCGCGCGCGGGCGGGGCGGTCTCGGCGATGTCCTCGGTGGCGGCCTCCTCGCCACCGAGCGCCTGGACGAGCTTCTGGACGATGGACTGGGCCGTGACATGGCCCTCGCCGATCGCCGCGTACAGCGAGGAGATGTCGCTGTAGCGCATTTCGTGGGCGAGGGTGACGAGCGAGTCGCCGGTCAGGATCCGCTGGATCGGCAGGTTCTGCTTGCGCATGGCCCGCGCGATGGCGTCCTTGCCCTGCTCGATCGCCTCCTCGCGGCGCTCCTTGGAGAACCAGGCGCGGATCTTGTTGCGGGCGCGCGGCGACTTGACGAAGCCGAGCCAGTCGCGGGACGGGCCGGCGCCGGCGGCCTTGGAGGTGAAGACCTCGACCAGGTCGCCGTTGTCGAGCGTCGACTCCAGCGGGACGAGCCGCCCGTTGACCCGGGCGCCTATGGTGCGGTGGCCGACCTCGGTGTGGACCGCGTAGGAGAAGTCCACGGGGGTGGCGCCCGCGGGCAGCGCTATGACGTCGCCCTTGGGAGTGAAGACGAAGACCTCGTTGCGCGACAGGTCGAAGCGCAGGGACTCCAGGAACTCGCCGGGGTCCTCGGTCTCCTTCTGCCAGTCGAGCAGCTGGCGCAGCCACGCCATGTCGTTGAGGTGGTCGTCCTTGCCGGTGTGCTTCGGCATGTCGGACCGCACCTTGGAGGCGCCGGCGACGGCCTCCTGCTTGTACTTCCAGTGCGCGGCGATGCCGTACTCGGCCCGGCGGTGCATGTCGAACGTGCGGATCTGGAGCTCGACGGGCTTGCCGTTGGGTCCGATGACCGTCGTGTGCAGCGACTGGTACATGTTGAACTTCGGCATCGCGATGTAGTCCTTGAACCGGCCGGGGACCGGGTTCCATCGCGCGTGGACGGTGCCGAGGGCCGCGTAGCAGTCGCGGACGGTGTCCACGAGGACGCGGATGCCGACCAGGTCGTAGATCTCCGCGAAGTCACGGCCGCGGACGATCATCTTCTGGTAGACGCTGTAGTAGTGCTTCGGGCGGCCGGTGACGGTGGCTTTGATGCGGGCGGCGCGCAGGTCGGACTGGACCTCGTCGGTCACTATGGCGAGGTACTCGTCCCGCTTGGGGGCGCGCTCGGCGACGAGCCGGACGATCTCGTCGTACATCTTGGGGTAGAGGATCGCGAAGGCGAGGTCCTCCAGCTCCCACTTGATGGTGTTCATGCCCAGGCGGTGGGCGAGCGGCGCGTAGATCTCCAGGGTCTCGCGCGCCTTCTTCTCCTGCTTCTCCCGCTTGAGGTAGCGCATGGTGCGCATGTTGTGCAGGCGGTCGGCGAGCTTGATGACCAGGACGCGGGGGTCCTTGGCCATGGCGACGACCATCTTGCGGACGGTCTCGGCCTGCGCGGCCTCGCCGAACTTGACCTTGTCGAGCTTGGTCACGCCGTCGACGAGGAGGGCGACCTGGTCGCCGAAGTCGCGGCGGAGGGTGTCGAGGCCGTACTCGGTGTCCTCGACGGTGTCGTGCAGCAGGCCGGCCATCAGCGTCGCCGGGTCCATGCCGAGCTCGGCGAGGATCGTGGTGACGGCGAGCGGGTGGGTGATGTACGGGTCGCCGCTCTTGCGCTTCTGGCCGCGGTGCCAACGCTCGGCGACCTGGTAGGCACGCTCGACCTGGCGGAGGGTCGCCGTCTCGATCTTCGGGTCGTTGGAACGGACGATCCGCAGGAGCGGTTCGAGGACCGGGTTGTACGGGGAGGACCGCTGGACGCCGAGCCGGGCGAGGCGTGCGCGCACGCGGTTGGACGAGCCGCCGGAGCGGGTGGCGGGGGCCGGCGCGGGCTTGGGCGCGGGGGCCTGGGCCGGTGCCGGGGCGGGGGCCACGGGCGTGGGCCTGCTCTCCGCGGGCGTGTTCGGGGACGTCGCGGGTCCCGCCGCTACGGCCTTTTCGGCCTGCGGGTCGGGCTGCGCGGCGGAGAGTGGCTGGGCCTCGTCTGGCAAGAGCGCTCCTCGTGCGGTACCGGGTCCCCCGGTCAGGCCCGGAAAGGCCATGGTATCGACCCGGGGGCCGCCGTGCTCACGCGTGCGGTTGGTGAGACGGGCGCCACGCGCGCGTGGTCCCCGTTCCGGGACATATCAGGAGAACGGCAGGGGCGCCCCGGGGATTCCCGGGGCGCCCCTCACCGCACACCTGTGCGGTGCCTACGTGTGTGGCGTCAGACCGTGATCAGCGCCTCCAGCGGAGCGCCGCGCAGGGCGGGCTCCAGGCGGGCCCGGCCGGGCAGGAAGCCGAGCTCCATGAGGACGGCGACGCCCGCGACCTCGGCCCCGGCGCGCCGTATGAGCTCGATGGAGGCCTCGGCGGTGCCGCCGGTGGCGAGGACGTCGTCGATGACCATGACGCGGTCGCCCGCGGCCAGGTCCTCGGCGTGCACCTCGATCTCGGCCGTGCCGTACTCCAGCTCGTAGGCCTGCCGCAGCGTGGCGCCGGGGAGCTTGCCGGCCTTGCGGACCGGGACGAAGCCCAGGCCCGCCCGGACGGCGACCGGCGCGGCGAGGATGAAGCCACGCGCCTCAAGGCCGACGATCTTCGTCGCGCCGTGCGTGACGCACAGTGCGGCGAGGGTGTCGGTGAGCGCGCTGAACGCCTCCGGGTCCGCCAGCAGCGGCGTGATGTCCTTGAACAGCACGCCGGGCTTCGGATGGTCGGGGACGTCCCGGATCCGGCTGAGGAGCAGGGCCGTGGTGTCCTGGGCCTCGGCGGTCATCCGCGCTGCTCCGACGCCCGCCCTCGACGGCCACGCTGGCCGACGACGGCGGTGCGGTCGTCGCCCTCGAAGCCGTCCCCGTGCTCGTCGGAGTCGTTGCCGTCGAGGGACTCGCCCTTGGCGGCCGCCGAGGCGCGCTTGGCGAGCACGCGCTTCCTGAGGGCCTTCATCGCCGGCTCGCGCTCCTTGAGGTCGGCGACGAGCGGGGTGGCGATGAAGATCGAGGAGTACGCACCGGCGGCGAGGCCGACGAAGAGCGACAGCGAGATGTCGTTCAGCATGCCGGCGCCGAGGACGCCACCGCCGATGAAGAGCAGACCGGCGACCGGCAGCAGGGCGACGACGGTGGTGTTGATCGAGCGGACCAGCGTGCCGTTGATCGAGCGGTTCGCCATGTCGCTGTACGTGTAGCGGCTCTGCTTGGTGAGGTCCTTCGTCTGCTCCTTGAGGGAGTCGAAGACGACTACGGTGTCGTACAGCGAGTAACCGAGGATCGTCAGCAGACCGATGACCGTACCGACCGTGACCTCGAAGCCGACGAGCGTGTAGATGCCGACGGTGATGGTCAGGTCGTGGATCAGGGCGATGAGCGCCGCGACCGCCATTCTCCACTCGAAGGCGATGGCCAGATAGATCACCACGAGGATCATGAAGACCGCGAGACCGGTCCATGCCTTGTTGGCGATCTGCTCACCCCAGCTGGGGCCGACCAGCTCGGCCGCGATCTTGTTCTCGGGGATGTTCAGGTCCTTGGCGAGCTCGGCGCGGACCTGGTCGGACTGCGCGGTGTCGAGGCCGCCGACCTGGATGCGCAGCGCTCCGCTGCCGAGCTTCTGGACCAGCGCTTCGTGGCCGGAGGCCTCTTCCGCGTACTCCTGGGCCTGGGAGACCGAGACCTCGGACTTCGGGGTGGTGAAGACGGCACCGCCCTGGAACTCGATGCCCATGTTCAGGCCGCGGACGGCCAGCGCCACGATCGCCGTGATGGTGATCAGGATGGACAGGCTGTACCAGAGCTTGCGGTTGCCGATGAAGTCGTAGGCGACCTCACCGCGGTTGAGTCGGGCGCCGAGACTGTCGCGCTTCTTCGCCATCTCACGCCTCCTTCGGGTGATCGACGGGGGCGTTGACACGGCGGGAGCGGCGCAGCGGCGGCTTGGCGCCGAGGCGCTTCGGGTCCAGTCCGGACCAGGCGTGGCCGTCGCCGTAGAACTTCGTCCGGGCGAGCAGCGTCATCAGCGGCTTGGTGAAGAGGAACACCACGACCACGTCGAGGAGGGTGGTCAGGCCGAGGGTGAACGCGAAGCCCTGGACCTTGCCGACGGTGACGACGAAGAGCACCGCGGCGGCGAGGAACGACACGAAGTCGGAGACCAGGATCGTGCGGCGGGCACGCGGCCAGGCGCGCTCGACGGCCGGGCGCAGCGTGCGGCCCTCGCGGACCTCGTCGCGGATGCGTTCGAAGTAGACGATGAACGAGTCCGCGGTGATACCGATGGCGACGATGGCACCGCAGACGGCCGGCAGGTTCAGCGCGAAGCCGATGGCCGGGCCGAGCAAGGACATGATCACGTACGTGAGGAGCGCCGAGGCACCCAGGCTGAGCAGGGCGATCAGCGACAGGCCGCGGTAGTAGACGACCAGGTAGAGCACGACGAGTCCGAGGCCGATGGCGCCGGCGATCAGACCGGCCTCCAGCTGCTCGCTGCCGAGTGCGGCGGTGACGGTGTCGACGCTCTGGGTCTCGAAGGCGAGCGGCAGGGCGCCGTAGGACAGGATGTTGCCGAGGTCCTGGGCCGACTGCTGGTTGAAGTTGCCGGAGATCTCCGCGCTGGCGCTCAGCGTCGTGCGCACGGAGGGCGCCGAGACGACCTCACCGTCGAGGACGATCGCGAAGCGGTTCTGCGGGTCGGTCTGCTGCGAGAGCTTGCCGGTGATCGACTGGAACTTCTTCGAGCCCTCGCTCGTGAAGTCCATGGTGACGATCCACATGCCGCGCTGCTGGTCGAAGGTGCCCTTGGCGTCGTCGACGTCGCGGCCCTCGACCTCGGCCGGGCCGAGGATGTACTTCGACCACTGGCCGGGCTCGTCCTCGCCACACGCCACGGTCGGCTCGGTGGGCTTGACGCCCTGGCCGGCGGCGGCCTGCTGCTTGGGGTCGAGGCAGTTCAGGGTGGCGAACTTCTGCTCGAGCGCCGCGGTGGCGGGGTCAGGAGTCTGGGTCGCCTTGGGGGTCTCCGGGGCCTTGGGGGTCGCGGAGGAGGAGCCCGTGGGCGTGGGGCTCGGGGCCTTGAGGGCCTCGGTGAGCGCCCGGCCCTGCGTGGAGGCGGTGGCCGTCGGGGTGGCCGGCTTCCCGCTCGGCGTCGTGCCGGAGGCGGAGGGCTTCGGCGAGGTCGACGGCTTGCCGGAGGAGTCGGCGCTCGGCACCGGCTGCGGCGCGGCGGCTGTGACGGCGAGCACGGGGCGGAAGTAGAGCTGGGCGGTGGTACCGACCTGCTCCCGGGCCTGCTTCTCGTTCGTCCCGCGAGGGATGTTCACGATGATGTTCTCGCGGCCCTGCGTCTGGACCTCGGCCTCGGAGACGCCGAGACCGTTGACACGGCGGTCGATGATGCCGACCGCGGTGTTCATGTTGGTCTCGTTGATCGCCGATTCCTGACCGGGCTCGGCCTTGGCCTTGAGCGTGATCGACGTTCCGCCGGCGAGGTCGATGCCCAGGCGCGGGGTGGTGTGCCCCGACCAGAACATGCCGCCGGTGAGCGCGACCATGGCGATCAGGATGAATGCCAGGGCGCGGCCCGGCCGGCTCTGTCCCCCCGCCGGCCCTCGGCCCTTCTTCGGTGCTGCCACCTGTCGTATCTCCCTGTCCAACCGCCGCGCGCCGGGTGTGCGCGGGACGGCCACTGAGTGTGTGTGGGGACCTGCCCCCGCAGACGTGGAACCGTGCCGGGGACCGCGGACGCCGGTGGGGGGGCCCGGGGCCCCGGGGCGGCGAACAAACCCCCGGGGCGGCCGGGGGGCGGGCCGGGGGAGTGTACACAGGCGCGGGCCGCCACGGCCC